>JBDGST010000152.1:0-12757 GCA_042217365.1 Haloarculaceae archaeon
GTGTCGTTGGGACAGACGTTCTCGCACTGCCGACACCAGATGCACCGCTCCTGGCTCCACTTGTGGACGCCGCGGAACCGGGGGCTGACCTCCGGCTCCTCCTCGGGATACTGGACGGTGAACGTGTTGCCGTCCAGCGCGTGTTTCATCGTCGTCGCCATTGACTTGAGGACGCCTAGCATCGTGGATCACCGTGGTTGGGAGTCGTGCCCGACCCTGCGTGGGCGGGCGTCGCGGTCGACCGGTCCGACCAGCGCGACCCTGTGGCCGGGAGAGAGAGCGTCACGCCGAGATCACCCCGACGATGACGGCCGTCAGGACGAGGTTCGCAAAGGAGAGCACCAGCATGCCCTTCCAGCCGATCTGGATGAGCTGGTCGATCCGGACCCGGGGGACCGCCGAGCGGGTCCACTGGGTGAGCAGGAACACGGCCCAGATCTTGATCAGGAACCAGACGATCCCCGGCAGGACCGGTCCGGCGGGGCCGCCGAGGAAGATGGTCGCGATGATCGCGCCGCCGAGGAAGATGTGGATGAACTCGCCGAGGTAGACGAGGACGAAGTACACCGACGAGTACTCGGTCTGGTAGCCGGCGACGATCTCGGTGGGCGCCTCGGGGATGTCGAACGGGTTGCGGCCGACCTCGGCCATGTTCGCCGCCAGGAAGAGCACGAACGCGAACGGATTGACGAAGGCGAACCACTGCGGGATGGGACCGACCAGCGTCCCCTGCTGGGCGGCGACGATCTCGGACATCTGGAGCGAGCCCGTGAAGATGACGACCGACGCCCCCGTCAGCACGAGCGGGATCTCGTAGGCGAGGTTCTGGGCGACGGCGCGCAGCCCGCCGAGGAACGAGTACTTGTTGTTCGCGGAGTAACCGGCCATGAGCAGCCCGAGCGACGCGATCGAGGCGACGGCGAACACGTACGCCAGACCGACCTCGGGGTCGGCCAGCTGGAGCCCGTTCCCCATCGGGATCACTGCGAACCCCAGCAGCGCCGAACTGGCGATGACGATCGGCGCCAGGTCCCAGGCGGGCCGGTCGACTCCCTCGGGGACGATGAGCTCCTTCGAGAGCATCCGCACGGAGTCGACGACGATGGTGAGGATGCCGTAGGGGCCGACCCGGTTGACGGCGATGCGGTCGGTGAACGCCGCGGTGATCTTCCGCTTGGCCCACGGCCCGGCGACGGCGGTGTTCGCGAGGACGAACGACCCGACGACGGTCGCGACGACCAGCGCGGCGAGCGCCTCCCCCGCGACGCCGTAGGCGTCCAGTCCGAGTGCGTCGACCAGCGTGTCGACGGTGGTCGTCCCGGACTGCATCAGCGGTCCACCTCCCCGAGCACGATGTCGAGACTACCCAGCGACGCGACCATGTCCGGGACGTACTCGCCCTCGGCCATCTCGGGCAGCGTCTGCAGGTTCGAAAAGCAGGGGCTCCGGATCTTGAAGCGGGCGGGTTTGTCGGTGCCGTCAGACCGGATGTAGATGCCGAGTTCGCCTTTGGCGCCCTCGACGGCCCGGTAGATCTCCGTGTCGGGGTCCGGGCGGAGCGTCCGGGGGACGTTCGACTGGATCTCGCGCTCGTCCTCGGGCCAGTCCTCCAGCAGGTCGACGCACTGCTCGATGATGCGCGCCGACTGCTCGACCTCGCGCATGCGGACGAGGACCCGCGAGTAGTTGTCACAGCCGTCCTCGGTGACGACGTCCCAGTCCAGTTGGTCGTAGTAGCCGTAGGGGTCGTCGCGCCGCAGGTCGTAGTCGATGCCCGACCCGCGCGCGACCGGCCCGGTCGCGCCGTACTGCTTGGCGGTCTCCGGCGGCAGGACCCCCGTGTCGACACACCGGAGCTGGAAGATCTCGTTCGAGGTGATGAGGTCGTGGTACTCGGCGAGCCTGTCGGGCAGTTCGTCGAGGAAATCCCGCGTCTTCTCGAAGAACTCCTCCCGGGGCTCGGGGATGTCCCAGGCGACCCCGCCCAGCCGGAGGTAGTTGAACATCAGCCGCTGTCCGGTCAGGTCCTCCAGGATGTTCTGGACGACCTCCCGGTCGCGGATCGCGTACATGAAGATCGCCGTGAAGTCGCCGTACACGTCCAGCCCGAACGTGGCGACGGCGATCATGTGGCTGGCGATCCGGCACAGCTCCGCGGACATCGTCCGGATGACCTGCGCGTACTCGGGCACCTCGATGTCGGCCAGATCCTCTGCCGCCCGGGCGTAGGCCCACTCGTTGAGGATCCCCGAGGAGATGTAGTCCCAGCGGTCGGGGTAGGGCATTATCTGGTGGCGGTAGGTGCCCTGCTGGCACATCTGCTCCTCGCAGCGGTGGAGGTAGCCGACGTCGGGTTCGACGTCTGCGACCTGTTCGCCGTCCAGCACCGTCTTGATGTGGAGGACGCCGTGTGTCGCCGGGTGGTGGGGCCCGATGTTGACGAACATCGTGTCCGCGTCGTCGGCGCGGTGGTCCTCCTGCAGCGGGTTGGCGTGCTCGCGCAGCGTGACGATCTGTGGCTGCTCCTCGTCGAAGTCCCGGCTCAGCGGGTGGCCCTGCCACGTCTCGGGAAGCAGGATCCGCCGGAGGTCGGGGTGGCCGTCGTACTCGATCCCCACCAGGTCGTAGGCCTCGCGCTCGTGCCAGTCCGCCGTCCGGTAGACCGGCTCGGCGGTCTGGTTGTGCGGGTCGTCCTTGGGCGAGGGGACCACGACCGACAGCTCCTGGGTGGGGTCGTCGTACTTCTTGAGGTGGTAGATCGACTCGTAGCGGTCGTCGTACTCCTGTGCGGTCACACACGAGAGGTGGTCGAACCCCGCCTCGTCGCGCAGGTCGAAGAGGACGTCCTGGACGTCGTCCGGGCGGACCACGAACCCCTCGGCGTTGACGTGCTCCTCGCGGTCGAGGAGGTCGTCGCCGACGAGCGCCGCGAGTTCGTCGTAGTCGAGGCCGTCCTCGGCGACGCCGACGGCGGTCTCCGCGGCCGGCTCGACGTCGGACTCCGGTTCTTCCAGACTCATGTCGAACACCCTGTCATGGCGAATCAGACCAGTTGTACCGCATGACGAGGTCGTCCTCGTCGATCTCGTCGGCGAGCTTCTGGACCAGCTCGTCCCGTTCGAGGTCGCCGAACTCCTCCAGTTCGTACGGTTTGACCGTCACGGGCGCGGACTCGCCGTGGGCGATCCGCTCCTGGAGTTTGGCGACGCCGTAGACGAGCGCCTCCGGCCGGGGCGGACAGCCCGGGACGTGGATGTCCACGGGGATGACCTCCTCGGCCCCCTTGATGACGTTGTACCCCTCCTGGAACGGGCCGCCCGAGATAGTGCAGGAACCCATGGAGACGACGAACTTCGGCTCGGGCATCTGGTCGTAGACGCGCTTCATCCGGGGCGCGAACTTCGAGACGATGGTGCCGGGGACGATGATGACGTCGGCCTGGCGCGGCGAGGCGCGCGGCACCCCCGCGTGGAAGCGGTCGAGGTCGTGCTTGACCGCGTAGGTGTGCATCATCTCGATCGAGCAGCAGGCGATCCCGAACTGGAGCATGAACATCGAGGAGCCCCGGACCCAGTTCATGAACGCGTCGAACTTCGTGAGGATGAACGGCGAGGAGCCAAACGCCTCCCGGAGCTTCGAGTTGAACCGGCTGTCGACCCCCTCGCCCATCCGGGCCTCCTGGGTCGATTCGAGGTCTCCCGTCTTCGGGCGGTCGCTGCTCATCTCTCGCCCTCCGCTGTGGCTCGGGTGGCCCGCGGGCTGCGGACCCACTTGACGGCGCCGTTGCGCCACGCCCAGCCCAGCCCGACGACGAGGACGCCGATGAACACGAGCATCGGGGCGAGCGCCTTGACCAGCCCGACTTCGGTCACCGCGTCGCTGTAGATGACCGTCCACGGGAAGATGAGGACGGTCTCGACGTCGAAGACGACGAACAACAGCGCGACCATGTAATACTGGATGTTGAAGCGGATGCGCGTGTCGCCCGTCGGGATCTCGCCGCTCTCGTAGACGGCTCGTTTCCCCTGTTCAGGTACGCTCGGGCGCAACAGCGCCGATACCCCGATCATCGCGAGGGGGATGAGAACCGCGACCAGCGCCAGTGCCCCGATGGCAATCCATGGGTTACTCATGGCTCGTTATCGTGGGTTACCTTGAGTCGGGGGCCATATAAGGGTTCATTCTCGCCACGCTCGTGGCGTCACCCGAATTACACCCCCGACGACGGGGCGCACCACAGCCCCAACTGTGGGGGGTCCCCCGGCGGGACAGTCGGGAACGGCGACGACTCGGGGGAACGGATGAACGGCTCCGCCCCGGGCCGCCCCGGGACCAGCCTCCGAGCGTGGGCGAGTCCTGGCCCCGCGCCGGCCCGGGCCCGCCCGGCTACGCGGGGGGCGATCCGAACGCGAACAGCGTCATCGGCGTGTGGTCGGCGCCCCGGGGCGCGAGGTGGTCGGTGACGAGGTCGTCGTAGAACGTGAACCCGCGCCCGCCCAGCGACAGGTGGGCGTAGGTCGCGAGGTAGAGCCGGCCGAGCGCGAGCCCGCCAGCGAGCTGGGCCAGCCGGTACCCCCGGTCCCCCGCGCACTCGACGACCCGGTCCAGGTCGGCCAGACAGTAGACATTCACCGCGGCGTCGCCGACGACCGACTGGTCGAGGGCGAGGCGGCCCGCGGTCTCGCGGTCGGCGTCGCCGACCCGCTCCAGGGCCGTCTCGTCGGGGTGGTACTGGTACGTGCCGGTCGAGACCCCCTCGACTCCGAGGACGAGACAGTAGTAGTCGAGGATTCCGTCGACTCGCCCCGGTCCGAAGCAGTCGACCGGGAGGCCCCCGAGCGCGCGGTCGAACACGGTCGCGACCTTCCGGGCGCTTACGGGGTCTCGGCTGTACTCGCGGAGGGACCCCCGCCGCTCGACGGTCGCGGTGACCGGCCGGGCCGACGCGGTGTCGGCGTCCACCGGGTCCAGTTCGACCCACTCGCCGTCGCCGGCGTCCTCGGCAACAGCCACTCCGTCACCCGGACCCCCGACGGCGAAGCGGTCCCGCAACGCGTCCACCTCGCCGCGGTCGAGGCGGCTCTGTCGCCACGCGTCGGGCACCAGCGGGTACTCGACGATCCGGTCGGACGGAGGAATCGTCTCGGGCGCTATCGGGTCGACAGCCACCGGATCGGCCGCGCCGTCGCCCGCGTCGTCCGGCGCGCCGGGGTCGTGATCTCCAGCGCCACCGGCCGACCCGGGGACGGGGTCGCCGCTCCCGACGGGCACGAGTTCGAGCGGCGCCTCCTCGTCGGGGTCGAGGCCGAGCAGGTCGGCGACCGGGTCGTCCGCGAACCCCGCGACGACTTCCGCCCGGTGGCCCGCGCCGTGGGCGGCCGCCAGCAGGTTGGCGAGGATCGTCCCGGAGTCCCAGAAGGCGTGGCGGTAGGTCCGGGACCGGTACTTCCAAGCATTGCGCCACCACTCCGAGGCGGCGACGAACGTCACGGGGGCGTTCGCCACTCCCTCGTGACCTCCCGCCGCGGCGGCGAGGACGCCCCGGTAGTCGCCCTCCCGGAGCACGTCGAAGGCGTCGCCCTCGGGGTCATAGTGATAGACGCCCGGGTCGAACCGGCCGCAGTCGCCGGTCACCGCGTAGAGGTCGACGTGGTACAGCTTCCCCGTGCACGCCGCGGCGCGAAAGCGCATGGACTGCCCCCGGCGTTCGAGTTCCTTCGTGACGCCGGTGGCGTGGTAGCAGAGCGCGTCGACGTCGGGGTCGCGGTCCGGGCCGGAGCCGGGGCCGGCGTCGGAACCGGCGCCGGAACCGCCGCGGGCCGAGTCAGCCACCGCCCCGGGCGGCGGGTCGGAACCGGCCGTCGCGACGGCTTCGAGCACCGGCGTCTCGACGGAGGCCGGTTCGGCGGCGGGGACGCGCGGCAGACCCTCGTAGACCTTGTACGGGCGGGGCCGGTTCGAGCGGTCGAGGCGGAACGAGTCCTCGCGAACGCTCCGGGGCGAGTGTTTCGTCTCCTCGTGGTACTCGCGGGCGTCGACCATACCCGCCGTTCGGGCGAGCGCGTCAAACCGTTTGGGCCCGGCTGAGACCGCGTGTCACGGCGCGAGACCCACGCGGATTGACGGTGAGAGAGCCGACGAGTTCGGGAGGGTACCGGCGTCAGCGGGCAACCGGCGAGTTCGGACGGCACCAGCGTCAGCGGGCGACCGGCGAGTGCGGAGGGCGGCCACGTCACGGGGCGTCGTCAGCGGGAAGATCCCAGTCCGACCGCTCGGGCGAGAACATCTCGTCGACCGCGCAGTCGAACAGCGCCGCGAGCTTCAGCGCCAGTTCCAGCGACGGGTCGTAGCGGTCGCGCTCGATGGCGTTTATCGTCTGGCGGGTCACGCCGACCGCGTCCGCGAGGTCGCCCTGGCTCAGCCCGCGGCCTTCGCGCCGTTCCCGGAGGTCGTTGTCCATCGTCAGTAGTACCGCTCGTACAGCCGCATGCCGCCGTACACGAGGTACAGGACTGCGACCGCCCAGCCGAGCGGCATCGCCCACTCGGGGCGCGCGTACACGTCGAACGCGTCGAGCACCACTGCGCCCGCGACGAGCAGCCCCCCGACGACGCCGACGACCTCTACCGTGCGCGCACTCGCCGCTCGATGGACGTACTCGTCGCGTTCGTCGACAGTGACCGGACTGTACTGTCGGCCGGCGACGTTTCCGAGCACGACGAGCGCGACCAGCGCGACGGCACCCGCGGCCTCGCCGGCGACGACGAACACGCCGCCGACCGCGAGCCCGAGCGCGACGAACGCGCCGTAGTACAACAGTCGGGTCGTCCGTTCCGAGTACGCTTCCGTGAACGCTGTTCTGGTCATGTGTAAAGCCTCCTTTACAGTAAAGCGTACTTTACACCCTACAATAAATCTGGCGGCTTCGATCCGTGGAGGACCGAGGGGGATCGCATATGTTGGGATGGGCGATTATGTACCTCCGGCCGTCAGTGCCGGACATGACGGCGAGCGATTCGACGCCGGACGGACCGGCGCTGACGGGAGAGCCGCTGGCAGGCGAATCCGTGACGGTCGTCGGCGGGGGGTTCGGCGGGCTCGCGACGGCGCCGTACCTCGCAGAGATGGGCGCCGACGTGACACTCCTCGAGAAGAACGACCGCCTGGGCGGCCTGGCCAACCGGATCGAGGCCGAGGGGTTCACCTTCGACTCGGGCCCGTCGTGGTACCTGATGCCGGGCGTCTTCGAGCGGTACTTCGGGCACTTCGGCGAGGACCCGAGCGAGTACTACGCGCTCGAACGGCTCGACCCCCACTACCGGATCGTCTGGAAGGACGGCGACCGGGTCGACGTCCCCGACGACCCCGGCGAGGTCGCCGAACTCTTCGAGTCCTACGAGGACGGCGCCGGCGACGCCTTCCGGGCGTACCTGGACGAGGCGGAGTACACGTACCGGGTCGGGATGGACCGGTTCGTCTACGAGGACCGGCCCCGGCTGCGCGATTACGTCGACTGGGACGTGTTCAGGTCCGCCCGCGGGCTCTCCCTGCTCGGGAAGATGGAGGGCCACGCCGCCTCGTACTTCGACCACCCGAAGCTCCGCCAGCTCGTCCAGTACACGCTCGTGTTCCTCGGCGGGGCGCCCCACAACACGCCCGCGCTGTACAACCTCATGGCCCACGTCGACTTCAACCTCGGCGTGTTCTACCCGCAGGGCGGGATGTACAGCGTCGTCGAGGGGCTGGTCGAACTCGGGCGCGAACGCGACGTGGACTTCGAGACCGGGACGACCGTGACCCGGATCGCCCGGTCGGGCGGCGATTCGGGCGGACTCGCGGTCGAGACGGACGCCGGGCGCCGCCACAGCGACCGCGTGGTCTGCAACGCCAACCCTGCACACGTCGAACGGGACCTGCTGGCCGACGGCGCGAGTCCGCGTAGCGGCGACTACTGGGGCGACCGGACCTACGCCCCGTCAGCGTACATGCTGTACCTCGGCGTGGAGGGAGACGTCGACCCGCTGGAACACCACACCCTCGTCCTGCCGACTGACTGGGACGACCACTTCCGGCAGATCTTCGACGACCCGGCCTGGCCCGACGACCCGTCCTACTACGTGAACGTCCCCTCCGAAACCGACGACACGGTCGCGCCCGACGGGTGTGAGGCGGTAGTGATCCTGGTACCCGTCGCGCCCGGCCTGGAGGACGACGACGCGACGCGCGAGCGGTTCAGGGAGCAGGTGCTCTCGGACCTAGCCGAGCACACCGGCGTCGACCTGCGGGACCGGATCGTCGTCGAACGCGAGGCCTGCGTCTCCGACTACGCCGAGCAGGTCAACGCGCCAGAGGGGACCGCGCTGGGGCTCGCACACACTCTCTTCCAGACCGGGCCGCTCCGGCCGAGCCACCGCGGCCCGCTGGAGGACCTCTACTACGTCGGCGGGTTCACGACGCCCGGCATCGGCGTCCCGATGTGTCTCATCAGCGCCGAACACACGGCGACGGCGGTCCGCGAGGACGCCCTCGAGACCGGGTTGAACCTGCCGCTCCTCGGTTCCTGACCTTCCCCACTTCTCGGCTTCTGAACCGCGGGTGCGGGGCGCGACTGCCGCCGAACACCGGGCGTCCGTCCGGTCAGTTCCGCCCCTACCGGCGATGAGGCCGCCCGTCTACGGGGACGTATCGGGGTTCGTCGTCTGTTTGGTCGGGTCGGCGTCCCGCTCCGTCGTCGCGTCGGCGCCGCCCGTCGTTTCGTCGGCGTCACCTTCACCAGACGCGTCGACGCCAGCCCCGGCAGTCCAGTCGGTTTCGCCGGTCCTATCCGACGATCCGTCCGCGCCGACCCGTTCGACCCCGGTGACCTCGAACCGGGCACCCCCCTCCTCGCTATCGGTCACGGAGACCGACCAGCCGTGTGCTTCGGCGACCGACGCGACGATGGCGAGCCCCAGTCCCGTCCCGTCGGCGGCCGTCGAGTAGCCGTACTCGAACAGACGGTCGCTGTCCGCCGCCGAGAACCCCGGGCCGTCGTCCGCGACGAAGAAGCCGGACCCGTCCTCGAGGACCCCGACGGTGGCCCGGTCGCCGCCGTGGTCGGCGACGTTCCGAAAGAGGTTCTCCAGGAGCGTCAGGAGCCGTGAGCGGTCGGCGACCAGCCGGAAATCATCGTCGACCGCGACGGTCAGCGCCACGCCCCGGGAGTCGGTGGTCTCCCACGCGTCGGAAACGGCGGACGCGAGCGACACGGGCTCCGGGTCGCGGATCCGGTCGCCCTCGCGGGCTAACGCGAGCAGGTCGTCGATCGTCGTCTCGATCCGTTCGACGGCAGCGAACGCGGTTTCGAGGTTCGCGCTGTCGCGCTCGTCGAGTTCGAGCTGGAGGCGGCCGGCCGCGATCTGGACCGGGTTCCGCAGGTCGTGGCTGAGGACGCTCGCGAACTGCTCGAGGCGCTCGGTCTCCCGCTCCAGTTCGGTCGCGTAGTCCATCACCGGGGTGACGTCCCGGAAGACGAGGCCGTACCCCCTGATCCTGTCGCCCCTGGTGACTTCGGAAGCGGTGACGCTGAACGTCCGCTCCTCGCCGTCGACCGACCTGCGGAGCGACCCGACGAACGGCGAGTCGTCGTCGACCACGACCGATTCGAACGTGTTCGCGGCCGGCGAGTCGTCCCCGAGGTCGGCGGAACCGACCAGTTCCGGGTACGCCTCGCCCAGCCCCGATCCCACCTCGGACGCGATGGCGGGGAACAGGCCCGCCGCCGCCGCGTTGAAGTCGACGATCCGGCGACGGGAGTCGATGACCACGACGGCCTCGCCGACGGACTCGAAAATGGAGTCCCGGGCGATAGCGGCGACCCCGAACAGCCGACTCCGGAACAGAGCGACGGCGACCAGCACCGCAAACACTGCGGCGACGTAGATCCCGTACGGGAAGTTCCTGACGGGGACCGACGACGAGACGGAGAGCGGGACGGAAGCGATCATCGATCCCATTCCCACCAGGAGCGCGACCAGTTGCCAGCGCGACGCCCGGCGCGAGAACAGCGCCATCCGGAACAGGAGCCCGAACCCGGCGAGGGTGAAGAGCCAGGACCCCGCGAGGAACGCCACGTTGAACGGCGTCGGCGTCACCGAGAGGTGAAGAAACGGCTCGGCCGCCAGTTCCGCGTCGGTGAACAGGACGTTGAAGACGGGGTTGGTCGCGACCGTCGCCGCGACCAGGAGAGCGAACGCACTCAGCGCCGCCAGCACGGGACGCGTCAGCCAGTGCTCCCGGCCGGTGTAGTAGACCGCGAGCAGGAAGAACGCGACCGGGTTCGTCAGCACGAAGAAGTACCAGACGCCCGACAGCGCGAGTCTGACTCCCAGCGACGGCGTCACCAGTTCGGCCATGAGGACCACCGCGATGAGGACGTGGGTCCCGAGGAGGTAGACCATGACCGTCCCCGCGCGGTCCTCGGCACAGCGGTGGACCCACCGCGCGACCGCGCCCGACACCAGCGCGGTGACGACGAGCCCGAAGAAGTGCGCGAGAAACAGGGGCGAGTCTGCCGGGAAGTAGACCGAGGCCGCGTCGAGGGGAGGGCGCGCCTCGACCACCGAGTGGACCGGGATCCGGATGGCCCGGCGACTAACCGACGGAGCCGACATACCAGTAGGTGGCTCGATGTCCGATAAATGGTTTGCGGCGCAGTTATCGGCTTTGAACACCGGTCTCGCGATGCGTGAATTCGGTTCACGCCGCCGCTATCGAGTTCGGTCACAGGCCCCGTCGGGGAGAGAGCGGACCGACCTGTCAGTGAAGACGACGTCGCCCGGCCCGATGCCGGGTAACGGAAGCGGACGCAGGGTGGCGTCGCGGGCCGAGTTACTCGTGGCCGTAGACCTCGACGGGGTGGTAGGGCTCTTCGAGGTACTCGACGTCCGAGTCCGAGAGGTCGATCTCCAGCGCCTCGACGGCGTCTTCGAGGTGTTCGACGCTGGAGGTGCCCACGATGGGCGCGTCGACGTTGTCGTTCTGGAAGTGCCAGGCCAGCGCTATCTGTGCCATCGTGACGCCGTACTCCTCGGCGAGTTCCCCCACGCGCTCGTTGATCTCCACGCTGCCCGGCCCCTCGTCGTACGGGAGGCCGATGTCCTCGACCTCGTGTTCGCCCCGGGTGGTGCTGTCGAACTCCTCGTGGGGGCGCGCGAGGTAGCCCGCGCCCAGCGGGCTCCACGGGATGACGCCGACGTTCTCCCGGTTCGTGATGGGGTACATCTCCCGCTCCTCCTCGCGGTAGGTGAGGTGATAGAGGTCCTGCATCGTCTCGAAGCGGACCAGCCCCTCGCGGTCGGAGACGTGCAACGCCCGCTGGAACTGGTGGGCCCACATCGACGAGGCGCCGACGTGCCGTACTTTGCCCCGACGGACCGCGTCGTCCAGCGCCCGCAACGTGTTCTCGATGGGCGTGTCGTAGTCCCAGCGGTGGATCTGGTAGAGGTCGACGGTGTCCATCCCCAGCCGGTCCAGCGAGTGGTCGAGTTCCTGCTCGATGGTCTTCCGGGAGAGCCCGACCGCGTTGCGGTGGTCCTTCGCGCCCGGCCACCGGACCTTGGTGGCGACGACCTGCTCGTCGCGGTCGTAGTCCGCCAGCACGTCGCCGAGGATCGCCTCGGACTCGCCCGCGGAGTAGGTGTTTGCCGTGTCGAAGAAGTTGACCCCGAGGTCGATGGCCCGCTCGATGAGTTCGCGCGACTCGCTCTCGTCGAGCATCCAGTCGTCCTGGCTCCCGAAGCTCATGCAACCGAGGCAGACCTTCGAGACTTCCATTCCGGTGGAGCCGAGGGTGGTGTACTCCATGGGCGTATCCGGACACCCGAACGTAAATAGGACCGCTTCCCGGCAGAGACGTTTCCTGCCCGGTCGCCGTCCGGCGGTTCGTACCCGCTCCCTGCCCGGTCGGGGTCCGGCAGTTCGCGGTCGTCGCGTCCGCGGACGGACCCGCCTCCGGCGGGCGGTCCGCGGTTCGGACGGGTCCCATCGTGGGCAGTCAGCGACTCGCGCGCCCGGGACGGCCGGGAAGAGCCCCGACGCCGACGCGGGAGACCCCCGACCGCCTCCGTTTTCCCGGTCGCGTTCCTACGGGGAGCCATGGAGAGAATCAGCGTCGACGACCCCGAGAGGTGGATGGGACCGGCCGCGGACAAGCGCGCCCTCTCGCGGGCGCTCGGGACGACGGACCTGGCGCTGAACTACTACGAACTCGCGCCGGGCGACTCGTTCGCCTTCGGCTACCACCGCCATCCCGACCAGGAGGAGGTGTTCTACGTCCTGGAGGGGACCGTCACCTTCGAGACCGAGTCGGGCGAGGTGACAGTCTCGGCGGACGAGGCCGTCCGGTTCGCGCCCGGCGAGTGGCAGCGCGGCCGCAACGCCGGCGACGAGCGCGTCGTCGCGCTCGCGATGGGAGCGCCCGGGGACGCCCGCGAGACCGAGATGCTCCGGGAGTGTCCGGACTGCGGCGGCCGCACCGAGAACGCGGTCGAGATGACCGACGACCGCGAGGCGCTCGTGACGCGCTGCACGGAGTGTGGCGCCGAAACCGGCCGGTTCACCTGAGCGACTGGAACGGCTCCGGTTCACCTGAGCGACGGGAACGGCTCCGGTTCACCTGAGCGACTGGAACGGCTCCGGTTCACCTGAGCGACGGGAACGGCTCCGGTTCACCTGAGCGACTGGAACGGCTCCGGTTCACCTGAGCGACGGGAACGGC
>JBDGST010000152.1:12857-30725 GCA_042217365.1 Haloarculaceae archaeon
CCGGTTCACCTGAGCGACTGGAACGGCTCCGGTTCACCTGAGCGACGGGAACGGCCCCGGTCTCGGGGTCGCCCGTGGTGCGCGCCGTCGCGCCCGGCGAGGCGCGACGCGCCTCGGAACGAGCGGAGCAGCCGCGAGTGCTCCGTGGCGCGACGGAGCCGTGCGAGGGACGAGTAGCGCAGGGAGCGACGCGACCGAGCAACGCAGTCGGCTGGGGAGGCGCGTGGCTTCGGTGCGGTGCCGTGCCGTCCCGTCCCGCTGTGCGGTCCCGGCGGACCGAAACGGCGAGCGCCGGTCGCGGGGCGAGGGCGTTCCGACGACGACCCCCCAGGAGCCAGACCGACACGAGAGCAGCCAGCGAGGCGGTGGGTCCGACGAGGTGGAGCGCGGGCGCTCGAATCACGGCCCTCAGTGCAGCAGGAACCACCGCACAGCTATGGTACGTCACCCGCGAAGGCACAGGAAACAGGTCGGGCAGAGCGCGGCACGTTTACACTGCACGACGATAATATCGCCACACCGGAATGACGCGCGAAAACCGGGAGCAACGGTCGTTCGCCGAACTCCTCGCCGAGGAGACGGGCCGCGACGTCAGTGAGTTCGAGATCACCGATGAGATGGAGTTCCCCGCTCCCGACGAACTCGACGAAGTCGACGCCGAGGAGTTCTACGAGGAGGAGTGATACGGATCGCTGTAACAATTTACCGGGACGGCCGCACCTCGTGCAGTCGGTCCGGTAATGACTTACAGCGGTCCGTATGAGTCCGCCACCGTCCGTCGAAATCCGCCGCGATTCCACGATCAGCGAGATGAAACTACTCGTACGCCGGAATCCCAGTCAGATCCTCCCCCAGGACGAGCGTGTGGATGTCGTGGGTGCCCTCGTAGGTGTAGACCGTCTCCACGTTGGCGAGGTGGCGCATCGGCGAGTAGTCGGTCGTGACGCCGTTGGCGCCGAGCATCTCCCGGGCGGTCCGGGCCACCTCGCGGGCCGTCCGGACGTTCGCGCGCTTGGCCATCGAGACCTGCTGGGGGCGCAACTCGCCCCGCTCTTTCAGGTCTGCCAGCCGGTGAGCGAGCAGTTGGCCGGTCGTGACCGCCGTGGCCATCTCGGCCAATTTCTCCTGCTGGAGCTGGAAGCGGGCGATGGGGCCGCCGAACTGCTCGCGGTCGCCCGCGTAGGCCCGGGCCACCTCGAAGCAGTCCCGCGCCGCCCCGACCGCGCCCCACGCGATGCCGTAGCGGGCCTGCGTGAGACACGAGAGCGGCCCCTTCATGCCCGAGACGCCCGGCAGGACGGCCGCCTCGGGCACCCGGGCGTCGTCCAGGACGACCTCCCCCGTCGAGGAGGCGCGCATCGACAGCTTCCCGTCTATTTCCGGGGTCGAGACGCCGTCGCGGTCCGTCTCGACGAGGAAGCCCCGGACTGATCCGTCGGCCCCGGGGGCGTCCTGGCCGTCCGCGCCGTCCGCCGACCGGTCGGCCCCGGGGCCGTCGGCTTCCCGGTCTGTCGTTCCGTCCGCCGACTTGTCCCGGGCCCAGACGAGCGCCACGTCCGCGATGGGCGCGTTCGTGATCCACGTCTTCGCGCCCGAGAGGCGGTAGCCGTCGCCGTCGCGCTCGGCGGTCGCCTCCATGCCGGCGGGGTTCGAGCCGTGCTCGGGTTCGGTGAGGCCGAAACAGCCGACCGCCTCCCCCGCCGCGAGCGCGGGCAGCCACCGCTCGCGCTGGGCGTCCGAGCCGTAGGCGTCGATCGGGTACATGACGAGCGCGCCCTGGACCGAGGCCATCGACCGCACGCCCGAATCGCCGGCCTCCAGTTCCTGCATGAGCAGGCCGTAGGCGCGCTCGCTCACGCCCGCGGTCGCCTCGTGGTCGAGGTTGGGGGCGTAGAAGTCCAGTTCGCCCATCGCCGGGACCAGCTCCGCGGGGAACCGGCCCGCCTCGAACCACTCGCCGATATCGGGGCGGACCTCCTCGTCGACGAACTCGCGGGCGGCGTCGCGGACGAGGCGCTCCTCGTCGGTGAGGTCCGCGCCCAGATCGAGGTAATCGAGCATGCGCGTCGTTCGCACGGCGCGGGCAAAAGGGCTCCCCGCCGCGCCGGGCGGTCGCCCAGCGACAGACCACCGCGATCCGCCCCCGGGACGGGGCGAGACCGGATCCGACGGTCGGACGAACTGCGAGACACTGATTCCGGACCGGATGCAGCGATCACTCATCTATATACATCTAATTTTAGACGTTATATTCACATATTGGCCAATATAAAAACTAATTCGAGATTTTATATCTATAATCTCCAATAAATACCCATATTATCCAAAATAGATACGATAGTCCCTATTGAGGTGTCTAATTACCCCAATATGTTTCTAGAAGTTCGCCAACTTCGTCTATCGTCGGCACTTCCTGGTTTCTCTGGTAGTATCCCGCGACAGCGTTCCCGAGGACGAGCGTGCTCGCGTTCGAGAGGCCCTCGACGCGACCGAGCGCGACCCCGGCCGCGAAGTGGTCCTCGAACGTCCCCTGCTCGGACGGATCCTCGACGTGTGGG
Source organism: Haloarculaceae archaeon (assembly GCA_042217365.1). GTDB lineage: Archaea > Halobacteriota > Halobacteria > Halobacteriales > Haloarculaceae > JBDGST01. The sequence continues at coordinate 15,416 of JBDGST010000152.1, forward strand.
GTACGGGCGCGGAACGTCTCGTCGCTCGTCGCGAGGACAGACTCGCGTGAGGACGTAATGGCGAATCGCGAGACTCCGACTTGCTCTCTGAGTTCCGTCGTCGTGGTCGACAGCGAGCGCTGGGCGGCGTCGGTCGGGAGCAACACCTCGTCGAGATGCGTCGCCTGTTCCCTGGTGATGGCGGCAGTGACGGGGATACGCTCGTCGAGCGCGCGGAGCGACTCCAGATCCGAGCGTAGCGTCGTTTCCGAGAGGTGGTCGACGTCGGTAACTAGGACGACGACGTCCTCCGGCGGGTCCGACAGCAGCGGGTAGACTTGCTCACGTAACCCTTCCCAGATGGTGGAAATCTCCGGGATGAGTGCCCAGCCACCGATGCTCACGAGGTCGGTGCCGTCGAGGTGCTCGGCCATGTCCTCGAGCGGGACGTACTCGCACAGCGTCTCCCAGTTGAGCGCCTGGTGGTTGACCGACTCGGTGAACAGCACTTTGCCGTCCTCGAAGTGGACGTACTCGCTCACCGACGGCTGCCCGAGGCTGAGGAGGCTCGCGTCGGCGAAGGCCGCCTGGAACTCCTCGCGGATCGGCTGCCCGAAGTAGCCCAGCAACTGCAGGTCGTACTCGAACGCGCGAAACGACCGGCCGGCGTGAGCGGTATGGCCGCCGGGCACCCGGTCGCGCTCGACCCACTCGAAGTTGAGCGTCCTGTCTGAACTGGCCGCGTGGGCGAACATCTCGCCGACCGTGTCGAACTCGGCGATCTCGTCGTACATCCGCGGGCTCTTGCGCTCGTCGACGAGCTGCCGGATCTTGTCGATGTACCCGTCGAACCCGATGACGACCTCGCCAGCGGCCGATTCCGCAGGGAGTTCCGACCGGCACCGCTCGACGTTAGCCCTAGTCTCGTCGTCCAGTTCCTCGATGGACCAAGCCTCGCGCTCGCGCAACTCGATGCGGTGGGCGTTGTAGTCCTCGTGGGAGGACCGCCAGCCGCCGACGGTGACCGTCCGCGGGCCCTCGTCGTCGGACGGAGAGAGCTCGAGTTCCAGGTACGGACTCTCGCCGTACCGGGCGTAGTGAAACCCCGTGAGCGTTCCGGTCAGTGAGATCTGTTCGTCCGAAACCGTGTCGTAGCCGTCGAAGGAGACGACCAGCGAATCGATCGGGACCCCCTGGGTCAGGCGCTGTACGTCGTCGAGACAGTCGCGAATGCGGAAGTACTCCTTCGGGAGGTCGGGCGTTGCGTCGTCGTCGGCCGTGTTCACCGGGTGCGAGAGCGGCCACATCGAGTCAGAGAGGAACCGGTCGAACAGGAACGCGAGCGCGGCATCGGTCACGTAGTACGCTCCGTCGGCCCGGCTCCCCTCGCCCGACCCGTCCGGCCAGAAGAAGCCACTCCGGCGGTCGACGGTCGCTACGAACGGCTCGCTCCGGACGGTGCCCCGCGCGTATCTGGCGAGGTCCTCGACTGATTGGGGCAGTGAGATAACGTCCTCGTCCACGACGTTCCGGTCGAGGTTCGAGACGATGAGCCGGACCTCGACGTCCGCGAGCGATCGGAGGTCCGTCTCGAACTGGGAGACACGTTCCGGCGAGGCCAGCATGAAGACGGTGTTCTCCGCCGCCGACAGCAGGTCCGAGACGTACCGCTCGATGGTCGACCGGCTCTCGAGCTGGACGACCCCGCTCTCGACGTCGGAGACGGCGCGGTGGAGTTCCTCGAGGTGGCTCTGGACCCGTTCGATGCGCTCCTGGAGGGGGCCGAGCGTCTCGGTCGGCTCGACCGCGTAGGCCTGTTTCGGATAGCTGTCATCGAGTTTGACGAAGCCGCGCTCGCGCAGCGTCTCCACGGTGTCGTAGACGCGCTGTTTGGGCACGCCGCTAGACTCCGCGATCTCCTTCATCGTCTGTTTGCCCTCCGTGATGAGCGCAAGATAAACGAGAGACTCGTACTCGGACATGTCCACGTTCGACTGGAGAAACCGCCGAAGCGACGTTTCGTCCATGTCGTCCGGTTCGTCCATACTGGGACTACGTTTTACAGAACATTATATTGTCGAGAAGAATCCGGCGAACGGTCGTAACGGGCACGCCCGCATCCCGCCGCCGGTCTCAGGACCCCGGTAGTCGTCGGTTGCGGCCGTGGAGGGGCGGTCGCTCCGCCGGCCGAGCAGCCGAAACGATTTATCGGTCGTCGACCAACGGGTCGTATGGGAACGACCGACGTCGTGAAACACGTGTTCGAGGAGATCAGGAACGCTCTGGGCGGCGATCCGTCGACCAGCGACCGATACATCTGTGCGGGCTGTCGCTCCACCTTCCGGCGACGCCACTCGCAGTGTCCGGAGTGTGGATCCAGAGTGGTGACGCCGCTCGACAGCGAACAGGACGAGGAGGGGCGTGCGCCGTGGGAATCGTGACGGACGGACCTGCGCGAGTATGGACCGGTCTCAGCAGAGTTCCCGCGACCACGTCGGCTCGATCGGCGATTCGAGCCGCTCGATCTCCGCCTCGGTGAGTTCGATGTCGAGCGCGGCGACGTCGTCTTTGAGGTGGTCGGTCGTGCGCGGGCCGATGATCGGGGCGTCGACCACGTCCTTGTGCAGCAGCCACGCGAGGCTGATCTGGGCCGGAGAGACGTCGTGGTCGTCCGCGAGCGTTCGGACTTCGTCGAGGACGGCCCACTCGTCCTCCGAGAACCGCTCGCCCGGCGTCGTGTCGTCCTCGGCGAACCGTGCGTTGGACGGTTCGGCGTCGCGTTCGTACTTGCCCGTCAGGAACCCGCCGGCCAGCGGCGACCAGGGGATGACGCCGATCCCCTGGTCGGCACACAGCGGCAGGACGTTCTCCTCCTCGTGGCGGTTGGTGAGGCTGTACTCCGGCTGCATGCACTCGAAGCGGGCGTAGTCCTCGACGTCGCTGGTCGCGAGGGCCTTCATGAACTGCCAGCTCGCCATCGTGCTGGCGCCGATGTAGCGGACTTTGCCCGTCTCGACGAGGTGGTCGAGCGCCGCCAGCGTCTCCTCGATCGGCGTCGACTCGTCCCAGCGGTGGATCTGATAGAGGTCGATGTAGTCCGTGTCGAGGTTTTCGAGGCTGTTCTCGGCCTGTTCGAGGACATGCTTCTTCGAGAGGCCCTGCTGGTTCGGCCCCGGTTCCTCGGTCGCCTCGAAGAACACCTTCGTCGCCACGACGACCTGTTCCCGGTCGTACTCCTCGATGGCCCTCCCGAGGATACGCTCTGACTCGCCGTTCGAGTACGTGTTCGCCGTATCGAAGAAGTTGATCCCGAGTTCGCGGGCCCGGTCTATCACCTCGATGGCTTCGTCGTGGTCGTAGACCATCCAGTCGGCCTCGCTGCCGAAGTTCATGCAACCGAGACAGAACCGGGACACTTCCAGACCGGTCTCTCCGAGGGTCGTGTACTCCATCTCGACCATGCGTCCGATCACGGAGGGTCGTCAATTATATGTTTCGTGGTCTGCCGGGCCGACACTATTCGGTCCGGCGATCGATCGCGACCGAGCGGCGCGAGAGCACGCCGGGCGAGCGGCTTCTTTGACCTCAGTCCGTCCCGGACCGCGGACTCGACCCGGATCCGGCGAGCTCTTCGACGCCGGTGTCACCGTCGGACGCCTCCGACTACCCGTCCGTACCATCGCTCGGCCGCTCTCGGTCCTGCGTTCGGTCTGTCGTCGGTCGGACGAACGCGGAGACGCGCCGAACGAGGCCCGAACGGTCGGCGTCGCTCGAACCCCGTCGCATCGACGGCGGAGTCCACCAATGAATTCTGGGAGGGCGGAGAGGACGGCCGCCGACAGCGGAGCGGACTCGAACCGAACTGCGGACCTCAGAAGTCGTCGACGATCCCCGTTTGCCGCTGTCGACACCGGTACAGGACGACGACCGAGAAGACGAACATCGTACCGAGGAGGGCAAAGTCGATCACGATCATGACGTACGCCGGCGTCCCGGGTTCGATGAACGGCCAGGACAGGACCCCGACTATCAGAAACGTCGAAGAGACGATAAAAAGGACGTGGATCCGGTGTTTGGAGCTGCAGGCGACGTCCCAGAAGGTTTCTCGAAACGATTTTGACATATCCTACGTACTTCGAGAATCGGTTTAGATGTGACGATATCGCGCAACCTCCCGCGATGGCATTGGATATCACTGGCCACCCTCAGCACTATCGGATATCACGCATCTCCCCGCAAGGCTATCGATAGCGACCCGCGATCCGAGCCAGAGAGCTGCGATCGGACTCGAGTCGATCGACCCGAGTTGACGAACCTCGCTACAAAAATATATAAGTGGAGTTCGTCAAATCACAATGACCGATGGAGCGACAGTCACAGCTAACAGGATCGCGCAGATGGTTCCTCACGACTGCGTCTCTGTGGACGGCAGCGTCACTCGCGGGCTGTCAGGGTGGTGGGAGGGCAACCGAGTCCGCGACGCCGGCCGAGACGGCGAGGGAGACGCCGACCGAGACGTCGGCGGACGCGACCACGACCAGGGCGCACTCCACGGCCACAGAGACGGCGTCGAGCGAAGACATCGTCATCGAGGACTTCGAGTCGGCAGACTACGGCGACTGGGAGACGACCGGCAAGGCGTTCGGCGACGGGCCGGCGAAAGGGTCCATTGGGGGTCAGATGGAAGTCGGAAACTTCCACGGGGACCGACTCGTCAACAGCTTCCACGGCGGCGACGGGCCGACGGGAACGCTGACCAGTCCCGAGTTCGAGATAGAGCGCGATTACGTCAACTTCCTCGTCGGCGGTGGTCTCCACCCGGGGAGGACGAAGGTGACGCTCGTCGTCGACGGGAAGATCGTCCGTTCGACGACGGGCCACAACAGCGAGTTCCTCAGACAGGAGAGCTGGGACGTCTCCGAGTTCACCGGCCGGACCGCCCGGATCAAGTTGGTCGACGAGCACACTGGCGGCTGGGGCCACATCCTCGCCGACTACTTCGTCCAGAGCGACGAGCAGGCCGGTGCGAAGGCCGAGAACCTGGCGCGGACGATATCGGTCGACGAAGAGTACGTCCAGTTCCCGATCAGCATGGACGAACCCCGGCGGATCATGCAGTACCGCGTCGGCGGGGAGAGAGTCCGCCAGTTCCAGATCAGGCTGGCCGTCGAGAACGAACCGGACTTCTGGGCGCACTCGGACGTCAGCGAGTTCGCGGGCGAAGAACTCACGATGAAACTACGGGGCATGTGGCCCGTCGGCGACGCGCTTGGCCGCGCGAAGCTCTCGGACCAGCGCGTGCCCGAACCGGACGCCCTCTACGACGAAGCCTACCGCCCACAGTTCCACTTCAGTGCCAGTCGCGGCTGGCTGAACGACCCCAACGGGCTGGTCTACCACGACGGCAAGTGGCACCTGTTCCACCAGTGGAACCCCTTCGGAACGGTGTGGGGGAACCTCCACTGGGGGCACGCAGTCAGTGAGGACCTCGTCCACTGGGAGGAGTGGGGCGACAAACTCTACCCGGGACCAAACGGTGAGATGTGGTCCGGGTCGGGCGTCGTCGACCACGCCAACACCTCGGGCTGGGGCGACGGCGAGGACCCGGCGATGGTCCTATTCTACACCGCTGCCGGCGGGACGAACCTCTGGTCACGGGGCGAGCAGTTCACCCAGGCGGCCGCCTACTCGAACGACGGCGGGAAGACAATCACCAAGTACGACGGGGACCCGGTCCTCAAACACGTCGTCGGCGACAACCGCGACCCGATCGTGCGCTGGCACGAACCGTCCCAGCACTGGATCATGGCGCTGTGGCTGCAGGACAGCGAGTTCGCCCTGTACCGCTCGACAGACATGAAAGACTGGGAGCGGACCGACACCGTCGAGATCCCGGGGGACGCGGAGGTACCTGGGTTCTTCCCGCTGGCGCTCGACGGAGACCCTGACGAGCGACGCTGGGTCTACCACGGGGCCGCGGGCAAGTACCTCGTCGGCAGCTTCGACGGGAAGAACTTCGAGCCCGAGAGCGGCCCCTACGAGTTCATCCACGGACCCGACGATTACGCGCCGCAGATCTGGACCAACTCGCCCGACGGGCGGGTCGTCCAGATCTCCTGGATGCGAGCCGACGTCAACAACTACCCCGACATGCCGTTCAACCAGCAGCTGACGGTGCCCCGCAGGCTCACGCTCCGGAGCACCGACGACGGGCCGCGAGTGTTCGTCAACCCGGTCGAGGAACTGAAACGACTGCGCGGGGAGAGCGCTACCTGGTCCGGCAAGGAACTCACCGACGAGAAGGCGACCGTGCCGGCCGACTCGGAACTGCTGGACGTCGAGGCGACCATCGAACCCGGGACGGCCTCGACCGTCGCGCTGAACGTTCGCGGCGCGTCGGTCAGGTTCAGCGTCGACGACGGGCGACTGTGGGGCCTCCGGAACTCGGTCAAACTCGACGGCGAGACGGTCGACCTCCGAGTCCTGGTCGACCGGACGTCCATCGAACTGTTCGTCAACGGCGGGCGCTATCAGATGGCCAACGTCGCGCGACCGAACCCCGAGAACACGACGGTCGCGGTTGAGGCCCGGGACGGTTCCGCGTCGATCGACCTCTCGGCGCACGAACTCGAAAGTATCTGGTAGCGACCGACGCCCCAGACGCGCGTCGCAACACCGACGACCGAAACCAACGCCCTTCCATCCCGCTCGGCCACCGGCTCCGTCGAAGAACCCTCAAAAAAATTCCAAAGTTTTTATTTTGATTAGAAGACCGATCTGATCATGTGAGTCCATGAAGCGACGCAAGCTACTGCGACTGATAGGGGCAGGTACCGTTCCGCTGCTGGCTGGCTGTCGCGGCGGATCGAACACCCCAACCGAACCAGCGGCGACACCGACGGAGACGCCCACCGAGACTCCGACACCGACCGATACACCGACGGCGACGCCCACGCCCACGCCGACACCCACACCCACGGAGACGGTAACGGAAACGCCGGGTCTGAAGTCGCTCCCGGACCAGTGGAAGAGCTTCAGTTCGGCGCTGACACAGAAAGTGGGCGTCCAGCAGGACGGGGATTTCGTCATCGAACCCGGCCTTAAGACCGACCTCTGGCAGACCGTGGACATGTTCACGGCGATCTATCAGAGCGACGCACTCAAGGAGAAGGGAACGGTCACTGTCCGGATCGTGGAACAGGCCCCCACCAGCGTCTACGCGAAGGCCGGGATCGCCGTCCGCAACGACATGACGGCCCGACCCGGGTTCGAGGGGTCGCTCGGGTACGGTCACGTCCTCGCGACGCCCGAGTACGACTCGAAGAACAAGCAGAAAGGCTACAGCATCCAGTACGATATGGACGAAAACGGGTACAGCGGCGGCAAGTTCCCGCCGATCAAGCAGGGGAAAGTCGAGCACCCGTCGTACCTCCGCCTCGAGAAAGACGGGACAAAGTTCAGAGGCTCCTACAGCAAGGACGGCGGCAAAAGCTGGACCGTGATCAAGGGCAAAGACACGAACGACAAGGGCTGGTTCAAGATTCCGTCGGCGAACAAAGTCCAGGACATCGGGATGTTCGCGACGTCGCTCAGCGGTTCCAAGATGGGTCACGCCGAGTTCGACCACTTCGAGATCAAGAACGTGTAGCGCGGTCGACGCGGTTAGTTCGCGAGTCGGCCACTTCGACGCGACCGGTCGCCACTAAATTCGGGCCACCGTCGACGGGTCGCTGCCGTTTTCGGACGCTCTCTCCTTTCGGACGTCGTTCACAGCACGCCCCAATAGCTCGACTGGCGCGTCTGCCAGGGCGAGAACAGGTTGCTAACGGCAAGAAAGCGACTATGGCGGAGTGGCGACGCCGCTACGTGGACTGCGGCCTCGGTCCAGTCACCAGGTGTTCGGCCCCTCGCGGATCGGGTTCAGAGACCAGACGTCGACCGAGCGGACCGTCACGTCGCTGTCGTGGACCAGCGACAGCCCGTTCGCGTCGTCGCGGTCGTTGTACGCTCTGGTCGTGACGCTTTTCAGTTCGTTCACGTAGCACTCGATCAGCGAGTGATCGACGTAGACGTGCAGCGAGAGGGTGTCGCCGTCGAATTCGACGGGACCCCGGTGTTTGAGCTCGTTCCTGCTTTCCATCATGTTGATCCACCGCGAACTGCTGGCGGCCTGGGTTCGGTCGACGGTGATCTCCTCGGCCTCCCGCAAGTACTCAATCCGGGTCCGGACGTCGCCGTCGGGCGAGCGACACACGTCGAGACCGTACCGGTTGGCGCCGGCGGGTTCGAGTTCCAGTTTCACCTCCAGCATGTCGCCGCTGACGTCGGACAGTGCCTCGTCGACGGCGGCCGGACCCGCGTCCTGCATTGAGACGACCTTCTCGTCTCGCAGCGACGACAGTTCCTCGATCGGTTCGACGCGCAGTCGGCCGTCCTCTCCCAGCGAGAGGTGGACCGGGAGCCCCGCGTTATGAGCCCACCCGGAATCAAACTGATCGGCCGGGTACCGGAGGTCCTGGGCGATGGTGAACAGGATCGACCGGTCAGTCTGTGGGTCGACGAACCCGCTCGGGCCGGTGAAGTGGAAGTCGCCGTAATCGATGAGTTGCGGGTCCTCGTGGTCAGGGACGAAGCTGTACTCGTCGCTGTCCCACTCGCCGATCCAGTACCACACCTCGACGTCCGCGTCGCCGAGGACAGGGCTGATACAGAAGACGTACTTCTGGGTCCCGTCGCTGTCTGTCCCGACCGGCAGCAGTACCGGGAGCTCCCACACCGCGCCCAGCTGCGGATACTTGTCGTAGTCCGGCTTGTACGTGTGTCCCATGTACTCCCAGTTTTTGAGGTCGTCCGACCGAAAGACGAGCGCGGTTCCGCCGCCATCAACGAACCCGGCCGAGACGTGTGCGATCCACTCGTCGCCGTCCTGCCAGACGAACGGGTCGCGGAAGGTATCGGATCGAAGCCCCTCGTTGCTGGGGAGCTTCATCACGTATTCGCCGCTTTTCTTCCAGTCGGCCAGCTCCGGACTTTCCCCCCTCAGGGACGCCGGTCGTGCCGTGGCGACGGCCTGACTCGGAGACATGTACTCGTTCACGGCAGTGTAGAATATCACCGGTTCGCCGTCGTCGTCGAGTATCGTGTCCCCCGACCAGCAGCCGTTCGGGTCAATGCCCGGTTCGGGCCGCAACGCCGGCTTGACGGGGCGCCAGTGGACCATGTCCTCGCTCACCCAGTGGCCCCAGTGGATGTGATGCCAGTAGGGCCCCTTCGGGTTGCGCTGGTAGAACAGGTGGTACTTCCCGTCGTAGTACATCGGTCCGTGCGGTTCGTTCATCCAGTGGCTCGGGGGGATCGCGTGGAACCGCGGCCGGTGTGGGTCGTCGGCGTACCGCTCGGGCGGGACCAGGAAGTCCTCGTAGGTCGCTGCGGGCATCTCCCCGCCGTTGTCGGCGAGGACTGATTCGTGGCGCTTCTTGATCGTCTCTGCGTCGAGCGCCCCGCGGTGGATCGCCAGGTTGCCGACGGCGCCGTTGAACACGTCCACTAGGAACCGACCGATCTTCTCGGAGCGCAAGTTGCGGCCGAGCAGCGTGAAGGGGGCGTCGGCCGCAACGATCTCGCTACCCGGTTCGACCGATTCCTTCGCGATCGACTCGCCGTTGAGAAACAGTTCCATGCGCCCGTCGGGCCCGTCGAACACCGCTGTCAGGTGAGACCACTCGTACACCGGGAGCAGGGGGTCGCGAGCGACCCACAGCCGTTTCCAGCGGTCGCCCAGTCCGACCTGAAACGACCACCGACCGAAGGACGCGACGCCGAACGCGAACCCCTGGTGGCCGGACCCGCTGCGGTGTTTCCGCTCGACGATCGTCTCCAGGTTGCCCGTCCCGCCGAACGACCGCGGGGCGATCCAGGCGTCGATGGTGAGTTCTTTCAGGTTCGTATCGAGGGCGTCGCCTCTGAAGACGCCGAACGTGGTGTAGCCCTCGAACAGGAGCGACCCGTCGAAGAAGTCCTCGAGCCAAAGCGGTTTCGCCGACGGCTTCGAACTGATCTTGGCGGCCTTTCCCGACACCGACTCGGGCGCCCTGCTCCCGGACTGCTGATCGAACGGAAAGTGCGCCAGTAACTCCGGCTCGATCGAGGGACCGGCCGTCGCCGTCGGGGACGTCGTGGGCGTGTCGTCCCCGGACCGGGGCGTCGGGGTGTCGGTCGGCGTCCCAGCCGTCGGCGTCGGCATATCCGTCGGTGTATCCGTCGACGCATCCGTCGACGTGTTCGTCCCCAGGTTACAGCCAGCAATACCGGTCGACGCGGCGAGCGCTGCGAGCGACTGGAGATACGTCCGTCTCGACGGCGACCCGCCGCTGTGTTCCTCACTCATAGCTCCATCGTCGAGGGTGAACACATTAAAACATTTTTGACGGTATCAGATAGTAACAGTAAACAAATAAGACCGGGAGAGAGATCCGGGTGGAGAAACCCCACCTCGGGGACGCCCGCCCGGATGCGGTCGGACGCGGCACGTGAGACAAGTGTCAGGGGAGGGTCGTCGCGCCGGTCGGATCACATCGCCCGGCGATAGCGCGCCTCGTTGACGAGAAGCCCCACCCACACGAGGAGGATCACGAACAGCGAGAGGAAGAGAACGAAACTCGCCGCGCCGAGGAGCGCGGCTATCTGATGGACCAGCGTGTTCTTCGGCCGTAGCGGCCCGGCCCACGCGTCGAGGGCGAATCCGAGCGCAGCGAGGCCGAAGTCGAACCCGAAGACGATCACCAGCCACCTGCTCTCGCGGACGAAGCTGGCTATCTGGTCGCCCACGCTGCTTTCCGTGGCCGATTCGTCGAGTCGGACCGGGGAATCAGTGTTTCCTGACATCGTCGGTCACCTGGCGTCGGTTCGCCGATCGGCGATCGGTCGGCGGGTCGGAGCGGGCCGCGACGTCGCCGCAGTCGCCGCCTCAGTCATCGGCGAACACCTCCGCGTCGGCATCGAACTCCTCCATCGGTTCGCTGTCCCAGTACTCGTGAGACTCGTCGGGCCGGAAGCAGGCGACCCGGTGGTCCGCGTCCGGATCGACCGACGGTTCCTGTCGCCTGCACACTTCCCGGGCCTCCGGACACCGGGTGTGGAACCGGCAGCCCGACGGCGGGTCGACCGGATCGGGGACGTCGATCTCGCGGATCGGCGGGTCGCCACTCTCCTCCTGCTCGGGGTCGATGTTCGTCGTCGACCACTTCAGGATCTTCGTGTAGGGGTGTTGCGGGTTCTCGATGATCTCTTCGGCGGGACCGATCTCGACTATCTCTCCCAGATACATAACCCCGATGCGGCCACCGACCTTGCCGGCGAGGTACCGCGCGTTCGAGAGGTTGTGACTGATGAAGAGGTAGGAGGTGTCGAACCGGTTTTGCAGTTCGAGCATCAGGTCCATCATTTCGACCCGCAGCGAGACGTCCAGGGCCGAGACCGCCTCGTCGGCCAGGATCAGGTCCGGGTTCATGAACAGCGCGCGGATGAGCGCGACCCGTTGCTTCTCGCCGCCGCTGAGCTGGTGGGGGTACCGCTCGGCGTAGTCCTCCGCCGGCGTCAAGTCGGCGTACTCAAGCATCCCGAGGATCCGCTCGCGCCGGTCCCTGAAGCTGAGCTCGGATTGGGCCTGCTTGAGCGGGACTTCGAGGCTCTTCTGGACAGACTGGTTGGGGTTGAGCGACTCGCCCGGGTCCTGGTGGATGATCTGCAGCGACTTCCTGATCTCGTCCCAGCTGATGTCCCCGTCGCTCTTGCCGTCCCGGACCGACCAGACGTCGTGGTCGCGGTACTCGACCGACCCCGCTGCCGGCCGCTCGATACCGATCGCGGCCTTCCCGAGCGTGGTCTTCCCGCACCCGGATTCGCCGACGAGCGCGACGACGTCGTTCTCGGCGACGTCGAGGGTCACCCCGTCGACCGCCCTGACGACGTCGGGTTCGCTGAAGAAGTCGAACAGGCTCTGTTCTTTCTCGAAGTGAATGCTGAGGTCCTCGAGCGAGACGACGGGTTCCTCCGACTGCTCTCCCCGGACCCGCTCGCGCTCGGCGGTCGGGGTATCCTTATACGCGAGCGGGATCTCCTCGTTCACCCGGTCGGTGTAGAAGCAGGCGGCGCCGTGGCCCTCGCCGACGTCGAAGAATCCCGGATCCGTGACCCGGCACTGTTCGTCCGCGAGCGGACAGCGCGGATGGTACGAACAGCCCGACGGCGTGTTGACCGGGTCCGGGCTCGACCCCTCGATGGTCGTCATTTCGTCCAGCGGTGTGTCGAGGTTCGGCACCGCGTTGAGGAGCGCGCGCGTATACGGGTGCCTGGGGTCCTCGATGACCTGCTCGGTGGGCCCGACCTCCGCGAACTCGAAGGCGTAGAGCACGGCGAGGCGGTCGGCCAGGCCGACGACCAGCGGCAGGTCGTGCGTGATGAAGACGACGGTGAGGTCGTACTCCTCCTGGAGGTCCTCGACCAGGCTGAGGATCGACCGCTGCATGAGGAGGTCCAGCGCCGCGGTCGGTTCGTCCATCACGAGGACATCGGGCTTGAGGACGAGACTCAGCGCCAGGAGCGCTCGCTGGCGCATCCCGCCGCTCAGTTCGTGCGGATAGGAGTCCATCACGCGGTCGGGGTCGAGGTGGAGCTCCGAGAGGAGATGCCGGGCGTGCTCCATCGTCGACTCCATGTCGTACTGGTGGGCGCGGATCGTCTCCTGAAAGTGCGCGCGGATCGTCTGGACGGGATTGAACGAACTCATCGCGCCCTGGAACACCATCGAGATGTCCGTCCACCGGAAGCGTTTCAGCTCCTCTTTCGTCGATTCGGCGACGTTGATCGACTCGCCGGACTCGGGGTGGTAGTAGATGTCGCCGGTGAGCACGCCCGGGTCGATGACCGCGTTGAGCAGTGACGACGCGAACATCGACTTCCCGCTCCCGCTCTCCCCGACGACTCCCAGGATCTCGTTGCGCTCGATGTCGATGGAGACGTCGTCCATGACCCGCGACTCGCCCCGCTCCATATCGAAGGTGACGCTCGCGTTCCGGACCTCGATTATCGGGTCCGTCACGGACCCCGGCGTGCCGGGGGTCGACCGCTCTCGCGCGCTACTCGCCTGGCCGGTTCGGATGTCTTGACTCATGCTGGATCACTCCACGCTCGATTTCATTCGCTTTCACCTTCGCTCGCAGTTGCTGTCGCGGTGGCGCCCCCCGACTCGTCGGCGCGGATGCGGACGTTCACGACGCGGTCGAGCCCCTGTGAGATCATGATGAGCGACCACGAGAACAGGACGATCGTCAGGAGCGGCCACAGGATCGTGTGGAAGATTCTCGGCGTCGTGGCGGCCCCAGACTCGAATGAGAGCTGGAGCAACACGCCCCAGTTAAGCGAGGTGTAGGGCAACACGCCGAGGAAATACAGCCCGACCGCCCCGTAAATGATCCCCCGTGCCGCTCCCATGAAGCCGATGAGGATCAGCGGGAGAAGCTGCGGGAGGACATCCCGCCGGAGGATCTTCCAGGTCGGGACGCCCATGACGCGCGAGGCTTCAACGTAGGACATCTCTCGGAGTTTGAGCACCTCCGCCCGGAGGTTCCGAGCCCAGCCGGCCCACGCCTGGAGCGAGACCAGTATCCCGACGACGATCGGGTGCCGCGGCGTGAAGATGGACGTGATGACGATGAGGAGGGGCAGTCCCGGGAGCATCATCACGATGTCCGTTATCGTCATCAGGATCTCGTCGACGAGGCCCGCCTTGTACCCGGACGTGATGCCGATGATAGTCGCGAGCGCCGTCGCGAAGATGGCACCGCCCAGCGTCATCCTCAGCATCTGGGGGGTCGACTCGACCAGCGCGGCGAAGATGTCCCGCCCCTTGTTGTTCGTCCCGAGGATGTGGTCCCAGCTCTTGAACGGCCGGACCCACGCGTTGACGGTCATCTCGGGCTTCTCGACGAAGAAGACGCCGAACGTTCCCACGAACAGGAAAAACAGGAGCGTGAGGAACCCGGCCCGGAACCGCCAGTCTTCCCAGGCGACCAGGAACGTCTCCCACTTCTCGCCGAGCCAGTTCTCCGCCCTGTCGGAGAACGTGACTTCCTCGGCGGAAACCTCGGCCAGCGGGATCTCGGCGGTGCCGCCGTCGGCCTGCGCCGCGTCCTCGACGTCAGTAGGACTCACTGGCAGCACCTCCTGCGCTGGCGCGCGGGTCGATCCAGGAGTAAGTCATGTCCGCGACGAATATTGCCACCACAGTCGCGGCCGAAATCATGAGGAACCCGCCCATCATCAGCGGGTAGTCGCGGGCGCCGATCGACTGGAAGAAGTACAGCCCGACGCCGGGGTACTGAAAGATCTGCTCCAGGATCACCGACCCGGCAAGCAGGGTCACAACCGAGAGGACGAGACCGGTGTAGACAGGGAGAATCGCGTTGTGAGCGACGTACCGGAGCGCGATCCGGTGGGTAGGGAGCATCCGCAATCGAGCCACCCGGAGGTAGTCCTCGCCCAGGATGCGGACGCTGTTGGCGCGCATTCCGAGGACTGTCTCGGCACCCGCCACCGACAGGGACAGGATCGGGAGTATCGCGTGTTTGAGGATGCTCCCGATGTAGGCGACGCTGAATCCGGCCTCAAGCAGTGTCGCTCTGGCACCCGACGCCGGCAGCCACCCGAGGTACGTGACGAAAAGTGCGATGAGAAGAATCGCGACGAGGTAGTATGGGATGGATCCGATCGTGATCGAGAGGTTGCTCACGATGATGTCGAACTTGCTCTGTTGCTCGTAGGCGAGCAGTGCACCGATGGTTATCGAGAAGATCGTCATGAGAAACGTCGCCGACCCGATGAGGAACATCGTCCACGGGAGGGCCTCGGCGTAGACGTCTGCCACCGGCCTGCCGAGCGTGATAGATCGTCCGAAGTCGAAGTGGAGGAGGACGCCGGTAATGTAATCCACGTACTGTTCCCACATCGGCTCGTCCGGCGTGATCCCGATATACGTCTGGATCCCCCGCTGGATCATCTCCCGACTCGCCGTCGGATACTGCTGGCGGAGTTGGGCCCGTATGACGGTGATGGGTCCGCCCGGAATCAGCCGTATCAGTACGAAAGCGAGCGTAACGGCGACCCAGAGGGTTAGCAAGCCCCGCGCCGCCCGTTTGACAATATATCTCATATTCTGCCGTTTCCCTCACGAGAGTTCTCCCGCTTCTCCGCATTAAACCCTGCGGTCGTATACCGGCGTCCCGCACCGGGATCGGCTTTCTCCCACCCGTGAACCGGAGAGATTCGGGGCCCA
>JBDGST010000018.1:0-29610 GCA_042217365.1 Haloarculaceae archaeon
GGTACGTCCTCGTACTCGCGTTCGCGACGTGCGGGTTCGGCATCTGGTATCGCGTTCCGAACTTCGGCGGCCCCGACGAGTATTCCCGTCTGATGCAACCGCTGAAAGTCGCCGGTCGCGTCGGTGCGGACCCCGGGCTCGACTCGCTCGTTGCGGGGGTCACCGACGGCCGTGCGCTCGGAGCGACGTTCTATCTCTACGGTGCCGTGCTCGCTCCCGTCTTTCTCGCGGTCGTCGTCACGGGACAGGTCGGCGATTTCCTCGCGCTAGGGTCGATACAGTCCCGGTGGACACTCTGGCACTGGACGGCGACTGTCGTACTCGGCCGCCTCGTCAACGTCGCGCTCGGTGTCGGCTGTGTGTACCTCACCTACCGGCTCGGTACCGAACTCCGAGATCGGTTCGCTGGGCGACTCGCGGCGCTGTTTCTCGCCCTCTCGGTCGGATTCGTCTCGCAGGCTCACCTCGTCGGCGAGGACGTTCCGATGCTGTTTTTCCTGCTGCTGTCGGTCGCCGTCGCCCACCGTTACGTCGAGACGGGCCGTACCCGGACGTTCCTCCTCGGGTCCGTTGCTGGCGGACTCGCGATCGCATTCAAGCTCACGGGCGGCGTCGGGGCGATCCTTCTCGGGATAGCCCACGTCGACCGCGCGCGCCGACAGGAAAACACGCTGGACGCTCTCCTCCGACCGACCGTCCTCGCCAGCGGACTCGTGGTCGGTTTCCTCACGGTGTACATCGGCATTCCGAGTGCCTTGGTCGGCGGGCCGACAGAACTCATCGTCCGTGTCTCAAGCACGCTCGGATCGAAAACCGGGCGGTCCGGCGGTCTCACGGCGCCGATATGGTACTGGGTCGCACGCGGGTACGTTGCGGGGCTCGGCCTGCCACTGACCGTCGCGACCGCAGTCGGCGTCGTCGGGACGGCGGTCGGGTGGGTCCGAAAGCCCGACTGGTCGGCGCACCCGCTCGCGGTTCTTCTGGTCGGGTCCGTGGTCGTCCCACTCGCGGTCTTTGCGCGCTGGGAGTTCGTCCGGATCCGTCACCTCGTCCCGACGTACCCGGCCCTGCTGATACTCCTGGGAACGGCGACAGCCCGGTGGTGGGATCGCGATCGGGCGCAACGGGGTCTGAAGGTCGCACTCGCGGTGGTCCTCGTCACGACCGGCGCGTTCGTCGCCGCGGCCGAGGCCCAGTACGTGACCGACCCGCGGGACGACGCGACCGCATGGATCGCGTCCAACACCGACGACAGTGCGACCGTTGAGGTGTACGAGAACTCAATCGCGGACGTGGGGGTTCCGCACGGACGGGAGACGAGTCACTACCCTTTCCGTGAGAACGCGGCGGCGAACACGTCGACGCTGGTCCTGAACGAGAGCGCCTATACCGAATGGATGCTCGCTCTCCCCGAGAGACGACCCGAGTACGTCCAGTTGACGGGGACCGAACTGTCGTATCTCGATCCGCGCGACCCCAGGAGCGAGCAGTTCCCGACACGTCGTCGCCACATCCGGCGCCTTCTTGCGGGCGAGTACGACTACCGCGTCGCGGTTACGTTCGGGACCCGACCGGACTACGCCGACAGGTCTCTCGGGGAACGCCTCGTCCGCGCTGGCGTCTACCCCCGGGTCGTCGGCGTCGAACAGGTCGTGATCGTCCTGGAACGTACCGACCTCGGGAATACGACGGGCAGATGACCGTCCCGGAGACCGGCCCTCTCGTTCCCTGGGCTCGCTACCGCGTCGGACTCTCCCTCCAGTCGACCCCCTTCACATCGTGTCTCGGAAGCGACCGGCCGCTTCCCCGACCGTATCCGAAGATATTTGGTCGTCTCCCGGGACTTATCGTCCGATGGAAGACATCGTGCTCGTCACGGCGGATTCGGTTCGCTACGACCACGCCGATGCGCTGGAGTTTCTCTCCACGTTCGATGCCGAGGCGGGTGTGACGGGGAGCCACTACACGCGGCCGAGCCTCGCGAGTTTCCTCTCGTCGAACTACCGGGCGGCAATCACGACAGAGGTCGTTTCCCCGACTATCGCGGAAGTGCTTTCCGACGCCGGGTACACGTGTCTCGGATACGCGCCGACCCCGAACACGGACGAGCGGTTCGGGTTCGACAGGGGGTTCTCCGAGTTCGAGACGTTCGTCGAGCCGGGAAACCGAGGGAGCATGCTCCGGCAGTATCTCGGGAGCATCGACCTGCTGCGGTGGTTTTACTACAAGATCTACCCGCCGCAGGCCAAAAGCGAGAACCGACCCCACGACCGCGAGGTGGTCGAACACGCTGTCGAGTCGTTCAACGATGCCGAATCGCCCCGGTTCCTCTGGGTCCACCTGATGGAGACTCACCGTCCCTACGGTAAGGGAGAGGACGCTGTCTCGAAGCGTCTCGACCAGAAGGCTTTCTTCAAGCCCGACGACCTCACCGAGGACGAGCAAGACCGGATCGAAGAGAAGTACCGCGACGCGATCAGACGAGCCGACGACAATGTGCGCTACCTCCTCGACGCTGTCGATTCGGACCCGATCCTCGCGTTCACGTCGGACCACGGCGAGGGGTTCGGCGACGAGGGATTTTACTTCCACCAGGGCCACAGGCGGTCGGTCGCGGACTTCCAGACTAAGGTCCCCGTCGTGTTCGACGGCATAGACGCCGGCGGACCGATGAGCCTGCTCGACATTCCGCCGACGCTCGTCGAAACCGTCGGCGTCGACGCGCCCGACACCTGGCACGGGACCGACCTGACCGAGTCCGACTCGGAGTACGCCATCACTATCGCGCCGTGGCACGACACGGCGACGGTCGCCTGGCAGGACTACGAGAAGAAACTCGTCGGCCGGGACGCCGACGTGAGTCTTGTCGAGGGCGGCACCCGCGCCGACGTCGAACGCACCGACGTCGACGAGGAACTCGAGGAACAACTGCGCGACCTCGGGTACGTCGACGCCGGGTAGCCCCCGCTGGACGATCTCGCGCGTTATACGATAAACGGTCGGAACTCTCCGTTCCCGTGACCGACGTATCACCGTATCCAGGTGATGAAAATCGTCCGCGCGAGCCCGATGGCGTACCCGATTCCGGGCTTTTTCGTCTCGCCCGCTTCACGCTCGTGGATCGTGACGGGCACTTCGGTGATGCGGAGGCCGTTCTTGCGGGATTCGATGATGAGTTCCGGCGCCGAGAAGCGCTCCTCGGTCAGCGTCAACTCGTGGAGACGGGACCCGCGGATCGCGCGGAACCCGTTGGTACAGTCCGTGATGTCGGTCTTCGCCATCAGGTTGATGAGACGCGTGAACGTCCGGATCCCGCTCCGGCGCGTCAGCGAGTTGTCCGACCGGTCGACGCCCCGGTATCGCGACCCGAGGATGTAGTCCGCTTCGTCGTCGGCGATCGGCCTGACGACGTCCTCGAGCTGGTCGGCGGGGTGTTGCCCGTCGGCGTCCATCGTCACGACGACGTCCGCCCCGTGGCGTTTGGCGATTTCGAACCCCGTCTTCAGGGCACCACCCTGGCCCTGGTTCATCGGGTGGTCGACGACGATGGCGTCGCGGTCGGCGGCGACCTTCGCGGTCCGGTCGTCGGAGCCGTCGGAGACGACGACGGCCTGCACCGCGTATCCGAGTACCGTCTCGGGCAACGAGTCCAGCACGCCCGCGATGGTATCGGCCTCGTTGTAGGCGGGAATGACCACGTACAGCGACCGGCCATCCGTTTCGACGTCCTCGGGCGCCTGCTGGACGGTGAGCCCGCGCGTGAGTTCGCCGATCGCCCGCCGGTTGTCGTTGATCATCGAGACCACGTACAGAAGGAGGAAGACGAAGGCGACGTTCGCGGTGATCTGGACCGCCCGGAACGACTCGCTGACGTTCAGCAGGTCCGCGAGCACGAGGAAGACGTCGGGGAAGACGCCGACGGTCAGGATCCCGGCCGAGATGAGAACCGCGATCCCGAACTCCGTCTTCGAGAACGTGGTCCGGTAGCGCTCGAATCCCCAGAAGAACACGACGGCGGCGACGACGAGAAATCCGAGCGTGAGATTCACGTCGAGCCCGAATATCGCCGCGAGCACGCGGTCGAATACGGATGACATTGGGACTACTCGCGTGGTGGCTCCTCGGCGATTTGAATGTGCCGATACGTCGTCCCACATCGGGGAGTTGTCGATCGCTCGGGGGCCCTCGGCAGGGGGTGGGTCGGCCCTCGGACCGTGGCTCCTGGGGGACACTCCAGAGGATGACGATTCTTGGGGGCCGCCCGGACGGAGCCGGAATCCCGGAGGGAGAGGCCGGCGGACGACGGGTCTTCGGAACGGAGCGACCGAGACGCCCGGCGAGCGATCGAAATCCCACAATCCAAGTGGGGCGGTATCCTACCCGGACACAACCAATGGGACGGGTGCCCGCCGCGCTCTCCGTCGATTTCGAGTTCTTCACTCATCTGCCGGCCTACCGGGGAGCGCGGGGAACGACGGACGCGACCGACCTCGGCGTCGAGGGCGTAGAGCGACTGTGTGACGCCTTCGAGTCGGCCGGGGCGGCCGGTACCTGGTTCACGGTCGGGGACATAGCCGAGGACTACCCCTCGGTCCTCGGGCGAGTCGCGGACGGCGGCCACGAGATAGCCTCACACACCCACACCCACCAGCACCTCTCGGAACTCGACGCGCCCGACCGCCGGTTCGAACTGGTCCGCTCGAAGGAGCGCCTCGAAGCGGCCACAGGGGCCGACGTCGACGGCTTCCGGGCGCCGTCGTTCGACCTGGCGGACGACCACTTCGCCGAACTCGCCGACGCGGGCTACGAGTACGACTCGAGCGTCGTGCCGTGCCGGTCGATCCCGGGGTGGTACGGCGGCGAGTTCGACACGTGCCGACCGTCGCCGGCGACAGACGTCGACCCGGGGGCGCCGCCCGGGTTCCGGGAGGTACCCGTCGCGGTGATGCCACGGCTCAGGCTGCCGTTGACTGGTACCTGGATCCGGTTTTTCGGAGTCAACTACACGCTGGCCGGAATGTACTGGCTCGCCCGGCGGGGCGTTCCGCCCGTGCTGTACGTCCACCCCTGGGAGCTGTCCGACCTGCCGGCAGTCGAGGGCGTCCCGCGGCGCGTCTACTTCCGGACCGGGTCGTACATGCGCCGTGCCGTCGAGCGCATCCTCGACGCGGACTTCGAGTTCGTCACGGTCCGGTCTCTGGCCGAGAACGCGACTTCGGGAGCGTCACCGCGTCGGGCGGAGGTCGGGCGATGACCGATCCGGGGCCCGAGTCGCAAACCGGGGGGCTCACAGAGCGGGCCGGGGGGCTCCGGCAGCGTGTCGTCTCGTTCCTGCAGTGGGCGGTTGCACTGGGCGCGTTCTGGTACGTGGCCCGGGACGTCGACTGGGGTCGAACAGCGAGCGAACTCGCCGGCCTCTCCCCGGTGGTCGTCGCTGCCGTGCTCGCCGTCACCGCGGTCGAGTTCGGCACGCGGTTCTCGATGTGGTACGTCCTCGTCAACGGGCGGGGCGACGCGTCGCTGGCCACCACGGCCAGGATCGACCTCGTCATCAAGTTCGTCAACCACGTCGTCCCCTCGAAGGCGTCCGGCCACTCCGTCGCGCCGCTCGTCCTCCGTCATTACACCGACCTCGACTGGTCGGAAGCCGTGAGCATCGCCGGCGTGAACACCGGTCTGTACGCGACGCTCTACGGCGTCACCGCGCTCGCGGGGCTCGCTACGTTCGCTCCGCGACTCGGTCGCGGGTGGCTGTTCGTACTCTTGCTGTCGACGGGCGTCTATCTCACGGCGGGCGCGCTCGTGTTGCTCGCCGGGCGGCGACTCGACGCCGCCGGACGACTCGTCGGCCGCTTCGAGGGGATGCTCGGTCGCGTCCCGCACGTGGGCGACCGTCTCGCCGGACTTGCCGGCGCCGTCCCGTCGTTCACCGCGGACTCGGCCGGCGCGTTCCGGGCGCTCTCGTCGCAACCGCTCGTCGTCACGGGGTACGCACTCGGGTGGGCCGGGACGCTCATGGTCGTTCCGGGGACCCGCGTCTGGCTGTTGCTCTCGGGGCTGGGCGGTGGATTCTCGCCAGCCGTGCTGTTGCCGGTCGTGCTAGTGATGGCTTACAGCGTGACGGTCCTGCCCCTGACGCCCGGCGGGGTCGGCGTCGCCGAGGCGTCGGCGACGGCGGTGTTCATCAGTCTGGGGGTGGCGCCGGACCTCGCCACCGTGGTCGTCCTCGTCGACAGGACGCTCGGGGTCTACCTCCCCGCGGTGATCGGGTGGGTCCCGATGGCGGAACTCGACCTGAACGAGTTGCTCGCCCGGGAGGCCTGATCTCCGGACCGACCCACCCGGGGTCGGCGCCCTGCACCGCAGGGGCTAAAACCGAGGCACGTAATAGCCAGCGTATGACAGAGCTTGTCACGTTCGGGGAGACGAGCCTGCGGCTGTCGCCGGAGGGGCGAGAACGGTTCGAGACGACCGAGGACGTCCGGATGCGCGTCTCGGGGACCGAGAGCAACGTCGCCGTGGCCGCGAGCGCGCTGGGGGCCGACGCGATCTGGCTGTCGAAACTGCCGGACACGCCGCTCGGACACAGGGTCGACCGGGCGCTCCGCGGTCACGGGGTCGACACCGAGGTCGCCTGGGCCGACCCGGACGAGGGGCGCCAGGGCCTCGTGTTCGTCGAGCAGGGACCGGAGCCCCGTGAGGGCCGACGGCTTCAGGACAGAGCGTCGTCCGCCGCCGCGACGGTCACGCCCGGCGAGTTGCCGATGGACCGCGTCCAGCGGGCCGACGGGACGTTCGTCGCCGGGAGCACGCTCGCGCTGGCCGGCGGGATCGTCGAGACCGCCGAGGCCGTGCTCCGCGCCGCGGGCAGCGGTCTCGTCGCGATGGACCTCGACTACCGCCCCGGCCTCTGGGGCGGCGAAGCGGCCCGCGAGACGCTCGAAGGGGTCTTCGACGCCGTAGACGTCCTCGTCGCCAACGAGAGCGAGGCGCGGACCGTCTTCGACCGGTCGGGCCAGCCCCGCGAGATCGCCCACACGATCGCCTCGACTCACGATTTCGACACCGTCGTGATCACGCGGAGCGAGCGCGGCGCGCTCGTCTGGCACGACAGCGTCATCCACGAGCGCGAGGGCGTCGACGTCGAGGCAGTCGACCCCTCGGGACAGCACGAGGCCTTCACCGGCGCGTTCCTCGAGCGCCTGCTGAGCGGGGCCGGCGCCGACGAGGCACTCGCCCACGGCGTCGCGAGCGCGACGCTCACGCGGACTCTCCCCGGCGCCATGACGACGGTCACGGAGCAGGAGGTCCACCGCCTCGCCACGGAGTTCCTCGACGGGCGATAGCTGTCCGGAGCGGAGAAGTTACACTGGCGGACAGCGGTTATCCGGAACGTATTCCGGCCGAGACGAGATGAAAGGTCGGTAAAGATATGGGGGCGCCTTCCGACGGTCAAGCTATGGTAGCACACAGGCGGGTATTCGCGTCCGTGTTGCTGGTCGTCGTCGCGCTCGCTATCGGGACGGTCGGGGCCTCGGCGACCGACGACAGCGGGGGGGCGTCCGCCGCGGCCGCCGACAACGTCACGCTGACGGTGACGGTCGTCGACGGGGCCGGCAACCCGGTCGGAAACGCCGAACTGTCGGCGACGTGGGACGGCGGCGGGCCGGTGAACGAGACGACCAAGAGCAACGGGAAGGCGTTCGTCGACGTTCCGGCGGGGGCCGACGTCACGATCACCGTCGACCACCCGTTCTACGTCAGGAACGACCCCTACGTCGTGAACGACGCGACTGCGCGGTCGGTCGAGGTCGAGGTCGCGCGGAAGGGTTGGGCGACAGTCGTCGTCGAGGACTCGGACGGGCGCGTCGAAGACGCCATCGTCCAGCTGTACCAGGACGGAGAGCGAGTCGTCACCGGGCGGACGAACGCGGACGGCGTGTTCACCACGGGCGCCATCGAACAGGACGAGTACAGACTGATCGCCTTCAAGGAGGGGTACCTCCGGAACATGACGTTCGTCACAGTCACCTCGGAGACGCGGACGACGACGCGCATCCGGCAGGACTCCGTCCTCGTGACGTTCGGGGTGACCGACGACCACTTCGACCCGCCGCGACCGCTCTCGGGCGTGAACGTGTCAGTGGGGGGAGTCGCCCGGGTGACCACGCTCGGCAACGGGAAGGTGACCGTGAGCGTTCCCGTCAACGACCAGTACGAGGTCACGTTCACGAAGTCCGGGTACGGGCGGGTGACGAAGACGTTCCGGGTGCGGGAGTCCCGGACGTCGGTAAACGCGAGCATCCGTCGGATTCCGGCGATCAACGTGACGAGTGACAACGACCGCGTCGTCGTCGGCGAACCGGTCAGGATCACGGTCAGAGACGAGTACGGCGACCCCGTCGCGAACGCGTCGGTCACGCGAAACGGCACCGCTGTCGGACAGACCAACGCGAACGGAGTCCTCAGGATTGCCATAGAGAGCGCCGGGAACCACACCATCGTGGCAACGAAAGGCGACCTCCGCGACAGCGCGGTCGTCGAGGGCGTCCAGCCTGCGTCGAACGAGACGCCGACGCCCACTCCGACGCCGACCCCCACGCCGACGCCGACCCCCACGCCGACGCCGACGCCGACCCCCACTCCGACAGCAGTCCCGACGACGACCGGGAGTTCCGGGTTCGCGCCCGGATTCGGCGTCGCGCCGGCGCTTGCCGGCCTCCTCGCGCTGGGGGCCGTCCTCCTCCACCGGCGACGCTGACCGACGGGTCCCTTTTCACCGCGAGCGCTGTTCGACGGTCGGGGATCGCATTGCTCCACGCGCCATCGACCCACGGGCTCCCGCTGGCGATCGCAACGGGCCCCACCGATCCGCCGACACGCTCATCTGTCGTGGTGTGCTATCAATGATCATGGCGACCGACGGAGAACGGCAGTCTGACCTGAGGGCGGCGGAACGGGACGCGTTGCACCGGGTCGAACTGGGGGTCGAGTGGCTCCATCGCGCACACGGCAACCTCGTCGCGTTCCACCACAACACCGGGCACGCGATGGAACACCTCGCCGAGGCCGAACGCCTGCTCCGGGAGTGCGGGCGCGACGGACTCGCCGACGACGTCCGGGACGAGTACCTGCCGCGCGGCGTCGTCGACGGCGAACGCTGGTCGTACGACGTGCTCGAATCCTTCGAGGGTGAGTTCCTCGACGACCTGACGTCCTTCGAGGAGCGGGCGCGGCGCGAACTGGCGGACGGCCGCCGGCACGTCACCGAACGGCGCCAGGAACGCAGGTGGAAACGGCGGGCCGACCGCGACCGCTGAGACCGCGGTCTCGTGGTCGCTGACTGATTTCGAGTGCCCCCCGGGCCGGTGACCGGCGGCCCGGCCCGGCCCGGCATCTGTGTGGACCACCGCGACCGCCTTGAACCGGCGGCCAGGTCCCCCGACCACACAACTGGTTGGGGCGTAGAGACATGGTCGACGACCCGTTTGGTTCCCCCATGGAGGTCTTCTGGCACCGCCGCGACCTTCGGATACCCGACAACGTGGGGCTCGCCGCCGCCGCCCGCGAGGGCGAGGTGGTGCCGGTATTCGTCGTCAGGGAGGACGTGCTCGACCGCCTCGGCGAGCGCCAGCGGGCGTTCGTCGCCGACGGAGTCCGCGCCCTCGACCGCGCCTACCGGGACCGGGGGAGCGGCCTGCTCGTCCGGGTCGGCGAACCCGCCCGCCAGCTCGCCGCGGTCAGACAGGAGTACGGCGCCGACGCGATACGCTACAACCGCCACTACCGGCCCGCCCGCCGCAACGCTGAACGGCGGGTCGACCGTCGGCTGCCGACGAAACCCGAGACCGACCACGTCCTCGTGGCCCCCGACCGACTCGACGCCGAGTACCCGACTCACAGCCAGTTCTACGACGACTGGACGGCCGAACCCAAGCCCGCGCCGGTGCCGCCGCCCGACGAGGACGCACTCGTGGAACCCGACGGCGACGGAGTCGCCGGCCTCGACGGCGGTTCGACCGACAGGTCCGGAGATGCAGATATCCCCCGTCCTGCGGTCGACGTCGACCTCCCCCGGCCCGGCTACGGGGCCGCGCGCGACCGGTACGACGCGTTTCTCGCGGACGGGATCGACAGCTACGCCGACACGCGAGACGACGTGGCGGCCGCGGTCGAACGCCCCGTGGGACCCGTCTCGCGGCTGTCGCCGTATCTCGCGGCGGGCATGATCGGGACCCGCGAGGTGTGGGCGGACGCGACCGAACGCTACCGGGCCGCCGACGGCGAGACGCGTCGGAACGTCGAGAAGTACCGCTACGAACTCTCCTGGCGCGAGCGAAACTACCACCTCCTCGCTCACAACCCGGGGCTGCTGACGCACAACTACAGGGACTTCCCCAACGAGATCGTCTGGCGGAACGACCGGGAGGAGTTCGAGGCCTGGAAGCGCGGTGAAACGGGGTACCCGTTCGTCGACGCCGGGATGGCGCAACTCGACGCCGAGGGGTACGTCCACAACCGCCCCCGGCAGGTCGTCGCCTCCTTTCTCACGAAACACCTCCTGGTGGACTGGCGGAAGGGGGCCCGGTACTTCGCGGACCGGCTCGTCGACCACGACCCCGCGACGAACTACGGCAACTGGCAGTGGATCGCCTCGACGGGGACCGACCCCGTCGACGTCCGCGTCTTCGACCCCGTCGCACAGCTGGCGAAATACGACGAGGACGCCGAGTACGTGCGGGCGTACTTGCCCGAACTCGGGGACGTGCCACCCGAAAAGATCGTCGACTGGCCGACCCTCGACGACGCGGAACGCGAGGCGCTCGCCCCGGAGTACGCCCATCCGGTCGTCGACCGCGACGCGGCCTACGAGCGCGCGGTCCGCGTGTTCGAGGAGGCGCTGGGAAAGCGGTGACCGGAGGACGCCAGTCCGACGAACGGACCAGTCCCCGGGAGACTCTCACGCCGGTTTGAGTATACCCAAGGCCTTTTATCGGCCGGGGCCACCCCCCGGCCGTGAAACGGCTCGCGACCGCCCTGATCGCCCTCCTCGCGGTGTTCGCTCTCGCGTCGGCAGCCGGGAGCTTCGAGGGCGCGGACGGGGGACGGATCACCGGAGACGCGACCCTCGTCGAGCGGTCCGGGAGTCACGGCGGCGGAGCTGCACCTGGGGCGCCGAAGGGGTCAAACGGCGGGAGCGCTGTCGGGTCCGGCGGGAGCACTGCGACGGCCCAGCACACCGGCGGGGGTGGCGTCTCTCCCCTGTTCGTCGCGCTGTTGGTCGGCGCGCTCGTCGCGTGTGGCGTTCTCGCGGTCGTCCTGACCGACGACGACGTGCGCGCCCCGCGACCCGACGAGGAGGCGCCGGAAGACGGGGACGAGCAGTCGGTCCCCGCCGTGTCTCTCTCGTACGACGCGCCGCCCGATAACGCCGTAATCCGGGCCTGGCGGAGCCTCTCGCGGGCGACCGGCGACGACGATTCCCGGACGCCGGAGGAGACCGAGCGGGTCGCCGCCGAGCGCGGGTTCCCGGGCGGTGCAGTCGCGACCGTGGCGAGCCACTTCCGCGCGGTGCGGTACGGCGACGAGTCGGTCGACGAGCGCCGTCGACGAGCGGTGGCGGACGCGGTCGAGCGACTCGACGCCGACGCCCGCGGCGTCGAAACCGAGAGCGCGAGCGGAAGCGGGAGCGCGAGCGCGAGCGGAAGCGGGAGCAGGAACGGAAGAACGGGAGGTAGCGACCCGTGAACCGGCGGCGGGCGCTGGTGGCCCTCGGCTCGCTCGCCGTCGTCGCCGGACTCGGGCTGACGGTCGGTCCCGTCTCGGTCCCGGGTGGGTGGGTCGCGACGGTGTTCCTCGTCGGCGTCTGGGTGGCCGCGCTCGGCGGCGCCGCTCTGGTCGTCGTCGACCGACTCACGGAACCGGGGGAAGACGGGGCCAACGGTGCGCTCCCGAGAGTCGGCGACCGGCCGGTTTACGGCGTGCCGGGTGACCGATTAGCCGAGCGCGTCGAAGCCGTGGGCGCGAGCGAGCGCGACGCGCCGGAACGCGACCGGATCCGCGACCGGGTTCGCGCGGCCACAGTGGGGGTTCTGGCGCGGCGCACCGGTGACTCGGAGACGACGGTTCGCCGGCGGGTAGCCGAGGGGACCTGGACCGACGACGGCGACGCGGCCGCGCTGTTCGCGGACCGCAAGTCCCGACACGACCACGTCGAGAGCGGGTTCCCCGGCCGAGTCGAGCGGGCGATCGAGGCCGTCGCGTCGGCCTCGCGCGACGGTGGGCGAGCGGCGGACGGTGAACGGGCGGAGGGACGACGGTCGAACGGAGAAGGGGACGGAGCCGATCCGGGACGCGGCCGCGACCAGCGCGACTCGACGGCCGACCCGGACGGCGGGGAGACCGCCGGGGCGATTGACCCCGTTCAGGGGGTCCCCGGCCCGTCCACCAACCTGGCGCGCGGGGAGTCCCGCGTCGTGCGAACCGGTCGATGGCGCGGGGTACAGGCGCTCGCGCTCGCCGGCGCCGCAGTCGGCGTCCTGCTTGGGTCGCCCCCCGCAGTGCTGGCGGGGCTGGCGGGCGTCGGATTCTCGGCGTACGCCCGGTTCTGGGACGCGCCCGCGTCCGAACTATCCGTCGAGCGCCGGGTCGACGAGACCGATCCGGCGCCGGGCGAGCGCGTCCGGGTGACGCTGTCGGTCCGCAACGAGGGCGACCGGTTGCTCCCGGACGTCCGTCTCTGCGACGAGGTGCCGCCGGGGCTCGCGGTCGTCGACGGGACGGCCCGGCACACGACCGCGCTCCGTCCGGGCAAGACGGCGACGATATCCTACGAGGTAGCGGCCGTCCGGGGGGAGCACGCGTTCGACGCGCTCACTGTGGTGACGCGGGACCCGAGCGGCGCGAGCCGGCGGGTGACGCGCGTACCGACGGACCCGGTGACGGTCACCTGCCGTCCGGGATACGGGGAGCGGTCGGTCGGGCTGGGCGACCTCGCGACCCTGCTCGCCGGCCGGTACGAGGTGGCCGAGACGGGGGCCGGCGTCGCCTTCCACTCCGTCCGCGAGTACCGTCACGGCGACCCGCTGGGGTGTATCGACTGGACGCGCCTGGCCAAGACCGGCGAACTGGCGAGCCGCCGGTACGACCAGCCCCGGACGGTCCGGGTCGTCCTGCTGGTCGACGCGCGCCGCCCGGCATACGTGACCGGCGACCCGGGCGAGCGTCGGCCCGCTGTCGACGCCGCCGCCTGGACCGCGGGGTCGCTGGCCGCCGGCCTCCTCGACGGCGGCGCCGAGGTCGGCCTCGCCGCGCTCTCACCGAGCGAGTGCTGGGTCGAACCGGGGACCGGGGAGACCCACCGGCGACGTCTCCTCGACCGGGTGACTCGCCACGAGGCGTTCGACTGGGATCCGCCCGTCCCCCGGGACGTGTCGACGGTTCCCGACGGCGTCCAGGCGTTCACGAGCGCCCCCGCGTTCGGGCCGGGGAGCGAGCCGAGCGGCGCAGGTGACGGCGATCCGGACCGAGAACCTCGCCAGACCGACGACGCGGACCGGGAACTCCACCAGACCGACGACGTGGACCGAACGGACGGCCGGCCGAACGACGCGGACCGAACGGACGACGCGGGCGGCAGAGGCGACCGCGCCACCGCACGGTTGGCAGGCCGTCGACCGGCCCCCGACGGCGGAGGCGACGGCCCGCGAGCGGCGGCACGGGACGCGCTCGACGGGGTCCTGGGGCGGTTCCCGGGGAACGCACAGGTCGTGTTCCTCTCGCCGCTCGCCGACGACGTCGCGGTCGCCGTCCCTCGCCTGCTCGCGGCCCACGGGCACGACGTGGTCGTGGCGAGCCCGGACGTCACCGGCGCGGACACGCCGTACAGGCGGCTCGCGGCGACGGAGAGGCGCCTCCGGGTGGACGCCCTCCGCCGTTCCCGGATCCCCGTCCACGAGTGGACGCCGGCGGTCGAGCCACACGAACCGGGGTGGTCGCCGTGAGGCCTCCCGAGCTATCGAGGTGGTCGCCGTGAGCGGACGCTCACTCCGCGACCGGGTCGAGGCCGGGCGCGTCCGGATCAGCCACGTTCTGGCGGTCGGCGCCGCGCTCGCGACGGTCGGGGTCGTGGCGCCGGTCGCGCCCGCGTTCGTGGCCGGCGTCAGCGGGACGCTCGCTCTCGCGTGGGGGCTGGCGTTCCGGACCCGGGGAGCCGTGGTGCTGGCCGGGACCGTCCTGTTCGGCGCGACGCTGCTGACGGCGATATCCACCGGTGACGCGACGGCGGCGCTGGTCGGCGGGTTCGGGGCGGTCCTGGCGGCGGACGCCGGAACGTTCGCGCTCGGGATAGAGCGCGACGCGGGGCCGGACGTACCGACCGCACGGGTCGAGCTCCTCCACGCCGTCGGGAGCGGCGCGGTCGCCGTCCTCACGGCGGGCGTCGGCTACGCGCTGTACCGGAGCGTCCCGAGCGGGACCGTCCCGAGCGTCGTCGCGCTGCTGTTCGGGGCGGTCGTGCTCGCCCTCGCGCTGGGCTCGACCGCTCGTTCCTCGATTCAGCAAAGCTCATAAACCGCAGGGCGGACTCATGGATATGGCCGACCGCTTTGACGTGGTGATCGCCGGCGCCGGGCCGGCCGGCGCCCAGTGCGCCCGCGACCTCGCCGCCAGGGACTACGACGTCGTCGTCCTCGAGACGGAACCGGAAGCCCAGTTCCCGCGTCAGAGCAACAAGTCGACCGCCGGCACGTTCCCGTCGATGATGGCCGCCTTCTCGATCCCCGACGAGGTGGTGATGAACTACACGGACTCGGTCGTCCTGGAGTCGCCCAACGAGAGCTACGTCAGCGACCAGGCGGGCGCGGTCCTAGAGTTCGCCGACTTCAAGCGCTTTCTCGTCCGCGACGGCCGCGAGCGGGGCGCGGAGTACCGCTTCGACTCCCGGGTCTTCGGACCCGTCATGGACGGCGGCGAGATCGCTGGCGTCCGGTACGACGGCGACCGGGAGGTCTACGGCGACGTCGTCATCGACGCGACCGGCCCGGCCGCGCCGCTCGCCGAGGAACTCGGCGTGAGCGACCTGGAGCGCGAGCGCCAGGCGATCGGCGTCGAGTGGGAGTGCGAGGGCGTCGACGTCGACCACGACGACTACGCCGACCTCACCGACGCGATGATGCTCCGCCTCGACCACGAGTTCGCGCCGGGCGGCTACTCCTGGATCTTCCATACCGGGGACGACACCGCGAAGGTCGGGCTCTGTTACATTCAGAACGACTCACACCGCAAGCACGCCAGGGAGGGGATGGGCATCGACGACTACCTCGACTACTGGATGGAGACGGACCCCCGGCTCACCGGCGCCGAGCGGGTCGAGGGCGAGCAACACCGCGGCTCCGCCCACATCCAGCCGCCCGGCCAGTTGAGCACGGACAGCTTCATGGCTATCGGGGACACGGTCCCGTCGATCGACCCGCTGTGGGGCGAGGGGATCCGCAAGGGGATGCAGTCCGCTCGCGCGGCGGCGATCACCGTCGACGCGTGCCTCACCCCGGACGAGCCCGACACGTCCGCCGAGATGATGGAGACCTACGACGACCTCTGGCACGCGGAGGTCGCGCCCAAGGCGAAGACGCGCCTGCTGATGACCGAACTCCTGTATCTCGCGCCGAACGACCGCTACGACAGGCTGATGACGGACCTGAGCGCGACCGACCGGGACACGCTGGCGGAGATCAACGCCGGCAACAAACTGGCGGCCCGCGAACTCATCCACCTCTCGGACCTGCCGCTCCTGGCGCGGTTCGCCCGCGAGCAACTCGCCAAGTGACGCCGTGCAACGAGTCCGAACGCCGACAGGATTTTAGTGATGCCGGCCGGGACAGGGAGTATGGACCGAGACTGTAGCAGACGACGGTTTCTCTCTGCGTGCGGCGGCGCGACTGTCGGTGCATTCGCGACAGCTGTCGGGGCCGGCGGGGCGAGCGCCGCCGACGCGCCGCCCACCCGCTGGGACCGCACGAACGAGCAGTCCGGCGACGCCCGGGGGAACGGTGTCGCGCCCGCCGTGGACGGCGGATACGTCGTCGGGGGCTCGACCGATACCGGCGACGGCGGCCGGGACGCCTGGCTCTACGAGGTCGACGGGACGGGAGCGCTCGTCTGGGAGGAGACCTATTCGGCGGGGGAGGAGACCGGCGCGCGCGACGTCATCGCCACCGGGGACGGGTACCTCCTCGTGGGGTACCGCCGCGAGGGGGCCGACAGCACCGAGGACGCCTTCGCTCTCCGGGTCGACGCCGACGGGGCGAAACAGTGGGGGACCACGTTCAGCGTGGGCTCGGAGACCGACGACACCTTCGCGTCCGTGACCGAACGCGAGGAGGGCGGATACGTGATGGCGGGCGAGACGTCGCGGTTCAACAGCGGGCTGGTCGTCGCGTTCGACGGCGACGGGAACGTCGACTGGCGGGAGACGTTCGGCGGGAGCGGCGAGAATAGGTTGACCGGCGTCGCGCCCAACCCGGACGGCGGGTACCTCGCGGTCGGGCAGGCGGACTACAGGGACGGCGACGTCTCGGGGTGGGTGATCAACCTGACCGCAGACGGCGGCAGCCGGTGGGTCAACCACTACCGGAAGAAGTCCGACTCCGCGACGAACCCTCGCAACGACTACAACGCGTTCTACGACGTGGCGGAGTCGAGAGACGGCTTCGTGATGGTCGGGACGACCACGTTCGAGAGGAACGGGAGAGACCGCGACGCGTGGGCCATGGAGATCAACGGTAACGGCGAGCGGTTCTGGGAGAAGACCTACAGCCAGGACGCGGTCGACGAACTGCGCGCCGTCGCTGCGGGGGAGAGCGGGCTGGTCTCCTACGTCGCCGGTCGGACTGGTGCCGACGACACCTGGTCGGACGCGCGGGGGTACGCGCTCAAGGTCGGGATCGACGGGAGCATCAAGTGGTCGACCACCGCCGGCGGCGACGGCAGCAGGTTCAACGGCGTCGTCCTGACGGACGCGAAGGGGCTCGTCTGCGCCGGCACCGCCCCGACGGAGGGAGGGACGGGCGGCTGGACGGTCAAGATCGGCGGGGAAGCGGTCGCGACGCCGACCCCGACACCGACGCCCATGCCGACGGCCACCGCGACGCCCACGCCGACGGCCACCGCGACGCCCACGCCGACGGCAACCGAGGCACCGACGCCGACGCCCACGCCCCCGCCCACGTCGGGGGCGGATTCGACGCCGACGCCAACGGAACGCGCTGGGACGGGCGGCGACGACGAAGGTACCACGGTGACGCCGACAGGGGCCCCACCCGCCGGCGGGTCCGACGGCGCCACCGGAACGACGGCGGCCGGTAACGGCGGATCCGGCGGCCTCTCGACGACGACGCTCGGCGTCGGCCTGGTGATCGCCGCGCTCGCCGGCGGCGGATTCCTCTACAACCGGTACTTCCGGGGCGGCGACCGCGGGGGTCCCGCACCTGCAGGCGGCCAGGGGGCGGGACCCGGCGGTGACCAACCCCCGGGCGGACGGGGACAGCAACCCCAGGGTCAGCAGCCACAGCGCCAACAGCCCCAGGGCGGCCAGGGACAGCAACCCCGGGGCGGTCAGGGGCGACAGCCACAGCGCCAACAGCCCCAGGGCGGCCAGGGACAGCAACCCCAGGGCGGTCAGGGGCGACAGCCACAGCGCCAACAGCCCCAGGGCGGCCAGGGACAGCAACCCCAAGGTCAGCAGCCACAGGACGGTCAGGGTCAGCCTCAGGGCGGTCGGCCACAGAGCGCCCAGGGTCAGCCCGGGGACGGCCGGACCGGGGAAGGACCACGACCGGCGAGCGAGGTCGACCCCAACGAGGAGGTCCACGACGCCCAGACTATCGTCGACAGGTTCGACGAGGGCGGCAGCGACGTCGACGCCCCGGGTGAAGGGGCCGACGAAATCGGCGAACCGGGGGACGCCGACGAACCGGGGGATACCGACGACGGCGAACCGGCCCCCGGGGAGGAGGGAGAGGGACAGGGAGAAACCGAAAGCGGGGAGAGCGACGAGCGAGCGGAGTGATACCGGGGAACGACGGCGTCAGCGGTGTCGCGCGAGCACGACGCTGACGTTGTCGCTCCCGCCGTGGTCCTTCGCGGACGCAATTAAGCCGTCTGCCGCGTCGGAGAGGGAGTCGGCCGCGGTGGTGATCTCGTGGATCTCGGAGTCGGGCACCTCTGCGGTCAGGCCGTCCGAACAGAGCAACAGCGTGGCGTCGTCGGCCGCGAGGTCGGCGGTGAAGCAGTCGGGCCCGACGGTCTCGTTCGCACCGAGCGCCTGCGAGAGGACGTTCCGCTGGGGGTGGGTGTCGGCCCGCTCCTCGGATATCTCCCCCGCGTCGACGAGTTCCTGGACGACGGAGTGATCGACGGTCACCTGTTCGATCTCTGCGTCGTCGACGCGGT
The DNA here is from genome assembly GCA_042217365.1 of Haloarculaceae archaeon. Classification (GTDB taxonomy): domain Archaea; phylum Halobacteriota; class Halobacteria; order Halobacteriales; family Haloarculaceae; genus JBDGST01. The sequence goes on from JBDGST010000018.1 coordinate 18,451, forward strand.
ACGCGCGACTGTCGCCGACGTTGACGACGGTCGCAGTCCCGTCCGCAACGAGCGCGGCGACGAGCGTGGTTCCCATGCCTTCGCGGTCGGCGTCCTCCCGGGCGCGGTCGATGACGGCGTCGTTGGCCGCGGTAACGGCCGTCTGCAGGGCTTCCGTCGGGGACTCTACGGCGAGCGCGTCGTCGAGTTCCCCGACGAACGCCTCGAGCGCCGTGGCGCTCGCGACGCCCCCCGCGCTGTGGCCCCCCATGCCGTCGGCGACCGCGACCAGACGCCCGGCGGACGTCGGCGCGACCAGGACGCTGTCCTCGTTGTGGTCGCGGGCGCGACCGACGTCGGTTTCGGCGGTTGTCTCCACGGTCATACCCCCAACCGCCGCCCGGACCGGGGAAAAACTTTCGACGCTCGCGCCGGGGTCGACCACCCCGGAGTGGTCCCCGGTGGCCGGACCGCAAAAGAAAACTTATTCACCGGGGTGCCAAACCCACGGGCATGTCCGTCGGGAACCAGAGCGTGGTCGACGCAGTCCGGGTCGATCTGCGGAAGTTCCACGAGACCTGGATGGAGTTGCTCTTCCCCCGCCAGCGGGGCGCCGACCAGACCGTCCTGGGGAAGTGGCGACCCGAGACGACGCGGGAGAAGGTGACCTACCGGGGGTGGTCGGCGCTCGGGGTTCTCGTCATCGCCGTGCTCTATCCGCTGGCGCTGATCGGAGTCGTCGTCCGGTTCAACACCCGGAGGATCGACGTCTCCGTCGAGCGCCTCGGGGCGGTGGGCGTCTTCCTGCTCGCCGTCCTCGTCTGGGGCGGTCTGGCGGCGCTCGTGGAGTTCCGCCTGGACTTCCCCGATCAGAAGGCAAACGCGATCGTCGGCGCGAGCGTCGTGGCCATCATCTCGACCGCCCTCGCCCTCCTGTTCCGGAAGATCGACGGCCGGCCCGTGACCGTCCTGCTCGCCTACCCCTTCGCCGTGACCGCCATCTTCCTCCCGCCGGTGGTCGCGGCGTTGCTCTCCGACCAGGTGGCGCAGTTCTCTATCGCCTACAGCGAGGACGTGCGCGTCTTCATCCAGAACCAGGTCCTCGCCGAGGTCGGTCTCAAGGACTACTTCGTCAACAACTTCGAGAAATCGGGGCTGGGCTACGCAGCCATGTGGATCGCCATCTCGTTCCCGATAGGCTGGCTGCTCGGCATCATGGTCTCGCTCGCCGATTTCCTCCGCCCGAAAGAGGAGTGACGACTCGGCCGGCCCCGCCCCGCAATCACAGCACCCCGGCGGGGTCGACGATCCGCTCCTCGGGCCCGCCGTCCGTGCTGACCCCGACGGTTCCAGTCGCGGACCGGTCGAGCAGTATCGTCGCGCCCGCGACCAGCGGCGCGAGCACGCCGGCCGCCACGGTCCCCGGGTGCGAGAGCGGCGCGCGGAGCGCCACGGCGTCGCCCTCGTCCAGGTCGAACTCGACGGCGACCGCCCGGGCCCGCTCCAGCAGGTCGGCGTGCGTGTACGTCTTATCTCGGGCGGCGAGCGCCGCGTCGCCGGGGCCGACTTCGGCCGGTGGTACCGCCGGGTTCTCGCTCCAGACCTCGCCCTCGAAGTGTGCGACGGTCGGGTCCGACGGCGCGTCGCCGTATCCGAAGGCGGTCGACCCCGGCGCGGGGTCGTAGCGCTCCAGTCGCGCGGTCGGGACGACGAGCGCCTCCGCCTCGACGGGGTCGGCGGCCGGCGGATCGAACCGCGCGGTCGCGCCGAGCAGAGCGGCCCCGAGAAACGCGAGTAGCGGGGGCGGCGAGAGCGGGTCGTCGCCGACGATAGCGACCGTCGCGCCCCGGCGGACGCCGTAGTGGCGCAGGATGTTGCCGGTCTTCCAGGCGTTCGTACAGAGCTTCTCGTAGCTGTAGGAGCCGGCGCGGGTGTCGCGTCGGACCGCGAGCGCGTCGCTCCGTCGGTCGCGCGCCACGAGGTCGCCGATGACGTCCATGCGGTCGCTTCGCGTCCGACCGGCAAAAACGCGGTGACGGGACGCTCCGGGGCACGGCAGACGGAACGGCTCACCGCGAACGAAGCTTTCGCCTCGCTTTAGCTGGAAGAGCGGCCCGAGGCGAAAATCGTGGTCTAGAAGGTGCCTTTGAGCTTCTCGAAGAATCCCTGGTCGACCTCGACCTCCTCGCCGCCGGCCTCGGCGAACTGCTCCAGGGCCTCGCGCTGCTCGGCGTTGAGGTCCTCGGGCGTGACGACCTTGACCTGGACGTAGAGGTCGCCGTGGCCGCGACGCCGCAGGCGGGGCATCCCCCGGTCCCGGAGGCGGAAGGTGCGCCCGCTCTGGGTGCCCGGCGGGACGTCCATCTCGACCGAGCCGTCGACGGTCGGCACCTCGACCGTGTCGCCGAAGACCGCCTGCGGAAAGGAGATGGGCTCCTTGCGGTGGAGGTCGGCGCCGTCGCGGTCGAACTCGGGGTGGTCGGCGACGGACACCTCGATGAGGAGGTCGCCGTTGGGCCCGCGGTTCTCGCCGGGCGCGCCCTCGCCGTCCATCCGGAGCGTCTGGCCGTCCTCGATGCCGGCCGGGACCTCGACGGTGAGCGTGGCGTTCTCGCGGACGACGCCGTCGCCACGGCAGTTCGAGCAGGTCTCCTCGTAGAGGGTGCCCTCGCCCTCGCAGCGCGGACAGGTCCGCGTCTGCTGGACCCGCCCCATCGGCGTCTGCTGGACCTGCGTCGTCTGCCCGCGGCCGTCACACTGGGGACAGCGCCGGGAGTCGCTGCCCGGCGGGTGACCCTGCCCGTCGCACTCCGGACAGCTCTGGGGCCGCGTGACCGACACCTCCTTCTCGACGCCGTGATAGGCGTCTTCGAGGTCGATCGTCAGCGACGTGCGCAGGTCCCGACCCTGGCGGGGCCGGTTGCCGTCGCGGCGGCCGCCGCCGCCGAATATCGTCTCGAAGATGTCGCCCATGTCGCCGAACGGGCCGCCGCCGCCGAAGGGGTCCCCGCCCATCCCGCCGCGGGCGCCGCCGGCGCCGCCCCCCTCGGTCGCGCCGCGTTTCTCGGCCTCGACGAAGCGCTCGTGGCCCAGCTGGTCGTACATCCGGCGCTGCTCCTCGTCGGTGAGCACCTCCTTGGCCTTCTTGGCCTGCTTGAACTTCTCCTCGGCGTCGGGGTCGTCGCTCACGTCGGGGTGGTACTCGCGGGCCTTCTCGCGGTAGGCCTCCTGGATCTCCTCCTCGCTGGCGTCCCGTGACACCCCGAGTACCTCGTAGAAGTCCTCGCTCATCACTTGGTATCCGGTAGACGATTGAGCTACTTCAAAAGAACGGGTTCGTCCGGAGCGGTCGAAGCCCCCCTCGCCGCCGTCTCCGGCCTGTCTTCCGGACGGCCCGGCCGACGGCTGGTCGGGCCCGTGGTCCGTTCATACGGACCGTTGTAATTCTTTACCGCTATGGCGGAGGAGATCGGTTCGTGCGGGTCGCGAAGCCACCAGTGATCGATAGCCCTGTGGAAAATGGTTACAACGGTCCGTATCAAACCCCGAGCCACTGGTCGTTCCGGACCTCGTAGCCGTTCGATCGGCAGAACTTCGCCGCTCGACGGCGCACGTCCCGGGAACTCGGGAGCTTCCCCTTCTCCTCGATCCGCTCTACGATCCAGTCAGTGACGGACTCGACCCCCTCGTCGTCGTCGTCCGCGTCGATCGACTTGAGCGCGCGGAGCGTCTTCTCGTAGGCCTCGCGCTGGGAGCCAAACCGGTCCCTGCGGGGGAGCGACCGACTCGCCTCGGTGATCCGCTTCATCGACGCCGCGACGGTCGGCCGCAGCACGCGGGCGCGGACCTCGTCGGGCGAGTCGTACGTCTCCTCGTCCGTCCGTGGCACCAGTTCCGCGACAGTGTACGTCCCGTCGGTCGATTCGACTTCGCGGTCGCCGACCGCCTCGACGACCGCTGCCGCCGTCACCGGGTATTCGAGCGACCGGATTCCCGCTTCGACGTCGTCGAGCGCGTCCGCCTCGACCGGGGGTTCCACCTCGTCCATCCGTTCGAGTTCCTCGAGGACGGCCCGCCGCCGCTGGCGGTCGTCCGCGCCGCGCGCCTGGTCGTCTCGACCCTGTTTGTCGTCAGCCATCTGTAACTGTAACTTTTCCAACGGGATAACCCTGTGGTCGGGGGCGTCCAGCGAGACGACGCCGGGGACGGACGCGAACAGAGATCATAGGTTTCAGAGCCCGAAACGAGCGCGAACGGGCAGTATCGACGCACCGGCGGGTGAGACACCGCCCGGTCCCGCCGGGGGTTCAGGGCTCGGAATCGCACCCACGGTTGGGCACCGGCACAGACGTCGGGCCGCCGACGCCCGAGACCCGGAAGCGAGTTCCCTGCTCGCCGGTTTCGACGGACCCGCTCCAGCCGTGCCCGGAGACGACCCGCTCGACGACGAGGAGTCCGAGCCCCGGCCGGTCGCGGTCGTACTGATCGGCGAACAGCGACTCCGCGACGGCGGGCGGGAGACCGGGCCCGTCGTCGGCGACGACGAAGCCGTCGTCGGTCCCGCGGACGGTCACCGTCGTGCCCGGCCCGCAGTGTTCCGCGACGTTCCGGAAGAGGTTCTCGAACAGCTGGCGGAGGCGGGACTCGTCGGCGGACAGCGTTCGGTCGCCGTCGACGACCAGTGTCGCGTCCGGCGGCTCGACCGTCCGCCACGCCGACCGGGCGACCCCGCCGAGTTGGACCGGTTCGCGCTGGCCGACGTCGGCGCCCTCCCGCGCGAGTGAGAGGGTCTCCGTGATCAGTTGTTCCATGCGTTCCAGGGATTCCACGACGGTGTCGAGGTGCCCGGCAACGTCGTCGTTCGCCGACTCCAGCGCGAGTTCGGTGTACCCGAGCGCGGAGGTCAGCGGGTTCCGCAGGTCGTGGGCGAGAACGCCCGCGAACTCCGCGAGGCGTTCGTTCTGCGCTTCGAGGGCCCGCTCGTGTTTCTCCCGCTCGATCTCGTAGCCGATCCACTGCGCCAGCAGTTCGACGAACTGCCGTTCCTCGGGGCCGAACTCCGTCTCGCGGGGCGTTTCGTCCGAATAACAGAGGGTGCCGTACACTTCGCCGTCGACGAGAATCGGGGCGCCGACGTAACACTGGAGGCCCGTCGCCGCCCGCGCGACGTCGTCGCCGTGCGGGGGATCGCTCGCGTCCGAGACGACGAGCGCTTCCCGGTCGGAGACGACGTGGCGACACCAGGTCTCGTCGAGGTCGTGGACCGTCCCGGAGACGTACGCGCCGCTCTCGAACGTCGAGTCGACGACCTCGTACTCGCCGGCGCCGGTGTAGGACACCAGCCCGTACGAGAGGCCGAGGCGGTCGCGGCCCACCGCGACTGCGTCCGCGATCTTCTCCGGGAGCGACGCCGAGCGGTCAACCGTGAGCGCGTAGAGGTCGCGGAAGTAGTTCGTCGCGTCCGACATGGGCACGTGTGGGCCACTGAGCCTCGACGGCCTTAGTCGGTCTCCTCTGACTCCGGCGGTCCGCCGCCGAACCCGCGCCGTTCCATGGCGCCCCAACGCTCGACCCCCCGGAGGTACTCGACGAGCCCCTGCCAGGCGACGAGGACCTTCCACTGGCGGTACCCGACGTTCTCCAGGACGCCGTACCACAGCAGTCGCAGCACCTGCCGGGGGTCCTCGTAGCGGTTGAAGCTCCACACCTCGCTGAAGACGCCGAACCAGGAGAGGAAGACGCCGACGCCGCTGGTCAACAGGAAGAACGCGACCGTCCACTCGGCGCCGAGCACGCCCGCGCCCCACGCCAGCGGCAGGACGACGTACCCGATCCCCTCGACGAGCGGGCCGACCGCCTCGGCGGCGACGAACAGCGGGAGCACGACCGTCCCGACCCGCCCGTACGACGGGTTGAACAGCACGTCGCGGTGGGTGACGACGGTCTCGACCATCCCGCGGTACCACCGCCGGCGCTGGCGACCCAGCACCCGCCGGCTCGCCGGCACTTCCGTCCAGGCGACCGGTTCCGGGACGAAGTCGACCGTGTACTCGCGGTCTTCGTCGGACAGATACCGGTGGAGACGCACGACGAGGTCGAAGTCCTCGGTGACGGTGTCGTGGCGGTAGCCGCCGATCTCGCGGACGACGTCTGTCCGGAACAGCCCGAACGCCCCGGAGATGAGGATCAGCCCGTTGAGTCGGTTGAGCCCGAGCCGACCCGAGTAGAACGCCCGGAGGTACTCCATCACCTGGAGGCCGGGGAGGCCGGTCTTCGGGAGTTCGACCTCCCGGACGACGCCGTCCTCGATGGTACAGTCGTTCGCGACGCGGACGACGCCGCCGGACGCGACGGCGGTCGCCGGCTGTTCGAGGAACGGCCGGACGATCTGCAGGAGCGCGTCCCGGTCGATGACCGTGTCGGAGTCGACGGCACAGAACAGCGGCTGGTCGGTCAGCCAGATCCCCGCGTTCAGCGCGTCGCTCTTCCCGCCGTTGTCCTTGTCGACGACGAGCAACTGTTCGTGCGTCCGCGAGCGATAGACGTCGTGGATCGCCTCGCAGGGCACCTCGAACGGGACGTCCGCCTCGACCGCCGCCAGTTCGAACCGGTCGACGAGTTTCGCCAGCGTGTCGTCGGTCGACCCGTCGTTTACGACCACGACTTCCAGGTCGGGGTAGTTCAGCGCCAGCATCGACTGGACGCTCTCGACGATGGTCGCGGACTCGTTGTACGCGGGGACGACCACGCCGATCCCCGGGTAGAAGGGGCTGGCGAACTCGCGGAACGGCGGGTCCCAGTTCGACTCCCGGACGTCGTCCCGGAGTTCCAGCAGCGCGAGCACGTGGACCACGAGGTACCAGCCGTTGACGACGGCGTAGTAGACGAGGACGAGCGCCGAGGCGGCCAGAAACAGGTCGACGGCGGGCGACGAGAGCGGCGCCACGTCACTCACCCACCCGTTCGGCGCCGCGGCGCGCGAGGGCGTCGAACCGCGCGTGTTCGCGGCTCCACCCCCAGGCGGTTCGCAGTCGGTCGGTCCCGCGGTCGCCGACCCGGTCCCGGCGTTCGACCAGCGCGTCGGTCCCCCGGGTGAGCGCCCGCGGGTCCTCCTCGGTCGCCAGGGCGTCGGCGAGCAGAGCGACCGCGGCGTCGTCGCCCCACGCGCCGAGCATCTCGTAGACTGCGGCGCGGACCCGCGGCGACGGATCGGCGGTCGCCCGGTCGAGGAACACCCCGTCCCGGGTCGCCGCGCGCCAGCCGAAGCTCCCGAGCGCCCGCGCCGCGTTCGCCCTGACGGCCTCGTTGTCCGCTTCGAGCGCCGCGGTCAGCCACGAGAGGTCGGCCGACTCGACGCTGGTATCGAGGTACCGACAGACGGCGAGCACCTGCGTCAGGACCTCCGTCGGCCACTCCGAGTGGTCGTCGTCGGCAGCCGCCAGCAGCGGACCCGGTTCCTCGCGGGCGATCCGGTAGAGCGTGTCCTGACCGAAGACGGGGAGCGCTTCGTCGACGTCGTCGAGGAGGATCGAGACGCCCTCCCCGGCGCCGTCGAGCGCGTCGCACTCGTAGAGGAGGCGAGCGGCGGTCGCTCGTTCGCGTGCCGTTTCGGGTTCGAACGCCGCCGCGCGAAAGGGCTCGGATCGGCGGAGCAGCGTCAGCCAGGTGAGCGCGTGGAGCCGGTCGAACTCGTCGCCCCCTTCCAGCCGACGGCGCGCGCGGTCGGGGATCCCGAGCGCCTCGCCCAGCCCCCGGAGCCGGTCGGCGTCGGCGCCGTCGAGTTCCCGGAGGTACTCGTCGAGCAGCGACTCGACGACGTCGCGTTCGAGGCCGGACAGCCCCGCGACCCACTCGTCCCAGTCGGCGTCCGGGTCGAACAACCGGTCGAGGAGAGCGTCCTCCAGGTCGTCGCGGACGCGCTCGCGCCGGTCGTCCGCGACCGAGCGGTAGACCGACCAGCCGACAGTGAGATAAAACGCGGTGGCGAGCGCCAGCCCGACGACCAGCGCCAGCGCCACCACGACGACCACGAGCGGGACGGCATAACCGAAAGCCGTGATCTCGGTCGCCATCACTCGGCTTCCGGCCGCGTGGGGTCCGGCTCGACGTACCGTCGCACGCGCGCCACCAGTTCGGCGCCCCGGAACGGTTTCGTGACGTAGTCGTCCGCGCCGACCTCGAACCCCTCGGTGACGTGCTCCTCCCGTCCGCGGGAGGTGAGCATCACGACCGGCAGCTCCGGGTCGACGGCCAGGTCGCCGCGCCGGATCAGCTTGAGGAGGCCGGTCCCGTCGAGCCGCGGCATCATCACGTCCAGGACGACCAGGTCGGGACGGTACCCCCCGTCGAGCAGGTCCGCCGCCTCGCGCCCGTCGGCGCAGCACCGAACCTCGTAGCCCGCCGCCCCGAACCGGTGGTCGAGCAGCTTCCGGATCCGCTCGTCGTCGTCGACGACTAGTATCTCGCTGGGCATCTGCGTGGTCGAAAGGAGGGATTACAGCACCAAAAAACCGGGCCTCGTACGGTAAGCAGTCGTTACCGCGCCGGGCAGTCGGACGGCGTGGGAAGCCGGTCCGGACGGCCGGGGGCGCCAGCCGTCCCGCTCCACCGACCGGCGGGTGGACGGTACCGTCCCCGACGGCTTCTCGGACCGCGACTCCGCCAGGTTCCGTGGCGCTCGCGCCGGCGGCGTTGTGACCGTTCGCTTTCAAAAACGGCGTTCAGCGAACCCCTTTGTACCCGGCGGTCGGATCGTGATCCATGTCATCGGATGCCTCTGGCGACGACGCCGAGATGACCGAAGTCGCCGACGCGGACACGCTCCGCGAGCAGGGTCGGACAGTCACGATGGCCGGCGGGCGCCCGGTCGTGCTCTTCCACCACGAGGGCGAGGTGTACGCCGTCGACAACCGCTGCCCGCACATGGGATTCCCCCTCTCGAAGGGGACCGTCGAGGACGGCATGCTGACCTGCGACTGGCACCACGCCCGCTTCGAGCTGACCTGTGGCGACACGCTGGACATCTGGGCCGACGACGTCCAGACGTTCCCGACCGAAGTCCGGGACGGGTCGGTGTACGTCGACCCCGACCCCGAGCCGGACGTGCCGCCGGCGGTCCACTGGCGCAACCGCCTGGCCGACGGCATGCGCGAGAACCTCTCGCTGGTGACGTCCAAGGCGGTGGTCCACCTCGACCACCTCGGCGAGGGGTTCTCGACGCCGGTCGAGACGGCCGTCGACTTCGGGACGAAGTACCGCGCTGACGGCTGGGGCCGCGGGCTCACGACGCTGGGCGCGATGGCCAACATCTACGACGACCTCGCCCACGAGGAGAAACAGCGGGCGATGGTCGCCGGCGTCTCGGCGGTGGCGGACAACTGCGACGGCGAGCCCCCGCGGTTCGAGCAGTACGCGCTGGACAACGAGGACCTCTCGAAGGCGCGGCTGAAGTCGTGGTTCCGGGAGACCTGCGACGTCCGCGACAGCAACGGCGCCGAGCGCTGCCTCCGGACGGCCGCGAACGTCCTCCCGCGCGAGGACCTCGTCGAGATGCTCGTCGCCGCCGCCACCGACCACGTGTACGTCAACAACAGCCACACCGTCGACTTCCTCAACAAGGCCGTCGAGACGCTGGACCACGTCGGGTGGGAACGGTCCGAGGACGTCCTCGCCACCGTCGTCGACGCCGTCGCCGAGGGGTCGCGCGGCGAGGAGACCAGCACGTGGACGAAGCCCGTCGACGTCGCCGGCATGTGTTTCGACGCGGCCGAGGACCTCCCCGGGATGGTCGCCGCCGGCGACGGGAAGACCTGGGACCGGCCCGACGAGTTCGTCGAGACGCTGCTGTCGGACGACCCGCACGAGATCGACGCGGCGCTCCGGGACGCGGTCAAAGAGGGCGCGACGACAGAGCAGTTGGCCCACGCCGTCGCGGTGGCGGCGCTGCGGCGGGTCGTCCACTTCGGGACCGGAAACGAGTTCGGCGACTGGAACACGGTCCACCACACGTTCTCGTTTGCCAACGCCGTCGACAACCTCGCGCGCCGGACCGACGCTCCCGACGTCTACGAGGGGGTCTGGCAGGGCGCGATGTCGGTCTATCTCGACCGCTTTCTCAACCAGCCGCGGGCGGCGCTGCCGGAGGCCGGCGCGGGCGAGGGCGATGACCCCGAGGAACTGCGCCGGCGCCTGCTGGACACCTTCGACGAGCAGGGTGGCGTCGACGAGGCCGCGCGCCTGGTGAGCCGGCACTTCGACGCCGGCGGCGACCCCGCCGCGCTCAAGCGGACGATGGGCGAGGGCCTCCTGCGCGAGGACGCGGGTTTCCACACGCTCCAGAACGTGGAGGCCGGCTTCCGGCAGTTCGAGCTGGCCGGGAGCGAGCGCGAGCGACGACTGGCGCTGATCGCCCCTGCGCGATACATGGCCGCGCACTTCCCCACCCGCCGGGAGGACGAGCAGACCTTCGCCATCGCACAGCGGCTGTTCCGCGGGGAGACGATCCACGACGGCGAGTGATGGAACGGGGCGCAGAGTCAAGTCCAACGGGAACCCCGACACCTAACTACGCGGCCGCCGAGGAGTCCACCAATGACGAACGCGCCCCGTCTCCACCGTGACGACCGCGCCGGGGTCGAGCGCGTTGCGGTGTGGCTGGTCGCGCTGCTCGTGGTCGGCGGGGTCGCCGGGTCCGTCGTCGCCGTCGCCGGGGACGTCCGGCGGCCGACGCCCGACGCGGCGTTCGCGGTCGCGTTCGACGCCGAGAACGGGACGGTGACCGTCGAACACGCCGGCGGCCAGCGGATCACCGACCGGACGACCCGGCGGCTCGCGGTCGTGCTCACCGACGCGAGTGCCGACGCGACGGCCGAGGTCGTCTGGGCGAGCGACCCCGCGGGCCCGGTCGAGCGCGGGACGGGCTACCCCGTGGAAGCGGGCGACGCGCTCGCGATAGACGACCCGAGGGTCGACGCCGACGGCGACGGCAACTACCTCGACGCCGCGGCGAGCGTCGGGTTCCACCTGGCCGCGAATGACTCCGTCCGGGTGGTCTGGGCGGGCAACCGGCGGGGCGGCGCGACGCGGACGGCGACGCTCGCGAACGCGACGCTCGGGTGAGGGGAGTGGGCTGCCGTTCCGGGGCAGGTCGAAACCCCGGTATCTCGGTTCCGGGTCGTTCGG
>JBDGST010000156.1:0-29214 GCA_042217365.1 Haloarculaceae archaeon
GACGATCAACACCGAGATGGACCTCCACCGCTCGTACGCCGCGGAGTTCGGGATCGGCGAGGCGGAGCTCGAAGCGACCGATCCGTCGCCGACGACGCGAGCGTACACGGACTTTCTCGTCCGCGTCGCCGCCCAGGGGACGTTCGGCGATCTGGTCGCCGCCCTGCTCCCCTGCATGTGGGGCTTCAACGTCACCGGTCGGCGCCTCGCCGAGCGGGGGCTCCCCGAGCACGAACTGTACGCCGACTGGATCGAGATGTATTCGAGCGACGAGTTCACCGAACTCGCCGAGTGGTGCAAGGACCTGATGGACGACGTCGCGGCGGAGTCGACCGAGCGGGAGCGCGAGCGCTACCGCGACCTGTTTCTCACCTCCTCGCGCTACGAGTACATGTTCTGGGACGCCGCCTGGCGCCAGGAGGAGTGGCCGGTATGAGCGACGCTGACCGGACGAACGCCCGGGACGGCACCGCGGCCGACCGCGGCGGACCCTTCGCCGGCAGCGAGTACGACCGCTTCACGGAGTGGCTCCGCGAGCGCTCGGAACCCGACTGGACCGCCGCCACCGAACACCGCTTCACCGAGGAACTCGGGACCGGAGAGCTCGACGACGACGTGTTCCGCCGGTACCTCGTGATGGACTACCGCTTCGTCGAGACGCTCACGTCGGTCATCGGCTACGCGGCCGGGCAGGCCCCGACGGTCGAGGCGAAGGTCGAACTCGCCCGGTTCCTGGAGACGGCCGGCACCGACGAGACGGACTACTTCGAGCGGTCGTTCGACGCGTTGGACGTGCCCGAGGACGAGCGCGGTGGGCCGCCCGAACGGGACGTCGTGCGCCGGTTCGACGACCTTCTCCGGCGGGCGAGCCACGAGGGCGGGTACGCCGAGACGCTCGGGGTCTTCGTCCCCGCGGAGTGGGTCTACCTGTCGTGGGCGTCCCGCGCCGCCGAGGGCGACCGCCCCGGGCGGTTCTACCTCGACGAGTGGATCGACCTCCACGCAGTCCCGGCCTTCGAGGAGTTCGTCACCTGGCTCCGCGAGCAACTTGACGACGTGGGAGCGACGCTGTCGCCGACCCGTCAGCGACGGGTCGCGCGCCTGTTCGAGCGCACGGTCGAACTCGAAGTCGCCTTCTTCGACGCCGCTTACGAGTAGCTTCCGGGCGGCGCTTGCCGGTAGCGTGTTCGCCGACCGGCCCCCACTCGTTTGGCACCACCGTTTACCGCCGGGGGCGGCAAGTAGGGCGCATGAACCTTCACTGGCACCGCCGGGACCTCCGCGCGGCCGACAACGCGGGCCTCGCGGCCGCCGCGCGCGACGGCCCCGCTGTCCCCGTGTTCGTCTTCGACCGCGACGTCCTCGAACAGGCGGGACCGCCCCGGGTCGCGTTCATGCTCGACGCGCTCGCCTCGCTCCGGGAGTGGTACCGCGAACGCGGGAGCGACCTCGTCGTTCGCCGTGGCGACCCGCGCGACGTCCTCCCGGCGCTCGCCGACAGTCTCGACGCGGACCGCGTGACCTGGGCGAAGGAGGTCTCCGGGCTGGGACGGGAACGAGACGCCGACGTCCGCCGGGCGCTGGACGGCGCCGGCGTCGCCCGCGAAGCGGTCGTGGACGCGCTCCTCCACGAACCCGGGTCGATCCGCACCAACCAGGGCGAGGTGTACTCGGTGTTCACCTACTTCTGGAAGAAGTGGCGCGACCGGGAGAAAGACGACCCGTACGACCCGCCGGCGAGCGAGGACCTGGCCGACCGCGACGCGCTCGCGGACGCTCTCTCGGGTTCCGGGCCCGGTGAGGACGCCGCCGGGGCGCTTCCGACTCTCGACGACCTGGGGTTCGAGGAACCAGAGGCCGACGTCCCCCCGGCGGGCACCGGGCCGGCGCGGGACCGACTGGAGCGGTTTCTCGACGGCCCGGTCCACGAGTACGACGACCGGCGGGACTACCCCGCCGACGAGTGCACCTCGCGGCTCTCGCCGCACCTGAAGTTCGGCACCATCGGTATCCGGGAGGTCCACGAGGCGGTCGCCGGGGTCAGGCGGGCGGCCGCCGGCAAGGACTACGAGTCCGTCGAGGAGTTCGAGTCGCAACTCGCCTGGCGGGAGTTCTACAGTCACGTCCTCTGGAAGGAACCCGGCGTCGTCACAGAGAACTTCAAAGACTACGAGTACGACATCGCGTGGCGGGACGACTCCGAGGGACTGCGGGCCTGGAAAGACGGCGAGACTGGCTATCCCATCGTGGACGCGGGGATGCGCCAGTTACGCTGCGAGGCATACATGCACAACCGCGTCCGGATGATCGTCGCCTCGTTCCTGACGAAAGACCTCATGATCGACTGGCGCGAGGGGTACGACTGGTTCCGCGAGAAGCTGGTCGACCACGACACGGCGAACGACAACGGCGGCTGGCAGTGGGCCGCCTCGACGGGGACGGACGCCCAGCCGTACTTCCGTGTCTTCAACCCGATGACCCAGGGCGAGCGCTACGACCCCGACGCCGAGTACGTTCGGGAATACGTCCCCGAACTGCGCGACGTGCCGGCCGACGCCATCCACGAGTGGCACGAACTCGACGACGCCCGCCGGGAGATGCTCGCGCCGGACTACCCGGCGCCCATCGTCGACCATTCCGAGCGCCGCGAGCGGGCCATCGCGATGTTCGAAGCGGCCCGCGGCGACGAGTGAGGCGGAAGCGGTCCGAGAGCCCGCGGACACGCCCCTGCCGGACCGTTAGCTGTCCCGGACAGTGACTCCCCGGCCGCCCCCGGGTCGGTGTCCCGGACGCCGGCAGACCTGTCGCTTGCCTCAACATTTAACACGACGCCAGCCGTGGGTACGCCCGGAGGGGATTTCGTATGCCAGAACACTCCGATCCGGAACTGCCACCGCTCCCGTACGACTACGACGCGCTCGAACCGCACATTAGCGAGCAGGTGCTCACGTGGCACCACGACACGCACCACCAGGGCTACGTGAACGGCCTCGCGTCCGCCGAGGAGACGCTCGCCGAGGCACGCGAGTCCGGCGACTACTCCGCGACGGCCGGCGCGCTCGGGAACGTCACCCACAACGGCTGTGGACACTATCTCCACACGCTGTTCTGGGAGAACATGCACCCCGACGGCGGGGGCGAACCCGAGGGCGAACTCCGTGACCGCATCGAGGCCGACTTCGGCTCCTACGAGGCCTGGAAGGGCGAGTTCGAGGCCGCCGCATCGGCCGCCGGCGGCTGGGCGCTGCTCGTGTACGACCCCGTCGCCAAGCAGTTGCGTAACGTCGCCGTCGACAAGCACGACCAGGGCGCGCTGTGGGGCTCCCACCCGATCCTCGCGCTCGACGTCTGGGAACACTCGTACTACTTCGACTACGGCCCGGACCGCGGGAGCTTCATCGACGCCTTCTTCGAGGTCGTCAACTGGGACAAGGTCGCCGAAGAATACGGGAAGAGCGTCGACCACTTCGAGTGACGAAGCGCCTCGACCACTTCGAGTAGCGACGACCCGGTCGAACTTCTCCGTTTTTTCGCGGGACGTACCGCGCCCACTGCCGCTGTCCGGTTTCCGGTGAGCGACCGGTTTCGAGGGATTTAGGCGGCGGACCCGTCTACGCGCTCCCATGCCGCGACCGAAAGCCGACTTCGAGGACCGCAGGCCGCTCGCGTTCCGCGAGCCGGACGAGGTGCTCGACGCCGACGAGATGTACACGATCTACGAGGTCGCCCGGCGGCTCCAGGGAGTCGAGCCCGACCGCGAACTCGACGTCGAGACCGAGAACGTCCTGCTCGACTGGGCGATCCCCTGGCTGATGAAACACAGCGAGGCGTTCGTCTTCGCCGAACCCGAGAGCGAGGACGAACCCGCGTACTACGGGCTGGCCGACGAATGAGGCTGCTCGTCGCCGGGGGTGACCGGGTCGACGCGGGGAAGACGACGTTCTCCCTGGGACTGCTCGAGCGGACCGGCGCCGTCGGGTTCAAGCCCCGCGCCGGCAACGACTACTGGTTCGACCACGACGACTACCGGCGCGCGGTCGACCTCGGCCGCCTGTTCGGCAAGGACGCCCGCAAGCTCGCCGCCGCGGCCCCGGGGGACCGGGAGCCAGAGGACGTCAACCCGGTCCACCGGCTCTGGCGACCCTCGCGGAGCGGGGGGACCGGGCTGCTCGGCGGCGAGGACCGGGAGTTCCTCCTCGACCGCGTCGGCGACCGGTACGTCGTCAACGGGACCGTCGAACTCCCGGACTCGGCGCGCGCCGCGCTCCCGCTGGACGACGCCGTCAGCGTCGAGTCGCTGGCCGAGTTCAACGACGTGATGGCCTCGATCCACGTCCCCGCACAGGAGAGCCTCCTGGAAGCGGTCGCGGCGACCGACCGCGCCGTCGTCGAGTCCTACGCCGACGTCGCCCGCCCGGTCCAGGGGGTCGAGCCCGACGCCGTCGCCGTGGTCGATCCGGGCCGGGTCCGGGTCTTCGACGGGGCCCGGTACGACAAGGCCTGCGAAGTGGCCGGCGGCGGCCACCGCGAGGGCCAGCTCGAAGAGCGCGTCTCCTCGGTCACCGACCTGGCCGACCCGAAGGCGACCGTCTCGCTCCCAGCGCTGACCGCCGAGGAGCGCACCGATCCCGCCGCGGTTGCCGACGCCTACGACCACGCGTACGACGCGGTGCTGACGGCCGCCTTCGAGTAGTGGACGACAGCGTGAGCCGGCCGTCGCCCGCCGCGGAACCAGTGGCTCAGAACCGCGCCGCGCGCAGGGCGAGTTCGAGGTCCCCGTAGGGGTCGGTCGTGACGCTCGGACCGTGGCCAGTGTGGAGTTCCGCGAGGCTCTCGTCGACCGCGTCGAGCACGTACTCGATGCTCCGGACGAGCGTCGGCCGGTCGCCCTCCGGGAGGTCGGTCCGGCCGAACCCGCCGTTGGCGAACACCAGGTCGCCGGCGAACAGTACCCCGGGCCCGGGGGCGTAGAAGGCGAGGTGGTCGTCCTTGTGGCCGGGCGTGTGGAGCGCCTCGTAGCGGTGGTCGCCCAGCCGCACCTGATCGCCGTCGGCGACGGGTTCGTCGACCAGTTCGTGGTCGGGGTCGAACCCCCACACGTCGACGTCGAACGCGTCGACGACGGCGGGGACGTTGCCGACGTGGTCGGGATGAGTGTGCGTGAGGACCACCGCGTCGAGCCCGTCGACCCGCTCGGAGGCGGCCCCGACGACGTCGAAGTCGTTCCCGGGGTCGACGAGGACGGTCCGCTCGCCGGCCACGAGGAACGCGTTGCTGGTGAACACCTGCTCGCCCCGTGCGAGGTTCGCGATCATGCCCGCCCGTACGACGGCTCGCGGGTAATGGGTGACGTTTTGCGACGTCGCTCCCGCGGGGAACGGCCCGGAATCGGGGAACGGCCCGGAATCGGGGAACGGCCCGGAATCGGGGCACGTCCCGCCGGTTCGTCGGGTCGGACGACCCGGGTACACACCCACAGGGCTTTGTGGGATGAACGACAAGGCGAGCATAGAAAGGAGATGTCTGACGAGGATACGCCAGTCGTACTTATCGTCGAGGACGAGCCGGACGTCGCGGAGACGTACAATCTCTGGCTCGCAGACGACTACGAGGTTCGGATGGCTCACAGCGGGGACGAGGGGCTGAACGAACTCGACGAGGACGTCGACGTGGTTCTGCTGGACCGGATGATGCCCGGTCTCTCGGGGGACGAGGTTCTGGAGCGGATCCGGGAACGGGGCTACGAGTGCCGGGTCGCGATGGTCACGGCGGTCGAGCCGGACTTCGACATCCTGGAGATGGGGTTCGACGCCTACCTCTGTAAACCCATCAAGAGCGACCAGCTCCACGAGACGGTCGAGAGCCTCCTCGACCGGACGCAGTACGACGACCTGCTACAGGAGTACTACTCGCTCGTCGAGAAACAGGCGACGCTCGAAGCGACGAAGAGCAGCGCCGAACTCGCGGAGAACGAGGAGTACCTCGGCCTCCAGGACCGCATCGCCGACCTGAAAGAGGAACTCTCGGAGACGCTGGGAAGCATCGAGAGCGACGAGGACTTCATCGCGACCCTGCGGGGGCTGAGCGATGCCGAAGAGTAGTGATCCCGGAACGATGTACGACATAACGGGACCCCTGGACTTCGACGCGCTCGCCTCCGTGCGGCCGGGATCGAACGTCCTGATCTCGGGGCCCGCGATGACCGGCAAGGCGGACCTCGCGATGTCGATGCTCGCGGACGGGTCCCGGCGGGGACAGGGCGCCGTCGTCATGACGACCGGCGACCGGGCGGCGGACGTCGTCGACGGGTACCGCGACCGCGTCCCCGACCTCGACGAGTCGCTGCTCTCGGTCGTCGACTGCCGCGGCGAGGGGAGTCGAAGCAGCGAGCGAACGGCCGGGGGGAGCTACGTCCACCACGTCTCCTCGCCGGGCGACCTGACCGGGATCGGCATCGGGATCACGAAGGCCCTCGAAACCCTGGAGAACAACGGCGCCGACAGCGGCCGGTTCGCCCTGGACTCGCTGTCGACCATGCTCACCTACACGGACAAGAAGACCGTCTTCAAGTTCTGTCACGTACTCTCGTCCAGGTTCGACGCCGCCGGGTACGTCGGCCTGTTCACCATCGACTCGGGGGCCCACGACGACCAGACGCTCCAGGTCATCAAACAGGCGTTCGACGGCATGATCGAGATCCGCGAGCGCGACGAGGTCCGCGAAGCGCGGGTCCTCGGCCTCGCCGGCCAGCCCACGGACTGGCGCGAGTTCTGACGGCAGGGTTTCTCGGCAGTCGACGGCCCCGTAGCGCCGAGTCCGGCTTCCCCGGCACGTAGCGCCGAGTCCGGCTTCCCCGGCGGAAAGAGTGGGGTTTATCGGGGCGGGGTCGTACCCACCTGCCATGGGACAGCGTGCACAGGTCTGGCAAGACCCCGCGTCCGACGACCGCGCGGAGTACGATTACGCGACCGACGAGGTCCGTCGGCCGGGGATGGTGGCCGACCTCCGCGAGGCGGTCGACGGGGCCGTGCGGTTCGACGAGTACTCGAAGCAGCTCTACGCGACGGACGCGAGCGCCTACGAGGTGACGCCGGTCGGCGTCGTCTACCCGACCTCGACCGCCGACGTCGCGGCGGTCGTCGAGTACTGCGCCGAGCGGTCGATCCCCGTCCTCCCGCGGGGCGGCGGGACGAGCCTCGCCGGCCAGTCGGTCAACGAGGCGGTCGTGCTGGACTTCACGCGGCACATGGACGCCGTCGTCGACGTCGACCCCGAGGCGCGGCGGGCGCGCGCCCAGTCCGGGGTCGTCCTCGCCGAACTCGACGACGCCCTCGCCGAGCACGACCTCAAGTTCGCGCCCGACCCCGCGTGGGGGGACAAGTCGGCGCTGGGCGGCGCCATCGGGAACAACACCACCGGCTCGCACTCGCTGCAGTACGGCAAGACCGACGCCTACGTCGAGGAGTGCGAGGTCGTCCTCGCTGACGGGACCGTGACTCGCTTCGGCGAGGTCACGCCCGCCGAACTCCGCGAGCTCGGCGACCCCGACGGCGACCTCGAAGCGCGGATCTACGACGTCCTCGCCCGGGTCGTCGACGAGGAGATCGAGACGGTCACGGACGCGTTCCCCGACCTCAAACGGAACGTCTCGGGGTACAACCTCGACCGGTTCGCCGAGGAGGCCCGCGCCGCGCTCGACGACGAGGACGACAGGGAGACGGTCAACGTCGCCCGCCTGCTCGCGGGCAGCGAGGGGACGCTCGGCGTCGTCACGGAGGCGACGGTCGGGCTCGAACCCGTCCCCGAGACGAAGGGGCTGGCGCTCCTGGCCTACGAGTCGCTGATCGAGGCGCTCGAAGACGTCGCGCCGATCCTCGAACACGACCCCTCGGCCGTCGAGGTCATGGACGACGTGCTGCTGGGCCTGGCGGGCGACACCGGTGAGTTCGGCGACCTCGTCGACTCGGTGCTCCCCGAGGGGACCGAGTCGGTGCTGCTCGTCGAGTTCTACGCCGAAAGCGACGCCGAGGGCCGACAGAAGGTCGCCGACCTCGTGGCCGACCGCCTCGACGGCGAGGGGACGGAGGCCGACCCGAGCGAGGGCGCGACCGACGTGACCGACGAGCCGGTTCGGGCGTTCGCCGCCCGCGAGGCCCACGACGACGACGAGCGCGCCCGCTTCTGGAAGCTCCGCAAGAGCGGGATGCCGATCCTGCTGGGCCGGACCACCGACGAGAAGCACATCAGCTTCATCGAGGACACCGCGGTCCCGCCGGAGAACCTCCCGGAGTTCGTCGCGGACTTCCAGGAGGTCCTCGACGAGCAGGGGACGTACGCGAGCTTCTACGCCCACGCGGGCCCGGGCTGTCTGCACATCCGCCCGCTGGTGAACACGAAGACCCTCGACGGCGTCGAGACGATGGAGGCGATTTCGGACGCGGCGACCGACCTCGTCGTCGAGTACGGCGGCTCGGTCTCGGGCGAGCACGGCGACGGCCGCGCCCGCACCCAGTGGAACCACAAGCTCTACGGCGACGAGGTCTGGGCGCTGTTCCGGGAGCTGAAGGAGGCGTTCGACCCCGACTGGCTGCTCAACCCCGGGCAGGTCGTCGGCGTCGACGACGCCGCGGTCGCGGCCGGCGAGGCGCCCGAACGCGCCCGTACCGTCCGCATGACCGAGAACCTCCGGTTCGGTCCCGAATACGACTTCGACCTGGACTTCGAGCCGACGCTCAACTGGGACAACGACAACGGGTTCCAGGGCATGGTCGAACTGTGCCACGGCTGTGGCGGCTGTCGCGGCGAGCAGGACACCACCGGCGGGGTGATGTGTCCGACCTACCGCGCGGCCGACGAGGAGATAACGAGCACGCGGGGGCGGGCGAACATGCTCCGGCAGGCCATGAGCGGCGACCTGCCGGACGACCCGCTCGACGACGAGTTCGTCACGGAGGTGCTCGACCTCTGTATCGGCTGCAAGGGCTGTGCGAAAGACTGCCCCAGCGAGGTCGACATGGCCAAGCTGAAGGCCGAACTCAAACACGAGCACCACGAGCGCCACGGCCCCGGCCTCCGGGACCGCCTGTTTGCCAACGTCGACACGGTGAGCGCGCTCGCCAGCGCGATGGCCCCGCTCTCGAACTGGGCCCAGGAGCTCCCGGGGTCGGGCTGGCTGGGCGAGAAACTTGTCGGCGTCGCCAGCGAGCGCACGCTCCCCTCCTTCGAGCGCGAGTCGTTCGTCGACTGGTTCGCCGCTCGCGGCCCCGAGGTCCCCGAGGAGGAGGCCGACGCGAAGGTGCTGGTCTTCCCCGACACCTACACCAACTACAGCCACCCCGAGGCGGGGAGGGCGGCCGTCCGCGTCCTCGAGGCGGCGAACGTCCACGTGCAGGTCCCCGACGGCGTGACCGCGAGCGGCCGCGCGGCCCACTCGAAGGCGTTTCTCGACGCGGCCCGCGAGCGCGCCCGGCAGAACGTCGACGCGCTGGCGCCGCGGGTCCGGGACGGCTGGGACGTGGTGGTCGTCGAGCCGTCCGACGCCGTCATGTTCCAGCACGACTACCTCGACCTGCTCTCGGGCGACGACGTCGAGGCGGTGGCCGCCAACACCTACGGCGTCTGCGAGTACCTCGACCGCCACCGGCTGGACGAGGAGATCGAGTTCGACGCGCCCGGCGAGACGCTGACCTACCACGGCCACTGCCAGCAGAAGTCGATGAAGAAAGACCACCACGCCGTGGGCGTCATGCGGCGGGCGGGCTACGAGGTGGACGCGCTCGACTCCGGTTGCTGTGGCATGGCCGGCAGTTTCGGCTACGAGGCCGAGCACTACTCGATGAGCAAGACCATCGCGAGCGTGCTCTTCGACCAGGTCGACCGGAGTGACGGCGAGACGGTCGTCGCGCCCGGCGCGTCCTGTCGCTCGCAGTTCGACGACGAGGCCGACCGAGAGGAGCCGCCCCACCCGATCGAACGCATCTCGGACGCTCTCGACGCCTGAGAGGCCGTCTCCGGCCTTCTGATTCGGTAAAACGCGACCCACAGGGTTTTAATAGGCCCGTCACGTCTGGTAAAACGCAATGGCGACCGGTACGGTTGACTTCTTCAACGACTCTGGCGGATACGGGTTCATCGAGACGGATGATGCGGACGAGGACGTGTTCTTCCACATGGAGGACGTCGGCGGTCCTGACCTCGAGGAGGGGCAGGAAGTCGAATTCGAGATCGTCGAGGCCGAGAAGGGTCCGCGAGCGAAGAACCTGCAACGACTGTAAAACGCGGTTCCTGCCGCTCCCGCGGCACTACCCGTTCTTCCGAGCCGAGTGACCGTTGCGTCGCTCGGCGGAACACTCCCGCCGGTGAGCGGCGGCCGTGTCGCTCGGCGGAACACTCCCACCGACGAGCGGCCGCTCCGCCCTTTCCCGGGGGCAGACTCGTTCAGGTTCCATCGGGGCGTCGACCGGAACCGGGAGGCGTATTACCCGGCGGGCCGGACGGGACTCGCATGAGCGACGCGACGGACGTCATCGACGCCGAACTGTACGAACAGGCGCGGGCGCTGCTCCGGCCCGGCGACATCGACCTCGTCGGCGTCGTCGTTCGCCTGGACATCCCGCTCGACGACGAGCCGGAACTCCACCGGATCACCATCGACGTGGGGGACACCATCGCCGAGCACGCCGGCCACGATCCGGCGGACACGTACGTCTACTCGGGGACCGACGACCCCGAGTTCGGGATCAACCAGCACCAGGGACTCACCGTCGACGACGAGGAGTTCGTCTGGGAGTGCCAGCAGCTCCGGCGCGAGGGGTCGTTCGTCGTCGTCTTCTACTACGAGGAGAGCGCCGACCAGGACGCGATCCTGGCGGACCTGCGCGACGAGGGGTACGCTGTCGCCGGCGTCGAACCGTAGCGGATATCGACGTCGGTGACGCCGTCGGTGCAGTCGAACCGCCGAAGCGAGGACGCCGCCGATCAGGAGTCCGGCAGCAGCGTGACGGACGTGGCGACGTAGTCTTCGATGAACGACCCGCGGCCGCCCACGCTGACCTCGCCCTCGTCGGTTTCGATGTAGAAACTGGTTTCGAGCGTGAACTCGCCGGTCGAGGGCTCGACGAACGACTGCCGGACCTGGCAGATCGGGCCCGCGATGTGTCCGTCCTCTTTGGTCTCGACCTCGGCCCTGACCGCGGTCCCGCGCTGGTCGTGGAGGTGGGCGTGCAGCGCCGCGTCGCGGAACCACTCGTAGGTCTTCGGGAGCGGGTCCGGGTCCGTCACGAACAGTTCGTTCGACGCCTGCCAGTACGCGCCCATGAAGACGCCGAAGATGGACCCCCCGAGGTTCTCCTCGTCGACGAAGACCGCGTTCTCGTCGACGTGCGTCCCGGCGAAGACCCCCACGTCCCCGATCATCGCGGTGTCGTCGTCGACCGCGTACATCGGCGGGACGCTCTCGCCCCAGTAACGGACGACGTCCGCGGTACCCGCGAAGTCGTGTCCGTCGTCCTCGGGGTCGTCGAGGTCGGCGACCAGCAGGAACACGAGCGCGTCGCGTTCTTTCGCGTCCCGGAGTTCGGGGACGACCTCCGCGTAGATGTCCTCCGGGATCGCGAGCGCGACCTCGTGCTCCGCCTCGGGGATCGCGTTCCGGAGTCGCTTCAGCGCCGTCTCCCGGGACTTTATCACCTGGATCTCCGGCGCGCGCTTCTCGACCTCGTCGAAGCGGTCTTCGAGCGTCGGCCGGATCGATTCGAGTCGCTCGGAGAGATTCTCGATCGCCTCGTCGGGCGGAAGCGCCCGGATCGTCGTCGGCGAGGCGTGGTCGTTGACGCGGACGACCCCCCGGTCTTCGAGGCGCTCCGCGATGTCGTAGACCGCTCTCTGTGTCACGTCCGCGTCTTCGGACACCTCCCGCGTCGTCGTCTCCCCGTGCGAGAGGATCGCGAGGTACGCGTCTATCTCCGTGTCCGAGAACCCGAACGTCCGGAGTTCCTCCCTGAGATCGGCGTCGTCGTGGGTTTGACCCATTGTCGTTGGCTGGTGGCAATTCGGCGCGGTGGTTTATCTCTTTTCGTCGATTCTCGTCGGCGTCGGCTCCCCTGCACGCGTCGGCTTCCTTGCGGGCGTCGGCTCCCCCGCAGGCGTCGGCTTCCCCGTCGGCCGTTTTCGGGTTCGCGCCCGGTCCGGTGGTCCGGGTGGCCAGCGTTCCCGGTCGGCAGCGTTCGCGGGACCGGTCACCCGTTCAAGAGTTTCTCGAAGGGGTCCCAGTCGACGTAGATGAGCGCGGCAGACCCCACGAGTATCACGGCGAGCATTCCGAAACTCAGGACCGACGCGACGAACGCCGGGGAGCCGGGCTCGACGAACGGGACCGACAGGCCGAGGAACACGAGCAACACGACGCTCGACGCGAAAAAGGCCCGTAAGACCCCCGTCACGGGATGAGGTCCTCCGGTGATCCTGGCGTGGTCCGGCACCTGATTTTGGCACGGGAACGGGGCCGGTTACGTGTGTGGGGCATGGTGGCACGGAATCTTCGCCCCGTGTATTGAAGGCGTTTTCCCGTGACGGGTTTGGTCCGGGCCATTCTCGCGTCAGTCGCCGAGCGCCGGTGCAGTCGTCTCCTCGGTTCCCTCCAGCGGTGCGCTGTTCCAGTACTCGTGGTTGTGGTCGGTCCGGTGACAGGCCGCTGCCCGGGCGCCGGGCGCGCTCTCGCCCTCGCCGAGTTCCGGCGGCTCCCGCGTGCACACTTCGCGGGCCTCGGGACAGCGTGTGTGGAACCGACAGCCCGACGGCGGGTTCACCGGGTCCGGGATGTCGATAGACCGGACCGGCGGGTCGACTATCTCCTGTGCGCTGGGGTCGAGGTCCGCGGTCGCCCAGCGCAACACCTTCGTGTAGGGGTGCTGGGGGTCCCCGAGCACCTCGTCCGGCGGCCCGATCTCGACGATCTCGCCCAGGTACATGATACCGATGCGGCCGTCGGATTTCTCCGCCAGGTACCGGGCGTTCGACAGCGTGTGCGAGATGAACACGAACGAGGTGTTGAACTGCTCCTGCAGTTCGAGCATCAGGTCCATCGTCTCGACGCGCAGCGACACGTCGAGCGCGGAGACGGCCTCGTCCGCGAGGATCACGTCCGGGTTCATCAGCAGCGCCCGCACCAGTGCGACGCGCTGTTGCTCGCCGCCGGACAGCTGGTGGGGGAAACGGTGGGCGTAGTCCTGCGGGGGCTGCATCCCGACCCGCTCGAGGAGCGCGTAGATACGCGCCCGGCGGTCCTCGGTGGACATGTCGGGCTCCCACCGCTTGAGCGGCGCCTCCAGCGTCGTCAGCACCTTCTTGTTCGGGTTCAGCGCCGAGCCCGGATCCTGGTGGATGATCTGCAGCGCCTGCCGGATGTCCCCGTGAGGTATCTCGACGTCGCCGCGGCCGTCCTTGGCGTCCCAGACGTCCTGCCCGCGGTAGGACACCGTCCCCTCGGTGGGGCGCTGCGCGGCGATGATCGCCTTCCCGAGCGTCGTCTTGCCACAGCCGGACTCGCCGACCAGCGCGACGACGTCGTTCTCCGGGATGTCCAGCGACACGTCGTCGACTGCGCGTACCTCCTCCGACTCGCCGAACAGCGAGCCGAGCACGCCCTCCTCCTTGTCGAAGTGGACGGAGACGTCCTCCAGGGACATCACGACGTCGTCCCCGGTCGCGCGGGACGCGGTCCCCCGGGCTGTCGCGCCGGTGCCGGCGGACGCCCCAACCGCCGCCGACTCGCCGTCGCCGCCGGACGCCTCACTCGACTCGCCGTCGCCGCCCGGTCCCTCCAGGACGGTCTCGTCGAGGTCGAACGGGACGGCCGACTCGGCCTCCTCGTGGTGGAAACACGCCGACCGCTGGTCGGGGCCGACGTCGTACCAGCCGGGGGTCTGTTCGTGGCACTTCTCGGTCGAGATCGGACACCGCGGCGAGTAGTGACACCCGTCGGGCACCAGCGCCGGGTTCGGTGAGGTCCCCTCGATCGGCTCCATCGTCTCCAGGGGCGCGTCGAGGTTCGGCACCGCCTTCAGCAGCGCCCGCGTGTACGGGTGCTGGGACTCCCGGACGACCCGTTCGCTCGGCCCGACCTCCGCCAGTTCGAAGGCATAGAGGATGGCCAGCCTGTCTGCCAGCCCCGCCACCAGCGGCAGGTCGTGCGTGATGAACAGGATCGACAGCTCGTACTTCTCCTTGAGGTCGGCCAGCAGGCTCAGGATCGACCGCTGCATCAGCAGGTCGAGGGCCCCGGTCGGCTCGTCCATCAGGAGCACCTTCGGCTCCAGAATCAGCGAGAGGGCGATCAGCGCCCGCTGGCTCATCCCGCCCGACAGCTCGTGGGAGTAAGAGCTCAGCACGCGGTCCGGGTCGAGGTACAGGTCCGACAGGAGGCCGCGTGCGCGCTCCATGCCCGCCTCGACGTCGTAGTCGTGGGCCTCCAGCGTCTCCTCGAAGTGGCCCTCGATCGTCATCGTGGGGTTGAACGACGAGAGCGCGCCCTGGAACACCATCGAGATCTCCTCCCAGCGGAACTCGTCGAGTTCGTCGCCGGACAGCGCCAGGACGTTCACCGGCTCGGCCCCCTGCTCGGGGTAGTAGTACACGTCGCCGGTGGTGATCCCGGGCTCCTCGACGGCGTCCATCATGGTGTTGGCGAGCATCGACTTGCCCGATCCGGACTCCCCGACGACGCCGAGGATCTCCTCGCGCCGCAGGTCGACGCTCACGTCGTCCAGCACCATCGCCTCGCGGTACTCCAGATCGTAGGTGACGCTCACGTTACGCGCCTCGATGATCGGGTCGGCAACGTCGCGTTCCGTCTCGTCTCTCGGTCGTGACACGTCAGATCCCTCCCGTCGTCGCGGTCGTGGTCGCGCCGCCGCCGGCGTCGCCGTCGCCCTCGTCGTCGCCGCTCTCGATCGACTCGGCGTGCCGGGCGCGGACCCGCGGGTTGAAGATCCGGTCTGCGCCCTGTGCGAGCAGCGTCAGCCCGAGCGCGAGCGTGATGATCGTCAGCATCGGCATCAGCAGCCAGTGGAACGCGGCGGGCGACGACGTCGCGCCGGCGCGGTTGACTGCAGCGTTCATCATCACGCCCCAGTTGATCCCGGTGTAGGGGAGCACGCCCAGGAAGTACAGGCCGACGGAGCCGAAGATGACCGCGCGGGCCTGCTGGACGAAGTTCATCGTGATGTACGGCATCAGGTTGGGGACGATGTCGCCGGCGATGATCCGCGGCGTCCGGATCCCCATGATCCGGGAGGCCTCGACGTACTCGGCTTCGCGCAGGGTGAGCACCTGCGAGCGGATCGCCCGTCCGAGGCCCGCCCACGCGTTGATCGTGATGAGGATCCCGATGACCGCCGGGTTCCCCTTGATCGAGAGGACCGCGGCCAGCACGATCGTCAGCGGGAGCCCCGGGATCGTCATCATCATGTCCGAGACCGTCATCATCACGGTGTCCAGCGTGCCGCCCTTGTAGCCGGAAACCGTCCCGACGATGGTTCCGAGGACCACCGTGAACACCGCGCCCGACGCGATCATGATCAGCATCGAGGGCGTGGCGTACACGAGCTGGGACAGGATGCTGACCCCCGAGGACGTGGTGCCGAGCGGGTACTCGAGCGTCAGGAACGCCCCCACCAGGAGCGGCCCCTGGTTGGGGCTGGGCTTCGTGACGAGCGACGGACCGAAGACGCCGACGAACACGTAGAACAGGACGATGAGAACGCCCGTCCGCGCCCGCCAGTCGTCCCAGACGATCCGCGCCGGCGCCAGCACCTTCTCGTCGAACCACTGGCGCCGGCGTTCGCGCGCACTCATCGACACGTCGGCCATCTGCTCGAAGTCCGACTCGGACACGGCCGTCCCGCCGTCGGCCGCGACCCGCCCTTTCCGGGCGTGGCCGGTGACCGCCCGGCGACGGGGGGGATCGCCGCCCGCGTCCGGGTCGAGGTCGGGGTCGGGGTCGGGATCCCCTCCGACCGCTTCGACCAGCGGGTCCGCGCTGTCGCCTGCCTCGCTCGCGTCGTCCGGGGATGTCTCGCCGTCGTCGGCCGGGTCAGTAGGCTTCACGCGAGCCACCTCCCTTGGCGCGCGGGTCCAGCCAACCGTAGGTCAGGTCGGCGATAGTGATACCGATCACCATCGCGACCGTGATCAGGATGAACCCGCCCATCATCAGCGGGTAGTCCCGGGCGTTGATCGCCTGGATCAGGTAGAACCCGACGCCCGGGTACGCGAAGATGTTCTCGATGATCACGGCGCCGCCGAAGACGGTCCCGATTGCGATCATCAGCCCCGTGTACATCGGCAGGATGGCGTTGCGGGCCACGTACCGGATCGCGATCCGCCTGGTCGAGAGCCCGCGCAGGCGGGCGGCCCGGAGGTAGTTCTCCCCGAGCACACGGATGCTGTTGCCCCGCATGTTCAGCGCCCAGCCGCCGAACGCGACGACGGCCATCGAGAGTATCGGCAGCGCGCCGTGGTACAGGACGCTCCCGAGGAACGCGGGGTTCATCCCCGGGGTCAGCGTGGACGCGTAGCGGCCGCCGGTCGGGAACAGCTCCCAGCGGTAGCCCAGGTACGCGACGCCGAGCAGCGCGACGACGTAGTTCGGGGTCGAGTTGAGAAAGAGGCCGACGCCCGTGCTCGCGACGTCGAAGCTCGACCCCTCCTTGTAGGCCATCAGCGCGCCCAGCGAGATGCCGACGACGAACGCCAAAAACAGCGCCGAAGCCGTCAGAAAGACGGTCCAGGGGATCGCCGGGCCGATGACGCTCGACACCGGCTCCTCGAACCAGATCGACCGGCCGAAGTCGCCCTGGACGATCGAGGTCATGTAGTCGACGTACTGGACGTAGAGCGGCTTGTCGACGGCGATGTTCGTCTGGGCCTCGATCTGTTTGTTGATCTCGGACATCGTCATGCTGCTCCCGCCCCGCTGAATCATCTTGGCCCGCAGGTAGTCCAGCGGGCCGCCCGGGAGCAGGCGGATGAGGCCGAAGCTGGCCGACACCACCACGAAGATGGTGAGGACGGACTGGCCGAGACGCTGCAGTAGGTAACGCATTGATCGTTCCCCTTCACTCGGAGGCGGTGGACAGTTGCGAGACGAGTTCCGACGGGTTGACCGTCTTGCTATCGCGGGTTTCCTCGTGCAGGATCGGCGCCTCGAACTCCTTGGGGAGGTTCCACATGTTCTTGGCGTCGTAGCTGTTGAAGATCCACTTGTAGTGGAAGTACGGGTACGACTGGTTGTACGACGCCCAGCCCTGGAGACCGACCACGAAGTTGCCGTTCGTGTAGTCTTTCCCCCAGTAGGTCGAGGTGTCTTTCATGATGGCCTCGGCCTTGATGCCGAAGTCCTTGAGCTGGGAGACGACGGTCTGTGCGCCCGCCACCCAGTCGGAGAACCCGGCGGGGCCCTTGAGGGGTAGCTTGAGCGCCTCGCCGTCTTTCTTCCACGTGCCGCCCTTCTTCTGATAGCCGGCGTCCTCGAGGAGCGCGGCCGCCTTCTCGCTCTGGGTCGCGCCGCGACCGTAGGTGTCGAACTCGTCGGCGACGCCCTTGAGCCAGCTGTTCTCGATCTGACCGCTGATCTCGCCCGTCAGGCCGCTCGGGTAGGTGACCGCGATCTTCGAGTTCGTGCCGGCGCCGGAGTTCTTGGCGACCTGCTCGCGGTTGACGACGTGGGCGATGGCCTTGCGGACGCGCGGGTCGTTGACCGGCTCCTTCTCGAAGTTGAACACGAGGCCCAGCCCCCAGTGGCGCGGGATGAGGCTGACCTGCACCGAGTCGGGGAGCTGCTTGAGCTTGTTGCTCGGCATGAACAGCGTCGCCGACCCGTCGGTCTGTTCGTTGATGAGCGCGTTCCAGCGCTTCTGGTTGGACGGCATGTAGAGGTACTCGGCCTCGGGGAAGTTGATGTTCCCCGCGTCCGGGTGGTCCTCGTACTTCGTGAGGAGCGTCCGCCGCGTGTCGGCGTCCTCAAACTCGAAGGGGCCACAGCCGACGGGGTCGGGCACCGTCTTGTTCGTGAGTTCGCCGAGCACCGAGCTACGCTCGTCCTTCGTGGTGGCGTCCGCGAACTTCTCGACGAACCCGCCGTAGGTGCCGTCGTGGGCGACGAGGTACTTCGGCTGGAGGTACGCGAGGAGGATCTGGGCGTTGACCGCCTTCGCGAGCGACATCTTCACCGTCGTGTCGTCGGGCGCCGTGACCCGTTCGGACACCTTGCCCTTGTCGTCGGGAGCGACGAACTGCCCGAGGCTCCCGCCGTTGTAGATGTCGAGCTTGATCTGGTTCGCGACGTCGGTCGCGGTGACCGGGTCGCCGTTGTGCCAGGTCTGGCCCCCGCGGATCTTCAGGGTGACCGTCTTGCCCTCGACGGTCCAGTCCTCGACGACGTAGCCCGAGTGTTCTCCCTCCGCGAGGTTGAACTTCATGAACCGGTCGAACAGCAGCCGACGCGGCTCGGCGAAGTTCTTGCCGTTCCAGGGGTTGTACTGCGAGTCCTGGGGAACGGCCCACTGCGCGAACGTGACGCGGTCGTCGTCGGAGCCGCTCTTTTTCGTCCAGTCGCCCGACCGGGGGAGCCACTCCGTCGGCCAGTAGAGCTGGAGCTTGTCGCTGTCCTTCGAGGGGACGTTCCAGTCGTCGGTCGTCTGGAACGACTGCGCCAGCTTCTCCTGGAGGGGCATCACCGGGAGCGTCTGGTTGGTCACGTACGCGAGTTCCTGGATCTTCCGCAGGGCCGCGCTGTCGACCTGGACCGGCGTCGGCGTGGGCGTCTCGGTCGGCGTGGGCGTCGCCGTCCCGTCACCACCGCCGTCGCCGCCACCACCCGGAGTGTCGGTCTCGACCGCCTGCTGCCCGCCACAGCCCGCGAGCGCCGCTGTGAATCCCGTCGCACCGAGCGCGTGGACGAACCGTCGGCGCGAGAGTGGCGATCCGTTCGAGCCGTCTGAGTTCTGGTCAGGCATCGTCATTCACAATGATTAGGGACCTATGCAAAAAAAGTTCTGGTAGAACAGCTTCTTCAAGATTTTAGCTAGAATTAAGTGCCCCCTTCCCGTCAGTTCTCACAGACCGACGGGGGAACCCCAAAACATGACAGTCGCAGACCCGGTCAGACGGCGACCTGAAGAGTCGAACAGGACGTCGAGTGCGGTCGGCGACCGCCAGGGTAGATCGGTGAACGCCCTCTTCGCGAACACGTTGAACGCTCCGTTCGCGAGCGCACCCACGACGCGGACCGGCATGAACGCGGACGCAGTCGACGCGGCGATAGCCGCCGGTGAGTCGCTGTGAGCGAGTCGGACCCGTGGTGGAAGGAGGCGGTCGTCTACCAGATCTATCCGAAGAGCTTCAACGACTCCGACGGCGACGGCGTCGGCGACCTCCCGGGCATCGTCGAGAAGGTCGACTACCTGGACGACCTGGGCGTCGACGCCGTCTGGCTCAACCCGGTCTACCAGTCGCCGGACGCCGACAACGGCTACGACGTCAGCGACTACCGCTCGATCAGAGACGAGTTCGGGGACGTGGACGACTGGCGACGGCTCCGGGACGCGCTCCACGAGCGGGACATCCGCATCGTGATGGACCTGGTGGTGAACCACACGTCGGACGAGCACGAGTGGTTCCGGCGCTCGCGCCGCGGAGAGGAGCCCTACGACGACTACTACATCTGGCGCGATGGCGACCCCGACGAACCGCCCAACGACTGGGAATCGGTGTTCGGCGGCCCGGCCTGGAGCTACGACGAAAAGCGGGGCGCGTGGTACCTCCACCTCTTCGACGAGAAACAGCCCGACCTCAACTGGCGCAACCCCGCCGTCCGGGAGGAGGTGTTCGACCTCGTCGACTGGTGGCTGGACGAGGGCATCGACGGCTTCCGGATGGACGTGATCAACCTCATCTCCAAGACCGAGGGGCTCCCCGACGCCGGGCCGGACGGAGACGGCGGCGAGTACTTCGTGAACGGCCCGAACGTCCACGACTACATCGGCGAGATGGTCGAGGAGTCTCTCGACGACGAGAGGATACTCACCGTCGGCGAGACGCCGGGGGTCACGGTCGAGGACGCCCTGGAGTACGCCGGCCCGGACGGCGACGGCCTCTCGATGGTGTTCCAGTTCGAGCACGTCAACTTCGACCACGAGGACGGCAAGTGGGACGCGGGCGACTGGGCGCTCCCCGAGTTCAAGGAGGTCATCGCACGCTGGCAGACCGGCCTCGCCGAGGACGGCTGGAACAGCGTCTACCTCAACAACCACGACCAGCCCCGGATGGTCTCGCGGTTCGGCGACGACGGCGAGTACCGCCGGAAGTCCGCGAAGCTGCTGGCGACGTTCACCCACACCCTCCACGGCACGCCGTTCGTCTACCAGGGCGAGGAGATCGGCATGACCAACGCCCCGTTCGAGTCGCCCGACCGGCTCCGCGACGTGGAGGCGCTGAACTACGTCGAGGAGGCCATCGAGGAGGGCGACGCCGATTCCTACGCGGACGTCCGGGACGACGTTGAGGCGATGGCCCGCGACAACGCGCGGACGCCGATGCAGTGGTCCGACGACGACCACGCCGGCTTCACCGGCGGCGAGCCCTGGATCCGGGTCAACCCCAACTACGAGGAGGTCAACGTCGAGGCGGCGCGGGCGGACCCGGACTCGGTGTGGCACTACTACCGCGAGCTGATCGACCTGCGCCACGACCGGGACCTGCTCGTCTACGGCGACTTCGAACTGCTGTACCCCGACCACCCGTCGCTGTTCGCCTACCAGCGCCGCCACGGCGACGAGCGCGCGCTGGTCGTCCTCAACTGGTCCGGCGAGCCGACGACCTTCGAGGCGCCCGAGGGCGTCACCGTCGACGGCCTCGAACTCGCAATCGCCAACGACGACGTCCCCGACGTCCCCCGGGAGTCGTTCGAACTCGGTCCCTGGGAGGCGCGCGTCTATCTCACGCCACCGCAGGACTGACCGACAGACCCATCCCGGCAGCGTCCGCTGTCGACGCCAACCGACCGACCAATTTCGGCGGCGTCCGCCGCCGACACCGTACGACAGGCCCGTCCCGACGGACGTACGCGACCGACCCCCAAGCGATCGACCCATGTCAACACACGTACTGACGACCGACGGAGGAATCGACCCCGAATGGTGGAAAGAGGCAGTCGTCTACCAGATCTACCCCCGGAGTTTCTACGACTCGGACGGCGACGGCGTCGGCGACCTGCGCGGCATCGAGCGGCGCGTCGACTACCTGGACGACCTGGGCGTCGACGTCGTCTGGCTCTGTCCAGTCTACGAGTCCCCGAACGAAGACAACGGCTACGACATCAGCGACTACCGCTCGATCATGGACGAGTTCGGGGACGTGGACGACTGGGCGCGACTGCGCGACGCGCTCCACGAGCGGGACATCCGCATCATCATGGACCTGGTGGTGAACCACACGTCGGACGAGCACGAGTGGTTCCAGCGCTCGCGCCGCGGGGAGGAGCCCTACGACGACTACTACATCTGGCGCGAGGGCGACCCCGCAGACCCCCCCAACAACTGGGAGTCGGTGTTCGGCGGCCCGGCCTGGAGCTACGACGAGGAGCGCGAGGCCTGGTACCTGCACGTCTTCGACGAGGCCCAGCCCGACCTCAACTGGCGCAACCCCGCGGTGCGCGAGGAGATGGTCGAGATGGTCCGCTGGTGGCTCGACCGGGGCATCGACGGCTTCCGGATGGACGCCGTCACGCACATCTCGAAGACCGACGGGCTCCCCGACGGCGACGAGGACGAGCGCCTCGTCGGGGGGAAACACTACAGCCACGGCCCCCGCCTGCGCGAGTACCTCCAGCAGCTCCACGAGGAGGCGCTCGTCGACTACGACGTGATGAACGTCGCCGAGATGGGCATGACGACCATCGAGCAGGCGGCCGACTACGTGGGCGACGACCGGACGGGGCTGGACATGGCCTTCCAGTTCGACCACCTGAGCGTCGACGAGGGGGACGAGGTGTTCGACCCCGAGAACTTCGGCGAGTGGTCGCTGCCGGAACTCAAGGAGATACTCTCCGAGAAACAGGAGAAAGTCCCCTGGGACACCCTCTTTTTCGGCAACCACGACCAGCCACGAGCGGTCTCGCGGTACGGCGACGACGGCGAGCACCGCCGGGAGTCCGCGACGCTGCTGGCCACCTTCCTGCTGACGATGCGGGGCACCCCCTACGTCTACCAGGGCGAGGAGATCGGCATGACGAACGTCGACTTCGAGAGCCTCGACGAGTTCGACGACCCGATGACCGTCGGGCACGCCGAGGCGCTCGTCGAGAAGGGGCTCGTCGACTCCGTCGAGGAAGCCATGGACGTGGTGAACTACCGGAGCCGCGACAACGCGCGGACGCCGATGCAGTGGTCCGACGAGGCGAACGCGGGCTTCACCGACGGCGAACCGTGGATCAAGGTCAACGACAACTACCCCGAGGTCAACGTCGAGGCGGCCCGCGCGGACCCCGACTCGGTGTGGCACTACTACCGCGAACTGATCGACCTGCGCCACGAGTCGGACCTGCTCGTCTACGGCGACTACGACCTGCTGCTCCCCGACCACGAGCAGTTCTACGCGTACACCCGGACGCTCGACGACGAGCGGGCACTGGTCGTCCTCAACTGGTCGGACGAGGAAGCGATGTTTGACGCCGGCGCGCCGGCCGACGGGCCCGCGGTCGACACGGGCGACGCGGCGGTCGCCATCGCCAACTACGACGACCCGCCGACTGACCCCGACGGCGCGACGTTCCGGCCGTACGAAGCCGCCGTTTACTGGCTCTGAGCTCGGCTCCGCCGTCTTCCGGTTCTGAGCTCGGCTCCGCCGTCTCGGCTCTGAGATCAACTCCGCTCTCCCCCGGTTACGAGGGTATTTTCTGTTCGGCGCTCCGGATCAGTCGTCGACCATCCGGCTCCCGCCCGGCGGGAGGAACTCCTGGATCAGGTCGGGGCTGGCGATCTTCCGGACGAACGCGTCGTCGGCGAAGCGGGACTTGAACTCCCGGTAGAGCCGCTTGGCGATGTCGTTTTGCGCGTACCGCCCGGGTTCGACCTCGATCGTCGTCTCCGCCCGCGGTTCGACGGCCGACGGGGGGCCGCCTATCACCCGCGTCTCGGGTTCGCAGGTGATCCCGACGGCGACGCCGACCTCCGTGTTGTGGTGGTAGGTCCGGTCGCCGCGGATGGCGAACCCGCCGGTCTCCAGGTACTCGCCGCTCTCGGGCGTCTTGGTCACCTGGTCCGGGCCCACCTCGTAGACGTCGCCCGCGTACCGGCCGTCCTTCCAGACCGACGAGTACGAGACGGCGAACTGCGCGGCCTCCCGGACGCTGGACTCCGGGATCGTCACGTCGTCGTCGTAGGCCTCGCTCGGTCCGGTTGCCTTGAGGACTGTCGCCGGGCCGCCGTGAGCCTGCGCGTGGAAGAAGCGGTCGCCGCGGTCGAGGTACTTGTTTACTATCTCCTCGTTGCCCTCGGCGTCCCGGCCGCCGATGACGAGGAAACCGTCGCTCGTGTGGAACCAGCGGAACCGCTCGTACCACTCCTCGGACTGCCGGACCGGAACGGACTCGCGGGCGAGCCAGTCGACCTCCTCTCCCCCGTTTTCGTCCCCGTGGTCGCCTTCGTCGGCCGTCCCCTGCTCGCTTCCCTCGGCGTCCCACTCCTCGCGTCGCCGTTCGAGTTCCGCGAGTTCCTCGCGCGTCTCGGCGACGGCCGCCTCGGCGCCCTCCATCTTCTCCTCGACCCGCTTGGCCTCCCGGTAGAGCCGGTCGGCGTTCTTCTCGACGCCCGCCTCGGGGTCGAGGGTGGCCTCGTAACCGTCGACTGAGACGGTCACGGTCCCCTCGCTCCCGTCCACGCCGACGACGGCCTCGGCGGCCTCGATGCCGCGCTCTCTCCCCTCCGCGAACCGCTCCTCGATCGCCGCCCAGCCGTGGCCGGCGTCGCGGGCCTCGATGACCGTCGATAGGATCTCGTCGACGAGGTCGTAGCGCGCGTAGAGCCGCTCGGCCTTCTCGCGCTCGCGTTCGGCCTGCTCGGCGAAGTCCTCGATCGCGGCCTCCTGCTGGTCGATGATCCGCTCCTTGGTTGCGATCTCGCTCTCGAAGTCCGGGCGCTCGCGGCCACCGCCCGCGTCGTCGTGCTCGTCCTCGTCGCTCGCGTTCGTGACGTAGTCGTCGAGCGCGGCCGTGAACCGGTCGAACGGGACGCTCGCGAGGTGGTCGTACTCCCGGAGCGGGAGCGGCGTCGCGTCCACGCGGCGGCCCGCCGGCCCGCCGGACTCGCCGTCTCCGGCTCCCCCGTCCCCGTCGTCGGTCGGCTCGTAGTAGACCCTCGGGTCGAGGTCGCCCCCGCGGAGGCGGTCCGCGAGCCGGCTGACGACGTCGTACAGCGCGCTCAACTGGTCGTCGGTCGCCTCGTCGATGGGGACGTTGTAGTCGACGCCGGCCCGGGTACACAGCTCCTCGCCGTAGAGGCCGCCGAAGTTGAGCTGGGTCGCGAGCGTCCGGACGAGGTCCGAGTCGGAGTCGCGCATCCGCGCCTCGAAGGCCCCCTCGTCGACGTCGAGCGGGTTGAACCGCGCGTCGGGGAACTCGTACTGCGCCCCCGGAGCGACGGTCCGGGACTTCAGGCGGACGGTCTCCAGGCAGTCGACGACCTCGCCCGCCGGGTCGAGGACGGCCACGTTGCCGTCGCCGAACAGCTCGACGACGACTGTCGTCGACTCGTCGTCGCGGCCGAACTCGAACCGGAGGATGCGGTCGAACTCGAACTGCTCGACCCCCGAGAGTTCGGCGCCGCGGAGTCGGTTGCGGAGCATCATCGCGAAGTTCGGCGGGCGCTCGGGCGCGTCGGGGACGTGGTCGGCGTCGACCGTGGTGACCCACTTCTCCTCGCCGACCGACGCCAAAAGCTCGACGCGCCCGCGGTCGTGGTGTCGCATCCGGAACCGCAGCAGGTCCCGCTCGGGGTAGAGGTAGACCTTGTCGACCGCCGCGCCCTCGTACGCGGAGAGCTCCCCCGCCAGGGCCGCGAGGTCGACGCTCGTCAGCTCCCGCTTTCTGTCCATACTGTCACGTCCGCGCTCGGGAGGAAAGGCGTGTCGTTCGCGGGCCGACGGAACAGTCAGATCCGCGCCGAGCAGTCGGCGAGCGCTCGCCGGCCCTCGCTCGTGATCGGGTCGCCGTGGGCCACCGCCGCGACGTCGAACGCGGGGGACCGCGTCGCGAGCTCGCGGATGCTCTCCCGGACCTGCCGCATGTCGTAGGAGTCGAGCCAGAACGGCGGACGGAGGCGGCCGTCGGTCTCCCAGACGAGGTCGCCCAGGAACGCGACGCTCCCGTCGTGGACGTACACGACGTGCCCCGGGTTGTGTCCCGGCGTGTGGAACGCGGTGAAGCCGCCGACCTCGTCGCCGTCTGCGACGTCGACCAGGTCGATCCCCCCGGGAACCGGGTACAGCCGGCGGACCAGCCGGTGGAAGACGCCCTTGTGGTGGCGGCTGCTGGGGTCGGTCTCCCCCCGAACCATCGCCGCGTCGTCGGCGCCCAGGTAGACGGGGCCGTCGAACTCCGGCAACAGGTGCCCGAGACCCCCCGAGTGGTCGAGGTCGAAGTGCGTGAGCAACACACGGTCGAGGTCCCCGGGACCGTAGCCCGCGTCGGCCAGTTCCGACCGGAGACTCGGCCGGTTCCACGGCAGCCCGGGGTCGACGAGCGTCACCTCGCCGTCGTCGACGAGGTAGCCGTTCGTCGCGAACGGCGGGAACAGGCCCAGATCCAGCAACCAGAGTCCGTCGCGTACCTGCTCGGCCATGTCTCAGGGTTAGGAGTGACCCGGGATAACCCTATTGCCGGGCGCGAACGGCGATCCCGCCACTGTCGACGTCGTTCGGGTCCTCCGTTCGGTCCTGGCATCGTTCTTGACCCCCTGTCGGTGACGGCATCGTTCGGGAGCGCCCGTGGGTGCCACGCATCCGGACCCACACAAGATATTCATGCCCGTCAATCGAACAACAGGTATGCCGAGCCGTCGCGTCCTCGCGCTCGCGGCCGTCCTCCTGGTAGCGTCGCTCGCGGGCTGTTCGAACGCGGCGGGGTCGCTGTCGATGCATCCGATCGACGACGACGAGGCCCTGGCCGAGCGTGCCAGTCGCCCGCTCCCGACCGCCACGGACCTCCCGTATCCGCCGGCGTCCGCTGTCGCCCTCGCTGCGGTCGAGAACGGCTCCGCCACGGTCGTCGCACTGGACCCGCCCGTCCGCTCGGGGTCGGGTCTGCCGTTCCGCCACGAGGGGAAGTTCTACAACCTGTCCCAGACCGCCGTCGGGACCGAACCCGGGTACCGCGCCGGGGTCCGGATCGACTTCAACGCGTCGTCGGTGAACGGTTCGGTCGTCGCCTTCGCGGACCTCCCGGCGGTCGACCGGCAGCGGCTCTCCGGCGCGTTCGAACGGGGGCCGCGACGGCGGCCGTCCGGGCCTGGGTACGACTTCGGCGTCGGGGTCACGTACACCCGGCGGGAAGCGGACGCCTCAGTGCTCGTCCCGGAGCAGCAGTACAGCGCGGTCCGCTACCGGGGTGAGACCTATCCGGTCGCGGTCGAAGGGGTGACGGAGACGACCCTGACGGTGTACCGCTACGACGCGACGGTCGTCGCGAACAGTTCCGGGGCCTACGCCGCCCAGCTGCGGGAGCGCTACGCGTTCGACCTGTCGAAGCTCTCGGACGCCGAGACGTCTGTCGTCGAGGCTGCGCTGAACGACACGTACCGCCCCGACTCGACGGACGACGAGGGGTTCGCCGCGCTGGTCGAGCGGTTCCGGGCCCGCGAGGCCGTCGCCGGGGACGGGTCCGGCGGCGAGTGGCTCGCCCGCTACCGGGGGCAACTGTACTGGGTCGAGATGGACTTCGGCGCGTTCGTCCGGACCGCGTCCGGCGGGTCGCCGGTCACGCCACCGTCCGTGACGCCGCACTGATACGGATCGCTGTAAGTCAGTACCGGATCGACCGCACGACTGTGTGCGGTCGTCCCGGTAAATCGTTACAGCGATCCGTATGACAGCGGGGACGCGTCTCGGTTCACTCCCCGAGTCCGCCGGGATCCGCAGCCCTGACGGGGAGAGACGAGCGATTTCAGGACGCGCCTACTCCCGAGATGGCCCCCTGTAACAATTTCCGTCGAGTGACGTGACGCGTGCATGGAGAAGGTCGCGGCACTCTC
Organism: Haloarculaceae archaeon; assembly: GCA_042217365.1. Lineage (GTDB taxonomy): Archaea > Halobacteriota > Halobacteria > Halobacteriales > Haloarculaceae > JBDGST01. Next base: position 27,300 of record JBDGST010000156.1, read on the forward strand.
GCTCGCCGTCTTCGTGTTGCTGAGTTTCCTGACTATCAACGGGAGCGTCGCCGTCGATGGAACCGTCTCTGCCGCGGCGAACACGACGCCGACCCCCTCGCCTACCCCGACGCCGACTCCCACTCCCACCCCAACCCCGACGCCGACTCCCACTCCCACTCCAACCCCGACGCCGACTCCCACTCCAACACCGACGCCTACCCCGACGCCGACTCCCACTCCAACACCGTCGCTGACACCGACGCCTACCCCGACGCCGACGCCCAATCCAACACCGTTGCCGACCCCTTCGGCAACTCCGACCGACTCGCCGACTCCATCACCCACGCCGACCGAGGAACCCACGCCGACCGAAGAACCCACGCCGACCGAGGGATCTACGCCGTCGCCGACCCCTTCGCCGACGGTGACGCCCTCTCCGTCACCGAGTCCGACGCCGACGCCCTCGCCGACCGCAACGCCGTCACCGACGCCGAGCCCGTCGCCTGCACCGACGGCAACTGAAACTGCGACGGGGACGGCAGCCCCCGCGGCCCTGGAGATCGCGGACACGAACCTCGACGCGGGGACGGTCCTCGCCGGCCAGTCGCCGGTCATATCGGTGACCGTCGCGAACGCTGGCGGCCGGACCGGGACGTTCGAGGTGGCGCTGACGGTCGACGGCGAGACGGCCGCCACGCGACGGGTTCGACTCGATCCGGGCGAGGAGGAGGCCATCGCCTTCGACCCGACGTTCGTCGCACCGGGGGACTACGACCTCGCGGTCGAGGGGGTCGCGATCGGGACGGTGACGGTCGAGGAGTCGGCGGAAAGTACGCCGACGAGTACCGCCGCGGCGTCGACGGAGCCGACCCGGCGCCTCTCGGTCATCGCGGTCGGGTCGCTCCCGGACTGGGTCCGGACCGGGTTCAACGCGTCCGTCCGGGTGACCGTCGCGAACCGGGGAAACGCGACGGCGTCGCGAACACTCAACGCGACGGTCGACGGTGAACCGGTCGCCAGCCGAACCGTCTCGCTCGCTCCCGGCGAGCGGACGACGGTCGTGCTCGAATTCCCGGCCACCGAAGGCGACGTCGCGGTCGACGGCATCTCGGCCGGCGACCTCGCGGTGCGGTCCGGCAGCACGGAGGCGCCGACGACCACCGGGTCCGGCCCCGCGCTCCACCCGGCGCTCGTCGTGCTCCTGATCGCCGCCGTCGCCCTGCTCCTGGGCTCCCGCGGTCCCGGCGCGGGCGGTCCCAGGGACCGCTGACCGGGGCCGGTAAAACTCCCGCCGAACCCCGGTATCGCTCCGCTCGCGGCTTCGCCGTTCGCGTCGATACCCGCGCTCCGACCGGGTCCCGCTCCACCCGGATCTTGCCCCGCTCGGATCTCCCCCGCTCGGCCGGTCACAGCCGCTTGCTCACGTACGGGCCGTCCTGGCGGTAGCCGTGCTTCTGCCGGTAGTACTCCCGGGCGCCGACGCCCGAGAGGATCGCTATCTTGCCGTACCCCGCGTCGGCGGCGAGTTCCTCGGCCCGTTCGAGCAGTCGCCGGCCGTACCCGCGGTGCTGCTGGCCGCCCTCGGCGGCGTCCTTGCCGACGCCGACCTCGTCGCCGTAGACGTGTAGCTCACGGACGACGGCGGCGTCGGCGAGTTCGCGCCGGACCGGGTCGTTCGGGAACCGGAGCCGGCAGAACCCGACGAGGAGGTCTCGGTCGCGGTCCTCGAAGCTGACGAAGTGCTCGGTGCCGCCCGCGGCCTCGTATGTCGTCGCGTCGAGGGTCACGTCGCGGGGCTCGGCGTCGCTGTGCCCGACCTCGCGACAGCGGATACAGTCGCAGGTCCAGCCGTGGTCGTCCATCCGCTGGCGGGCGAGCTGCCGGAGGTTCGACTTCCAGACGCCGCCCTCGATGAAGTCGGCGGGGATGTCCC
>JBDGST010000055.1:0-23686 GCA_042217365.1 Haloarculaceae archaeon
TGATGGGCCACCACGCGTTCAACGCCGACGAGGGGACCGACTACGCCTACGAGGGGGAGGTCTACTGGAAGGACGAGTGCGTCGAGTACTGCATGGACCTGCTCGCGGAAGTCGGGGCCGACCGCGAGGACGTCACGCTCATCGAGGACCCCTGGGTGGGCGGGGGCAACGCCGGCCCGGCGTTCGAGGTCATCTACGAGGGCGCCGAACTCGCGACGCTCGTGTTCATGCAGTTCGAGCGCGACCCCGACGGCGAGTTCGAGATGAAAGACGGGAACACCTACAGCCGGATGGACCGCCGGGTCATCGACACGGGCTACGGGCTGGAGCGGTGGACCTGGATGTCCCAGGGCACGCCGACGGTCTACGAGGCCGTCTACCCCGAGATGATCGAGTTCCTGAAGGACAACGCCGGCCTCGACTACGACGGGCGCGAGGAGGAGCTCGTCCACCGCGCCGCGAAGCTCGCCGGGCGGATGGACATCGACGAGGCCGACGACGTCGAGGTGGCCCGCGACGACGTCGCCGCGGAGGTCGGCGTCCCGACCGACGAACTGCGGGAGCTGCTCGAACCGCTGGAGGACATCTACGCCATCGCCGACCACTGCCGCGCGCTCGCGTACATGCTCGGCGACGAGATCGTCCCCTCGAACGTCGGGACGGGCTACCTCGCGCGGATGGTCCTCCGGCGGACCAAGCGCCTGGCCGACACCGTCGGCGTCGACGCGCCGCTTGACGAACTCGTCGACATGCAGGCCGAGCGCCTGGGCTACGAGAACCGCGACACGGTCCGCGACATCGTCCGCACCGAGGTCGAGAAGTACCGCGAGACGCTCGACAGGGGCGGTCGCCGCGTCCGCCAACTCGCCGACGAGTACGCCGGGCGCGACGCGCCGATCCCGGCCGAGGAGCTCGTCGAGCTGTACGACTCCCACGGGATCCAGCCCGACATGGTCGAGGAGATCGCCGCGGAGCGCGGCGTCGACGTCGCCGTCCCGGACGACTTCTACGCGCTGGTCGCCGACCGCCACGGCGGCGGCGAGGCGGGGACGACCGACGAGTCGCGCCCGTACGACGACCGCCTCGGGGAGCTGCCGGACACCGACCGCCTGTACTACGACGACCAGGAGCGCACGGAGTTCGAGGCCGTCGTGCTCGAAGTGTTCGAACGGGAGGACGACCGCTACGACGTCGTCCTCGACCAGACGATGTTCTACCCGGAGGGCGGGGGCCAGCCGCCCGACCACGGGACGCTCTCGACCGACGACGTGACCGCCAGGGTCGACGACGTGCAGATCGTCGACGGGACGATCCTCCACACGTGCGACGAGAACCCCGGCAAGGGGGACTTCGTCCGCGGGAAGGTCGACGCGACGCGGCGGCGCCGCCTGATGCGCCACCACACCGCGACCCACGCCGTCGTCCACAGCGCCCGGCAGGTGCTGGGCGAGCACGTCCGCCAGGCCGGCGCCCAGAAGGGCACCGAGCGATCGCGAATCGACGTGACCCACTACGAGTCGGTCTCCCGCGAGGAGGTCAAGGAGATCGAGCACCGCGCGAACGACGTCGTACGCGCGAACACGTCGGTCAAACAGGAGTGGCCCGACCGCCACGAGGCCGAGGAGAAACACGGCTTCGACCTCTACCAGGGCGGCATCCCGACCGGCGAGCAGATCCGGCTGATCCACGTCGACGACGACGTCCAGGCCTGCGGCGGGACCCACGTCGCCCGCACCGGCGACGTCGGCGCGATCAAGATACTGGGCACCGAGCGGGTCCAGGACGGCGTCGTCCGCATCACGTTCGCCGCCGGCGACGCGGCCATCCAGGCCACGCAGGACACCGAAGACGCCCTCTACGAGACCGCGGACGTGCTCGACGTCGCGCCGGAGGACGTGCCCGACACGGCCGCCCGCTTCTTCGAGGAGTGGAAGGAGCGCGCCAAGACCATCGAGTCGCTCAAGGAGGAACTCGCGGAGGCCCGCGCCGCCGGCGGCGGCGACGCGACGGAGGTCGAAGTCGACGACGCCACGGCGGTCGTCCAGCGGATCGACGCCGACATGGAGGAACTGCGCGCCCAGGCCAACGCGCTCGTCGACCAGGGCGAGATCGCGGTGCTCGGGTCCGGCCACGACGGCGCGACGTTCGTGGTCGCGGTCCCCGAGGGATCGGGCGTCAACGCCGGGGAAGTCGTCAGCCGCCTCGCGGCGAAAGTCGGCGGCGGCGGCGGCGGCCCGCCTGACTTCGCGCAGGGCGGCGGCCCCGACGTCGAGAAACTGGACGACGCGCTCGCCGACGCCCCGGACGTCCTCCAGCAGGTCGCAGACGCCTGATACGGACCGTTGTGACCATTTTCGACAGGGCTATCGAACACTGGTGGTTTCCCGACCCGCACGGACCGATCTCTTCCGCGATAGCGGTAACGAATTACAACGGTCCGTATGATAGGGCGTCCTCGCCGACGCCCCGGAGCTCAGAACGCGACCCGCTCCAGGACGTACCGGAGGGACGTCGCCGTCCGCGAGCGGTTCGCGTGTGCGAGCACCACGGTACAGGGCAGGTCGCGCACCAGCCTGTCGGGGAGCGTCCCGACGAGCACGTCGTAGAGGAGGCTGTGTGAACTCGTCGTGACGACGGCGACGTCGCTCTCGCTGGCCAGCGAGTAGACGCCCTTCTCGGGGTCGTCGGTCCTGAACAGACGATACTCGGCGGCAACCGAGCAGAGGTCGACGAGCGTCTCCAGGTACTCCTCGGTGGACGCGGCCTGTTCGTCGCTCGCGTCTTGGGCGAGCGGGTAGAGGAAAGTCACGGTTGCGCCGTGGGCGGACGCGATGGCGTCGGCCGCCTGGACCGACAGGGTGTCGTAGACGCCCCGCTCTGCGACGACCGACACCTCGTCTATGTCCTCGTACCCGCGGTCACGGACGAACAGCAGGTCCGCGTCCCCGTGGTTCATGTACCAGTCGATGTCGTGGCCGAGCATCTCCCCGTGGAAGTAGTCGGGTTCCCAGGCGCCGACGACCAGGTCCTGCCCGTGGGACGCCGCGTAGTGGACGACCCCCTCCTCGATGTCGTGGGTCACCACGTCGGTCACCTCGGTGTCGATGCCGAGCCCGTCCGCGAGCAGATCGGCTTCGTGGGCGTGTTCGGACTCCTCGTCGGCGACGCTCGCGAGCGTCGTCTGGTCGGGGACCTCGTCGAAGCGCGCGAGCGTCACGCTGCCGTCCTCGTCGACGACGTCGCCCGCGACCGACAGGAGCGTCCGCTCGTCGTTCAGGCTCGTCTCCGGGCGGACCGCGACCAGGGCCGAGCGGCCGGCGCCGCCGGCGATCCGCTCGCGGACCCGCTCGAGGGAGAACCGCTTGGTCGAGCGCCGGATCGCGTCCAGCGCCGCCCCCTCGCGTTCGGTCCGCTCGCGGCCGTAAACGCGGTACCAGGCGACCCCCGCCACGACGATGCCGACCGCGCCCACGAGTGGGACCGCGCCCATCTGCGTGAGGAGGACGACCCCGCCGCCGATGCCGAACAGCTGGACCCACGGGTAGCCCGGCGCGACGAACTCCGGGTCGTAGGCGGACAGGTCGCTCTCCCGGAACGCGACCAGCGCCGCGTTCACGAAGGCGAAAACGAGGATCTGGAAGGCGCTGGCGAGTTTCGCCAGGTCCCGGACGGGAACGAGCGCCACCAGCACCAGCAGGACCCCGCCGGTGAGGCCGATCGCGTTGACCGGCGTCTTGAAGCGGTCGTCGACGACCGCCAGCGAGTCGGGCGCCAGCGCGTCGCGCGCCATCGCCAGCGGGAACCGCGACGACGAGAGGACCCCGGCGTTGGCCATGCTCGTCAGCGCCAGTACCGCCACTCCCGCCACCGCGAGTTCCCCGCCGCGCCCGAGGAACTCCCCGGCGGCCAGCGCCATCGGCGTGAGCATGTCGTCCCGCATGAGCGCGTCGTGTGGCGCGACGCCGACGACGACGTAGACGACCCCGGTGTAGACCAGCATCATCACGCCGATCGACAGCAGTATCCCGGCGGGGATGTTCCGCCCCGGGTCCTCGACTTCCTCCGCGACGCTCGCGATCTTCGTCACGCCCGCGTAGGAGACGAACACGAACCCCGTCGCCGCGAGGAGTCCGCCCCCGCCCGTCGCGAAGAAGGGGTGGTACCGCGCGCCCTCGACGTACGTGAGGCCGTCGGCGACGAACGCGAACAGGACCACGACCACGAGCGAGACGATAGTCGCCTGGAGGCGTCCGGTCTGTTTGACGCCCGCGACGTTGACGACCAGCAGGAAGGTGCCCAGACCGAGCGCCACGGCCGTGACCACGCTGTCGGACAGATCCACGAACAGCAGGAGGTACGCACCGAGACCGACGAGGGCGAACGCGCTCTTGAACACGAGCGAGAACCAGGCGCCCAGGCCGGCGACCGTCCCGGGGAGCGGCCCCATCGCCCGGTCGATGTAGAGGTACGTCCCGCCGGACTCGGGCATCGCGGTCGCCATCTCCGCCTTCGAGAGCGCCGCCGGCAGCACCAGGAGGCCGGCCAGGAGGTAGGCGACGACCACCGCCGGACCGGCGATCTTCGCCGCCAGCCCCGGCAGGACGAATATCCCGCTCCCGATCATCGCCCCTACGCTGACCGTGACCGTCGCGTAGAGGCCGAGGTCCCGCTCGAGTTCTCTCGGCACGTCCGGAGTTCGCACCCGTCTGGATTAAACGCGGGGGTCGGTATGGACGGGCGCGCCGCTCCGGCGGCGACCGCCCCCGTCAGACCGGGACTGCCTTGGGCCCGGCGGCCGAACGGGCGCCCATGCCAGTCGCCACGAACCGCGGCGTCGACCTCTACTACGAGACCGAGGGTGAGGACGGGGCCGGAGACGGGGGTGAGGAGACCGTCGTCTTCGTCGAACCGGTCGGCTACGGCGCCTGGGTGTGGGGGTGGCAACACAGCGCGCTCGCGGGCCCGTTCGAGACGGTCGTCTGGGACCTCCGCGGGACCGGGCGCTCGGACGCCCCCCCTGGACCCTACGACGTGGCCACGCTCGCGGCCGACCTGGAGGCGGTGCTGGCCGACTGTGGCGCCCGGTCGGCCCACGTCGTCGGCGCCGGCCTCGGCGGGATGGTCGCCGTCGAGTACGCCCGCGAGTACGGCCGCGCGGAGTCGCTCGCGCTGTTCGGGACGGCCGCGAGCGGCGACACCGTCGACCGCGCGGCGCTGGACTCGCTTTTCGCCCCCCGGGACGACCCGAGCGCGCTCCGGGCGTCGCTGGCGAACGCCGTCGCGGCGGACCTCGACGCCCACCCCGACGTCGTCGACCGGATCGTCGAGTGGCGCGCCGATGGCGACGCCGGCCGCGAGGGGTTCGAGGCCCAGGCCGCGGCGATGACCGGCTACGAGGCCGACGCCCTCTACGAGGTCACGACCCCGACCATGGTGTTCCACGGCGAGGCCGACGCCGTCGTGCCGGTCTCCGCCGGGCGGTCGCTCGCCGGGGACCTGCCTCGCGGGGAGTTCACCCCCGTCGACGGCGGGCACCTCTGTTTCGTCGAGTCCGACGCAGCCGTCTCCGACGCGCTCGCGGCATTTCTGTCGGAATCCGGCTGAACCCACCGGGCCCCGGCCTGCCGGTCGTCTGCCCCGTCCCCTCTGCCGTGAGAGACAGTGGCAAATGTCGCGCGGGGAAACAGCCTTTTGAGCCGCAGGGGCTTTCGACCACACGATGAGTCGCCCCCGTCTCGCGCTGTTGAACGCCGCTCACGAACCGGAGGAGACCCGCAGGAACTTCCGGCGCGAACTCGACGCCGACCTCGTCGAGTACCACCTGCCCGGTGGCGGTCTTCCGCCCTCTCTCGACGGCCTCGGCGACGTCGACGGGGCCGTCGTCACGGGCTCGCGCGCCTCCGTGTACTGGGACGAGGACTGGATCGAACCGACGAAGGCGTGGATCCACGATGCGATCGACCGCGGCCTCCCCTTCCTCGGCGTCTGTTACGGGCACCAGCTCCTGGCCGACGTGCTCGGTGGTACGGTCGAGCCGATGGGCGAGTACGAGATCGGATACCGGACCGTCGAGCGCGAGGCCGACTCGACGCTGTTCGACGGGGTCGAGGAGTCGTTCACCGTCTTCACGAGCCACTCGGACCGCGTGGCCGAGCTGCCGCCGGGCGCCGAACGGATCGCCGGCAACGACTACGGCGTCCACGGCTTCCGGAAGGACCGCGTCTTCGGCGTCCAGTTCCACCCGGAGTACGACATGGAGACCGCCGCGGAGGTCACGAGAGGGAAAGACGACCAGCTCTCCGACGAGCGCATCGAGGGGGTTCTCGACGGCGTCGAGCCGGCGAACTACCGGGCGGCCTGCGAGGCCAAGCGCGTCTTCGACAACTTCGTCCGGTTCGTCCGCGACGTGCGGATGCCGGCCGGCGGCGACGCGTCGGCCGTCGCGGACGACTGACGCGCCGGGAATGCGTTTTTCCGCCGCTCGTCGTGGACGGTTCGGCCCCGACCCCTCGTCGTGGACCGGAGACTCCCGGTCGGTCGGCCAGCCGTCCCGCGCGCTCCGGTCCCGTCAGAACGCGAAGGCGCGGAGGATCAGGACGATAAAGCCGAAGAAGGCACCGAACGCGATCACCGTTCGCGGGTCGATGCGGATGCCGTTGCGGTCCTCGGCGTCGAAGTACCGGACCAGCCCCGCGCTCGACATCAACCCGCCGCCGTCGTTGCTGCTCATGCACGTCGGTGGGTTCGCCGCCCGCCTAAGCCTTTCGTCCGCGACCCGACGATACCGGCCGGTCCGAGTCGACGCTCAAGTGGCGATCACCCGAGGAGACGTCGCGAGTTCCCGTCGTGTGCCGGCCGTGCCAGTAGTGAAAACGCTTATGCGCGCCCGTTTGTTACCTGTCTCCGGACGCATGACTGTCACGCTCAAGGACTTCTACGCAGACTGGTGTGGCCCCTGCAAGACCCAGGACCCGATCCTCGAAGACCTGGCCGAGGAGTGGGGCGACGTCGAGTTCGAGAAGGTCAACGTCGACGAGGAGCAGGACGTCGCCAACGAGTACCAGGTCCGCTCGCTCCCCACCCTCGTCATCGAAAACGACGACGGGATCGTAGAACGGTTCGTCGGGGTCACCCAGGCCGACGACATCGAGGACGCGCTCGAACGGGCCTCCGCCTGACCGCTCCCGTCGTCCCGGACTCCCCCGCTCGCTGTTCCCGTACCCGGCACGTCCGCTGGCCGCAGGTGACGCCGGAGAATGGTCGTCGCGCCCCCGGACGATACCCCACGATGTTGGGTACAGTTTTTATCCGAGTCCGGGATAAACACCAAGGTGGCCGAACTAGTTCGGCCAGACCAGCCAGCCACCGAACGGGACGCTGTACCACCTCCAGCCCCCATTTTCCGGACAACCCAGGTCTTGCCCCCGCATCCTCCCACTTCACACCGACCCCGCTGCATTCACGCCCTGGCAACAGCGCCCGTCCGATGCTCCCGCGCGTTGCGTCGAAACGGACAGTCGAGGGCCGACGAGAGCGCCGGTGACCGCGCGAGATCCGGTGTCGGTTTTCATACTGCCGGCTGTAAGCCCATCAAGAATTCCGCCACGCCGAGGTGGCGGATATCTTTACGAAGTTACAGCCGACAGTATCAGTAGTGGTTCGACCGGTCGCCGGCCGGTCGCGCGACGACTCGCGCCCTTTTTACCGCTGGGGTGAAGACGGCAGGTACATGCGTCGGGTCCTCGCCGAACCCGTGCGGGCGGCCAGACGGCAGGTCGAAGACGACCTCCGGGCCGACCCGTACCTCGGGTACATCCTCCTGCTGGCAGCGGTCCTCGCCGGGTTCTGGATCTGGCACCGCCTCCCGAACTTCGCGACCCGCGACGAGCGCTGGCGGGTCGTCGACGCCATCGAGGCGTTCGCCGCGCTCTCCGAGCGCGCGAGCTACGACTCGCTCCGGGAGGGCGTGACCTACTGGCGGAGCTACGGCGCGACGTTCTACGTGGGCGCAGTCGTGCTGATCCCGGTCGCCCTCGCCGCCGCCGCAGCCGGCCAGCTCGACGGCTTCGCGGACATGGGGCGACACGTCGGCGTGAGCTTCTGGCGCCACTGGCTGCGGACGCCCGGGTGGCTCTGGACCGCGAGCGTCCTCGCGATGCGACTCGTCAACGTCGCGCTCACGGTCGGCTCGGTCTACCTCGTCTACCGGACGGGGACCGCGGCCCGCGACCGGGCGACCGGTCGCCTCGCCGCGCTGTTGCTGACGTTCACCTGGGGCGTGCTCGTACTCGCACACGAGGCTGGCGAGGGGATCCCCGCCCTGTTTTTCTTCCTGCTGGCCTTCCACCTCGCCCAGCGGTACCTCCGGACGGGTGCGAAGGGGACCTTCTACTGGGGATGTGTCGCCGGCGGGCTCGCCGCGGCGATGAAGCTCAACGGGGGCGCCAGCGCGCTCGTGCTGGGCGCCGCGTTCCTCCTCCGGGCCCGGCGCGAGGACGGGGCCCTCCGCGAGCGGTTCGTCCGCCCGCGATTCCTCCTGACCGGGGTCGGGATCGGGACAGTGCTGATACTGGTCGGCTACCCGAGCGTTATCGTCGGTGACCCCGCGGAACTGGGAGGACGGCTCCTCCGCCTGACCAGCGAGAAGGACACCCCGCACGGCTGGCGGGTAAAGCCGAGCTGGTGGTGGATCGCCCGGGGGTACCTCCACGGGCTCGGCCTCCCGCTGGCCGCGGCGTCCGCCGCGAGTCTCGCCGCGAGCGTGTCACACCTCCGCGAGCGGTCGCCGGCGGCCGACGCGGTCCGCCTCGCACTGGTCGCCGTGGGGACGCTCCTCGCCGTCTACTCGACCTGGGCGTACGTCCGGACCCACCACCTGCTGTTGACCTTCCCGCTGCTCGTGCTCGTGGTCGCGATAGCGGCGAGGCGCCTGCACGAATCCCGGCCGGGCGTCGCCCGCCCGCTCGTCGCGCTGTTGCTCGTGACCAGCGGCGCGTACGCCGTCGGCGGCGACCTCGGCTACGCCGCACAGCCCCGCGACAAGTCGGTGGACTGGCTGAACCAGCACGCGACTGGGAACGCGACGATCGAGACGTACGTCGGCGATCCACAGGAGGCCGGGGTCCCGCACGACGCCTCGGTACACCCCGTCCGCCACCCGATCCGCATCGTGGACATGCCCGACCGCTGTCCCGACTACATCGTCCTCAACTACCACCGGTCGCTGCTGTACCTCGCTCCCGAGGAGTGGGGGCTCCGCGCGTCGGTCCTCTCGAACGACCGCGTCGAACGGTACGTCCGGGCGCTCCTCGCCGAGGACACCTACCCCTACGAGGTGGCGGCGACGTTCGGCCGGCGGCCGCGGTTCCTCGACGGGAACGGGCGGCGCTCGACCCTGCAGGAGTTCCTGTACGTCGGCACGCGGCCCCGGACGATGCAGTACGGCGACCCCCAGGACTTCGGGGTCGACCAGTACACGGTGATCCTCGAACGGACCGGCGAGTGTGAACCCGGAAGGGAGGTCCCCCCGGTGACGGCTCGAACCGCTCCCGGGCGACCGACGGCGGGCCGCCTCCGCGCGCCGGAAGCCGGCGCTTCCGCCCGGTGGGCTGGCGGTTCGTCGCGGGCACGCGGGCTCACGAGTCCTCGCCGTAGACGTAGTCGGCCCCGGCGGCGACGAACCACCCCATCCAGACGGTGAACGCGACGAGCCACGCCCCGTACTGGACGAGCGGACCGGGAACGAGCACGTAGGCGACGAACAGGGGGACCGCCGCGGCCAGGGCGGCCGCCGCGTTCCGCCGTGTCGGCCCGAGTGCGGCGCCGAGGAACTCCCGCATCGAGAAACGGTGACGGCCCCCATCGCCATCACCCTTTCCCGGCCTCGCCGAACCGTGTTCCGTTTTCCCGGCCTCGCGGAACCGCGTTCCGTCCCGGACGCGTCCGTCAGGGCCGCCGCGTCCGCAACAGACAGAAAACAATTTATACTCGAATCGGAGTCAATAGTGCAAGAGTCATGACGGTGGATGGGTCCACAGTGGGCGGAGACGGACGCGGAGTGAGTCCCGTGATCGGGGCCGTGTTACTCGTCGCGGTCGTCGTCGTGCTCGCGGGGACGGTCAGTTACATGGTCCTGGGCGTCGAAACGGGACCGCCACAGGCGCCGAAGTTCGCCAAGACCCCGGACTACAAGCGCGACACGGCCGGTCCCGGCCAGGCGCTCGTCATCACCCACGAGAGCGGCGAAGTCGCCGATACGAAGCACATGGGGCTGATCGTCACCGGCGTCGTCGTCAGGGAAGACGGCACCGACGCCCGCGTCGCCGGCGCCCAGTTGCAGTCCGGCGTCTCCCCGACGAGCGTGCTCGGCGACAGGTGGAAAGCGAGCGAGGAACTCGCCGTCGACGAGACGGTTCTCGAAGAGGAGGGGGGGACGTTCGACGCCTCGACCGAGTACTACGACTTCGGCGAGGCCACCGTCGAGATCGTCTGGGTCCCGAAAAACGAGGGCCACAGCGACGTCATCTTCGAGTGGCGCGGTCCCGAGGCCTGACCGGCGCGAACGTTCCGCGCCCGGTACCCCCGCCGGGGAGGCGTCTGCAGCCGGTATCCCGTCGGAAGCGTCTTTTCGACCCGAAGCGTACTGCCGACATGGCCGAAGACCCGCTGTACTGTGACACGTGTGACCGCGAGGTCGACCGCGACGAGGCCATCCGGACCGAGACCTACGGCGACCTCGACCCGGCGAAGTGGCAGTCGCTGTGCTGCCCCGACTGCGGCCAGAAACTCCGTACGGTGTTCGTCGGGGAGGAGGCGTGACACCAGGCGGCGTCGGCGGAGAGACGCGACGGCGGCCGGCGTCGGCGGAGAGACGCGACGGCGGCCGGCGCGCGTCGATACCCGCCTGCGACGCGTCCCGCGCGGGGCCACGGCCGTCCGAACGCGCGTCGCCGGTACCCGTATCGCTTAGTTCCTGGCGCCGTCAGCACCTCCCGACATGTCCGCAGACGGCAGCACCCAGAGCGACACGTTCGACGTCGGCGGCGACCTGACCGTCCGCCGGCTCGGGTTCGGCGCGATGCGGCTCACCGGCGAGGACATCATCGGCCCGCCCGAAGACGAGGACGAGGCCCGACGAGTGATCCGGCGCGCGGTCGAACTCGGCGTCGACTTCTTCGACACGGCCGACTCGTACGGTCCCGGCGTGAGCGAGCGACTCCTCGGCGAGGAACTCGACGCCGACGACGACGTCGTGGTTGCCTCGAAGGCGGGGCTGTTGCGACACCGGGACGGCGAGTGGCCCCGCCGCGGCGACCCCGAGTACCTCCACAACCAGGTCCTGTGTAGCCTTGATCGGCTCCGGGTCGACACGATCGACCTCTACCAGTATCATCGGCCCGACCCCGACCGGCCCTTCGAGGACGCCGTCCACGCGTTCGCCGAGATGAAAGACGCCGGCCAGGTCCGCCACGTCGGCCTCTCGAACGTCTCGGTCGAGCAACTGGAAACAGCCAGGGAGATCGTCGACGTCGCGACCGTGCAGAACCGCTACAACGTCGGAAACAGGGAGGAAGAGCGCGTGCTGGAGGCCTGCGAGGAGTACGACGTCGGATTCATCCCGTGGGGCCCGCTGTACACGGTCGGCGACGAGGACGTCGCACCGGTCCTCGACCAGGTGGCCGACGCGCACGACGCCACCCGCCATCAGGTCGCGCTGGCGTTCCTCCTGGCCCACTCGGACGTGACGCTCCCGATCCCCGGGACGGCGGACGTCGACCACCTCGAATCGAACGTCGCCGCCTCGGAGATCGACCTGACCGGGGACGAACTCGCCCGGTTGCGCGAGATCGACGGACCGCGCCGTTGAAAATCCCACGCACGGAACGCCCCACCGCGCTCAGTACTCGCGCTCGATGAGGTAGTCGGCGATCTCTTCGAGGCGGGCGCGGGGCTCGTTGTCGGGCAGGACTTCGAGGCTCTCCTTCCCGCTGTGGACGAGGTCGCGGGCGGTCTCGCGGGCGTACTGGATGCTCCCGGACTCGCGGAGGCGGTCGACGGCCCGCTCTATCTCGGCCTCGTCGACGGCCTCGACCGAGTCGGTCTCGACGAGGTCGTCCACGTCGACGCCCTGCTCGCGGGCGTGCAGCGTCACCAGGGTCTGCTTGCCCTCGACGAGGTCGCTGCCGCGCTGTTTCCCGAGCTTCTCGCTGGGCGTCGTCAGGTCGAGCAGGTCGTCCTGGATCTGGAACGCGCGACCGATGTCGAGGCCGTAGCCGTACAGGTCGTCGACGGCGTCGTCGGTACCGAGCAGGACCGCGGGGATCGACCCGGACGCCGCGTAGAGCACGGCGGTCTTGAGTTCGACCATCTCGAGGTACTCGTCGGGCGCGACGGCGTCCCGGGACTCGAAGTCGATGTCGAGGGACTGGCCCTCGCAGATCTTGGTACAGGTCGTCGCGAGCTCCGAGAGCGCCCGGACCGACCGGTCGGCCTCGGCACCGGTGTCGAGCATCACCTCGAAGGCCTTCGAGTAGAGCGTGTCGCCGGCCAGGATCGCGGTCGAGAGGTCGTATTCGCGGTGGACCGCCGGCACCCCGCGCCTGAGGTCGTCGTCGTCCATGATGTCGTCGTGGATCAGCGTGAACGACTGGATGGTCTCGACGCTGACCGCGGCCTTCAGCACGTCGACGGGCCCGCCGTCGGCCGGGAACGACCGGTAGTCCGCCGTCGCGGGGTCGACCTCCCGGTCCGCGAGGGACTCCGCGACCAGCAGCAGGACCGTCGGGCGGAGGCGCTTGCCCCCCGCGTCGAGCAGGTACCGGCTGGCCTCGTAGAGCCGCTCGGGGTGGCCGATCGGGAGTTCCTCGGGGATGGCCTCGTTGACGCGCTCGCGGCGCTGCCTGATGGCCCGCTCGACAGTCCCCTGGGACTGGCGGGTCATGCTACTCGACCAGCTGGATCATGTTGCCGTTGCGGGTCACGTGCAGGTCGCGGCCGACCTGGTAGCCCTGACTCTCGGCCAGGTTGACGTACGAGGAGTACCCCGCCATGTCCTGGTGGGCCGGGATGACGTTCCGGGGCTGGAGCGCGTCCAGCATCTCGTAGTGGCCCTCCCTGTTGAGGTGACCCGAGACGTGGACCTCGTCGTAGATGCGCGCGCCCTGCATCCGCAGGAGCTTCTCGGACTGGTAGCGCTGCCCCTCGTTGGTCGGTTCGGGGATGACGCGCGCGCTGAAGATGACCTTGTCGCCGTCGTCCAGTTCGTAGGGCGTCTCGCCCCGGCCCATCCGGGTGAGCATCGCGCGCGGCTCGCCCTGGTGGCCGGTCACGATGGGCAGGAAGTTCTCCTTGCCCTCGTTCATGATCCGCTTGAACGTCCGGTCGACGGACTTGCGGTGGCCGTACATCCCCAGGTCCTCGGGGAAGTCGACGAAGTCCAGCCGCTCGGCCGTCCCGGAGTACTTCTCCATCGACCGGCCCAGCAGGACCGGCTGGCGACCGATGTCGTCGGCGAACTCGACGAGCGACGTCACGCGCGCGATGTGCGAACTGAAGGTCGTCGCGACGATGCCGCCGTCGTAGTCCTCGACGCTGTGTATCACGTCCTTGAGGTGGCGCCGGGCCACCGACTCCGAGGGGGTGCGGCCCTTCTTGTTCGCGTTGGTGCAGTCCTCGATGTAACAGAGGACGCCGTTGTCCTCGCGCCCGATCTCGCGGAAGCGCTTCATGTCGATCGGGTCGCCGATGACCGGCGTGTGGTCCATCCGCTTGTCCAGCCCGTAGACGATGGCGCCCTCGGGCGTGTGGAGGACGGGGTTGATGGCGTCGATGATCGAGTGGGTGACGTTGACGAACTCGAGCTCGTTGCGGTCGCCGATCGACATCGTCTCGCCCGCGTCCATCTTCACGAGGTCGTTCTGGACGCCGAACTTCTCCTCGCTCTGTATCTGCTGTTTGACCAGTTCGATCGTGTACGGCGTCGCGACGACGGGCGCGTCGTAGCGGTGGGCCAGCTTCGAGATCGCGCCGATGTGGTCGAGGTGGCCGTGGGTCGGCACGATGGCCTTCACGTCGCCCTCGAGGTCGGACATCACCCGGTCGTCCGGGATGGCGTCCATGTCGATCAGGTCGAGGCTGTGCATCCGCTCGGTCTCGACGTTATCGTGGATGAGAACCTTCGACAGGTTCAGGCCCATGTCGAAGACCACGACGTCGTCGCCGGCGCGAACGGCAGTCATCTGGCGGCCGACTTCCTCGTAACCGCCGATGGTTGCGATTTCGATTTCCATATGTATCACTCCGAGGCAGGCACACCCGTCCCGCGGCGGCGGCCGGCGTACAGTGACAGCTCCCGTGAGTCGGTCCCGTTCCGTCACGCGCCGACCGCGTGACGGCCGGGGCCAGCCGGTCTCCCGTGGCCCCCGCCGCCGTCGGCGACGGACGGAACAGCCGTCCGGACTGCGTCGAGGCTCGCTACCTCGGCCGGCCGCCACACCGTCGACCCGGGCGGCCGTCTGCTCGGTTACCCCCAACTACGGCCCCCCGTTTTAATAAGCGTACGGGTCGCGGGACGACCGCTCCGGGTCGCCGGGCCCCACCGACGCGGGATCGGACTGACGCGGACCGCCGTCGTGCGGATCGCTGTGAGTCGTTCCCGGATCGACCCCACGACGTGCGGTCGTGGTGATACACAGGGATAGCAATCCGTATGAGCGAAGAACCGCTCTCCCGGCGTTACTCGTCAGACTCGTCACCGGTCCCCGGACCGCCCATGTGGCCCTCTCCGGTCGTCCACGACTCTTCCGACGCGGCCGCGTCGTCACTCCCGTCGCCGTCGTCCTCCGAGTCCAGGGAACCGCCCGCCGCGAGCGCGTCCGCTAGCGACTCGTCGCCCTCGCTCTGGTCGCCTTCGCTCTCGTCGCCCCCCTCGACTGAGTCCACACCGCCCTCCTCGACCGGACCCTCGTCGTCCCCTCCGCCATCGGACTCGTCCGCGCCTTCCACGATGTCGTCGGCCTCGCCACCGTCGACGCCCTCCCCCTGCTGGTCGGCGTCGTCCCCGTCCGCGCCGCCCTCCACCTCGCTGGCCGGGACGAAGTCGTCCGGTTCGAGCGGGTCTCCCTCTTCGTCCGACCCGGACGCGAGCGGATCCCGTTCCTCGTCCGGTTCGGTCCCTTCATCCTGCTCACGGCCGCCGACCTCTTCCGACGCTTCGTCCGTCGAGTCCGGGTCGTCGGCCGCCGCGTCCACCGGCTCCGCGTCGCCGGCCCTCTCGGTACCGCCGGGGCCGTCGCTGAACCCGAGTTGCTCCGCTATCTCGCTCTCGCTCGCGACGTCGGCCGGGGACTCCCCCGGCAAGTCACCCGCCTCGTCGTCACCGGATTTCGCCCCGTCCCCCTCGTCGTCGGCCGTCTCCGTCGACGCGCCGGCGTTCGGCTCCGCGACCTCCGGTTCCAGCGGCTCCGCGGTGGAATCCGGCCCCGCCGAACCCGCAGAGGATTCGGCACCCGGCGCGTCCCCGGGTTCTCCCGGTTCCGTCGCGTCTCCTTCCGCTCGGTCGGACGGCGGTTCGACCCCGGGGGCAGTCGTCCCGGGATCGGTCCCGGGCGCGTCCGCGTCCTCCGCCCCGGCTTCGCCCCCGGCGTCGGTCGAGGCGCCCGCCGTTCGTTCAGCCCCTCCCGGTCCAGTCGGCTCGTCCCCCGGCCAGTCCGTCGGCTCGGCGTCGGTCGTCCCGGCCTCAGTCGGCGGCTCCCCGTCGGGCTCCGGCGTCGCCGTCGCTCCGGGTTCGTCCGCGGTCCCCGCCTCCGTGTCCGGGGCCGGTTCGTTCTCCATGGGTTCGATCGGTTCGTTCGCCCCGTCCGTCGTCGGCCCGGTCGCCGTCCCTACCTGCTCCCCCTCCTCGCCCCGTGACGGATCGGAGGGTGACCCGTTTCCCGTCCCACTCCCGACCCCGGCCGCGGCCCCGTCGGCGACGAGTTTGTAGGCCAGCCCCGCCTGACCCGCGCCGAACAGCAGGACGCCCAGGAACGCGACGAACCCACCGAGGACCGCCTGCGCCCCGTCTTTGTTCGCCCCGATCGATTTGACGGTGACCCACTCTTCGATCACGAACGCGCCAGCGGCGACGAGTGCGCCGCTGAACGCGAGTAACACGAGCCAGTACGCGAAGAGGTAGAACCCGTATCTGAACCCCTCCTTGCGGGAGACTGCCGTCATGTCTCTGTCATTGCCGACTGCGTCCTAATAGGTTACGACGGCCAGTCGACCCCTCGTTCGGGGCGTTTATGCGGATCCCTCGTCCCCCGGACCGTCGCCGCCAGCGACGAGCGTCCCGGGCGCGCCGCCCGCGAGGAACGCTTCGAGGTCGTCGGGACCGAAGACGTGTGCCGGGACCGGCAGGTCGAGCAGGGCGCGTACCTTCCCGGCCATGCCGCCGGTCACGTCGGTCGCGTCGCTTTCGCCGACGGCGTCGGCCACGTCCGCGAACCGGTCGATCCGGGGAACGACGGTCCCGTCGGCGTCGAGGACGCCCGGTACCGTCGAACAGAGGCCGACCCGGTCGACTCCCAGGCCGGTCGCCAGCGCCACCACCAGGTCGTCGCCGCTGGCGATCGTCGCGCCCGCCCCCGCCTGGACGACCACGTCGCCGTGCAGGACGGGGCAGAACCCCTCGTCGAGCATCGCCGCGACGGCCCCGGTCGGCAGCGCCAGGTCGCCGTCCCGGTCCTGACTGGCTACCGAGAGCGGGCGGACGGGGAGCGCCTCGACCCCGCGTGCCTGGAGCGCCTCCACGACCGCGGCGTTCAACTCTCCCATGGCGCCGTGGATGGCGGTCACGTCGCCCGCGTCGCGCGTCCCCTCGGTCGCGCTCACGCCGCGCTCGGCGGCGTGGTGGTGGCCGAAGCTCCCGCCGCCGTGGACGACGACGAGCCCGTCGACCGGGGTGTCCGCCCCGTCCTCGTCGGTTTCTCGCCTGCTGGCGTCGTCGAGCGCCCCGGCGACCGCGGCGGCGGCCGCGTCGAGCGCCCGGTCGTCGACCGTCTCGGGTTCGTTCTTCCGGGTGACGACGCTCCCGCCGAGCTTGAGGACGGTCGTCATTCGCGCCGGACACCCTCGCTGTCGAGTTCGGCGCGGAACGCCTGCTCGCAGCCGGGGGTGTAGCGTAGCGCGGTCCGCGTGTCGGCCGAGGGGTCGAGCGCGACGACGCAGCCGCCGCCGCCGGCGCCGGTCAGCTTCGCCCCGTAGGCGCCGGCGTCACGGGCGGCCCAGACCATGGTATCGAGCGTCCGCGACGAGACCCCGAGCGCCGACAGCAGTCCGTGGTTGAAGTCCATCAGCCGCCCGAGTTCGACCAGGTCGCCGTCGGCGAGCGCGTCCTCCCCGCGGCGGACGAGGTCGCCGATCGCGTCGACGGTGTCGGCGGCGAACCCGTACTCCTCGCGCAGTTCCCGGACGCCCGCGACGAGCGCCCCGGTGTCGCCGGCGCCGCCGTCGTACCCGACGACGAAGGGGACGTTCGGCGCGTCCTCGATGGCGCGCGTGTCGTCGCCCTCGACCCTGACGGCGCCCCCGACGGCCGAGCAGAACGTGTCCGCCCGGGAGGCCTGGCCGTCCTGCACGTCGTGTTCGACCCGGTAGGCGCGCTCGGCCACCTCGCGCTGCGCGAGGTCGACGCCGAGTTCGGCCGTCGCGGCCTCGATCCCCGCGACGACGACCGCCGCCGACGAGCCGATGCCGGCGCCGATCGGGATGTCGCTCTCGATGGTCAGCTCGAAGCCCGCGTCCGGCGCGTCGGCGACGTCGCGGGCCTGTTCGACAGCGCCCTCGACGTACCCCATGGCTGCGTCCAGCAGCGACTGGGAGACGTCGACGTCCGGCCGCCCCGACGGCCCGCCCTCGTACTCGATCGTGAAGCCGTCGAGCGAGAGGTCCTCGGCGTGGATCGTCAGGTCGCCGTCGTCCGTCCGATCCGCGGTCACGCGTGCCCGCCGCTCGATGGCACACGGGACAGCCGGCTCCCCGTACACCACTGCGTGCTCCCCGAAGAGGTACACCTTCCCCGGAGCGCTCGCGGTTACCATGCCCGCCTCTCTATCCCGGAGCGTGTTAGGTATTTAGGTCGACGGGCCCGCGCTGTACCCGTCTGTCGGCGAGCCCGCGCTGCACCCGTCTGTCGGCGAGCCCGCGCCGCCGCCCGGGCGGAGCAACGGATGGCCGCGGCGTTCGGGCGCTCGGGCCCCTGCCTTCGCGGCGGACGCCTATCGCGCCTGGGCGTTCACTCGCCCGGCCCGACGCCGAACGCGTACTCGCCGGAGCCCACTTCGAGGACGAGGTCGCCGGCCTCGCGCTCGACCGACCGGACGCCGGGCGGGCCGTCGGCCACCGGGGTCCCGGACTCCGCGACGGGCCGGTCGGCCGCGCCGGGCAGTCGGACCGTCCCCCGGACGTTCCAAGGGACCGCCACCGAGAGGTCGTACCCGCCGTCGCCATCCCGCTCCCAGTCGACGGCGAGTTCGCCGGTGGGGAGGTCGAGACGCGCCGAGACCCAGTCGAGGTCCTCGACCAGCGCGGGCGCGACCGTCACGCGCTCGGTCGCCGGCCGGTCCTCGAACCGGACCCCCGCGAGCACCCGGTAGAAGAACTCCGAGACGTGGGTGTTCGGCGAGTGGTTCAGCGAGTTCATGCCAGAGCCGACCCGGTCGTCGGAGTCCCAGCGCTCCCACATCGTCGTCGCCCCCTGGTCCGCCATGTACACCCACCCGGGCCGCCCGGACCGGCTGACGACGTCGTACGCGAGGTCGGCGTGGCCGTGGTCGGCGAGGGCGTGGAGCAGCGGGCGGGTGCCGAGAAAACCCGTCCGGAGCGCGCGGCCGTCGGACTCGACCTTCCCGACGAGGTTCGCGACGACGCGGTCGGTCGCCGCGTCCGGGACGAGCCCGAGAAACAGGGGGACGGCGTAGGTCGCCTGCGTCCCGGGCCCGTACGCCGCCGCCTCCGCGTCGAAGTACCGCTCGTTGAACGCCGCGGCGACGGCGTCGGCCCGCTCCCGGTAGGTGGCCGCGGCGGCGTCGTTCCCGAGCACGTCCGCGACCCGCGCGAGGGTGTCCGTCGCCTGGTAGTGAAAGGCAGAGAGGAACAAGTCGACGGGTCGGCCCCGGCGGTCGTCCGCGCGTTCCAGGGCGAGCCAGTCGCCGTACTTGCCGTAGCTCCCCGGGACGAGCGGGCCGTCGCCGACCCCGTGCCAGTAGTCGACGTAGTCGCACATCCCCTCGAAGTGGTCCCGGAGCACCCGCTCGTCGCCGTAGTGCAGGTAGCAGTACCAGGGCAGCATGACCCGGGTGACCGACCACGACGGGTCCGCGGGGTCCTCGGCGTCCTTCGTTGGGATCACGTCGGGGACGTACCCCATGGGCGACGCCGCGTCCGCGTGGTCGGCGAGCCACTTCTCGTCGAACCGGACCGCCTCGAAGTTGTACAGGAGCGCCCGGTTGGCGATCTGCGCGTCGCCGGTCCACCCGAAGCGCTCGTCGCGCTGGGGGCAGTCCTCCGGGACCGAGTGGGTGTTCCCCCGCAGCCCCCACACCGCGTTGTGCTGGACCCGGTTCAGGTCGTCGTTCGCGCAGGCGAACTCGCCGGTCCGGTCCATCGCGGTGTGGACGGCCTTCGCCGTCACCCCCTCCGGGTCGACGAGGTCCGTGACGTCGTCGACCCCCGGAGCGACGACCTGGGCGTACCGGAACCCGTGGTAGGTGAACCGCGGCTCGTAGCGCTCCCGGTCGTCCCCCCGGGCGACGTACGCGTCGGTCGCGTCGGCCGACCGGAGGTCGACCGTCGAGAGATCCCCGTCCTCGGTGAGGTCCTCGGCGTGCCGGAGCGTGACCTCCTCGCCCGCGTCGGGGTCGTCGAGCGTCACCGCAAGCCACCCGGTGAGGTTCTGTCCGAAGTCGAAAATCGGCCCGTCGGGGTGGTCGCGGACGGTCCCGACGTCGAACGTCTCGACGACGCGCATGGGTTCGACGCCGTGGGGTTCGAGGGCGCCCCCCGGCGGGTCGACCGCCGTCGCGGGGTCCCAGCCGTCGTCGTCGAACTCCGGCGACGCCCAGCCGTCGCGCTCACGTCGCGCGTCGTAGCGCTCGCCGTCGTAGACATCGTTGTCGGTGATCGGGCTCGGGGCGGCCCGCCAGTCGTCGCCGGTCGCGACCGTGCGGGTCCGCCCGTCCGCGAGTTCGACCGTGAGCGTGACGCGGGCGCGCGGCGAGCCGTCGCCCGCCCAGCCGACGGCCCGCTTCGAGAACCAGCCCCGGCCGAGCCACAGGCCGAGCGCGTTCCGCCCCGCGGAGAGCCGGTCCCCGACGTCGTGGGAGACGTACCGGACCCGGCGCTCGTAGTCCGTCCAGGCCGGGTCGAGTTGTCGGTCGCCGACCCGTTCGCCGTTCACGTAGCACTCGCCGTACCCGACCGCCGCGACGTGGAGCCGGGCCGAACGGACCGCCCCGTCGAGGTCGAACTCGGTTCGCAGAAGCGGCGACGACGAGGCGGCCGTCGACGCCGGATCGCCGGCGGTCAGGTACTCGCGGCTCCAAGTCGCCGTCTCGACGCTGGACGACGCCGACGCGACGACCCCCTCGCCCGGCGCGAGGTCCGTTCCGTCCGCGTCGCGGACGACCAGCCCGGCCAGCGCGAAGCAGCGCCACGGGTCCGCCCGGACCGTCTTCCGGTCCCCGTCGTCGCCGAGCGCGGGCGTCACGCGGTGTAGCTCCGTCGCGGTCACGCGGACGTACCGGCAGGTCGCGTCCGCGTCGTGGGTCCTGACCCGGAGGGGGTCGCCCCCGTCGGACTCGCCGTCGGTCGCCCCCCCGTGCGGGTCGTCGACCCGGACCTCAGCGACGACGGCCGGGTCGTCGAATTCGGGGTCGTCGGCGACCTCGACGCGGTAGGCGCGCGGGAACCCGAAGCCCTCGAGCTGGCTGTCGCTCCAGGAGTCGGTCACCGCGACACCGTCGGGCGTCCGGACGACGGTCACGGGGTCGGCCGGGTGGAGGTCGACCGCCGCGACCCGGCGGCGCTCGCCGAGGTCGACCTGCACCCACTCCTCGCCGTCCCAGTCGTCGGCCCGCCACCGGCTCCGCCAGCCGTCGGCGTCGCCGACGCCGGGCTGGTGGGCGACCCACTCACCGCGCCAGTCTTCGGGCCGGAGCGCGGTCGTGAACGCCGCGGGCCGGGCCCACTCCGTCCGGTCGCCGTCCCGCGTCCACGCCGCGACCGACCAGTAGTACGTCCCGTCGCCCGCGAGGGCCGGCCCGCCGTAGCGGGCCCGCGGGGCGGTCCGCTCCATCCGGCCGGAGTCCCAGACGTCGCCCCGGCCGCGCGCCACGGCCTCGCGGTCGCGCCCGACGACGACGCGGGCGGCCCGCTGGCCGGCGTCGCGGCCCGCCGCCGGGAGCCGCCACGAGAACCGGGGGTCGGTCGTCGGGTCGACGTCGTTCGGGGAGTCCTCGAACTCGACGCGGAGCGCCGTCGGCCGCCGGTCCCGGTCGCTTCCGGAAGGGGATGCCATGCGCGCAGTACCGCCCCCGGGATAATAGTCGATCCCATGACCCGGCTACTGCGGGACCCCTCGCAGGGGGGCCGTTCGCTCGGCGCGGTCCCGGGACCCATCCCCCGGTCGGCGACCCGTCCGGGCACGACCTCGCGACCCGGTTACAGGTCGACGTCGGTGTCGTGTCTGACGTAGTTGCCGAGCCAGCCGCCGGCGGCGCTGAACCCGACGAAGTACACGACCCCGACGAGCGCGACCAGGAGGAACGCGACGACCCCGACCGCGCCGAGCGCGCGCGGCGCGCCGATCCCCGGGCCGCCGAGCAGGACCGCCGCGAATATCGTCAGCACGAACCCGCCGACCAGCAGCGCCGGAACGAGCGCGATCACGCCCGAGACTGTTCCGACCCGAACCCCGTCGGACCGGTCCCCGCCCTGGAGGTAGCCGGCGACGCCGCCGCCGAGCACCGGCGCGAACGGGACGATTCCGGCCAGGACGACTGTCACGACGGCTCCGACGAGCGCGTTGACGAACGTGTCACCTTCAGCCATGCGTCGGGCTACTCGCAGGCCTTCCAAAGCTGTTTGGCAGGGCCGATGGCTCGCCCGCTCTCGTTTCGAGCGCCGTGGCACGCCGGCCGTTCCCCGGAGACTCCCCGCGCGGCGGGCCACCGGTGACGACGGCACGGGTCGCGCGACCGGGTTCGCGTCGTCGCCAGTTCGCGTCGGAACGCACCGATCTGGCTACCGACTGGTCGCCAGTTCGGTCCCGTTACTACCCGGTTACAGCCGCGCTGGGGTGTCTATAACGGCACCGAGCGACAACTGGTGTGTGATGTCGCTCACTCCGTCGCAGGTCGTCAGTCGGCTCCGCCGGCCCGAGTACACGGGCGAGAACCGGTGTGTCCCCTGTACCGTCTTCAACCTCGCGCTCTCGGTCGTCGCCGCCGGCGGCGTCGCGCTCGCCGTCCGGTCGGCCGCGGGCTCGCTCGCGGGCCTGCTGGTCGGCGGCGGCCTCTTTGCCCTGTTCGCCGCCGCGATCTACCTCCGCGGGTACCTCGTTCCGGGGACGCCCTGGATCACGAAGACGTACTTCCCCGACCGGGTGCTGCGGTGGTTCGACAAGGACCCCGCTGCACTCGACGGGGGCGTCGGCCCGGCCGTCGGTCAACCGGTCGACGAGGAGGGCGGCCCGGCCGACGGCCAGGCAGTCGGCGAGGACGTCGCCCCGGCCGACGGCCAGGCAGTCGACGTGGAACGTACCCTGCGGCGGGCCGGCGCAGTGACCGAGTGCGACCGGGCGGACGACCTCTGTCTGACGGACGACTTCCGGGCGGACTGGCGCGACCGGATCGCGGACCTCCGCGAGCGCGACGCCGCCCGCGAGGAGCTAGCGACGGTCTTCGGCGTCGCGCCCGCCCGATTGTCGTTCGAGGAGCACGGGAGCGCGTTCGTCGCGTTCCTCGACGACCGCCGCGCGGGGCAGTGGGAGTCGCGGGCGGCCCGCCTCGCCGACGCCGCCGCGGCCGGGGCACTCCGGGAGCGGTACCCGCCGTGGACGGACGTGGACGTCTACGAGCGCAGCCGGGTACTCGACGGCCTCCGGGCGTTCCTCGACGCCTGTCCCGCCTGTGACGGGCCCGTCTCCCTCGACCAGGAGGTCGTCGAGTCGTGCTGTCGGTCGATCGACGTCTTCGCGGTCACCTGCCAGGACTGCGGCGCGCGCCTGTTCGAGGCCGAACGCCCGGGGTGAGCGGTGTCCGCTCCCGTGGCGTGAGGGCGACTCGTTCCGACCGCCTCACAGCGTGAGGTCGATGCGGTCCCAGCCGGTCGACCCGCCGGGGTGCGAGCCGGTCTCACGGCTCGTCTGCCGGGTACCCTCGCCGTCGGTCGCGCGGGTGACGACCGACAGGGACGACCGGGCGGGCCGCTTGACGACCGAGCGCCAGCGCCGCCAGGCGTGGGGCGAGGGCGGCGCTTCGAGGGCGGCGTCGGTCCACGTCTCGCCGCCGTCGACGCTCACCTCGACGCGGTCGACCCCCCGGCGACCGGCGTAGGCGACGCCGCCGACCCCGACCCGGTCGCCGCGGCGCTGCACCGCGCGGACGTACGAGAGCGTGTTGACGACGGCCTCTTCGACCCAGCCCCG
>JBDGST010000055.1:23786-28423 GCA_042217365.1 Haloarculaceae archaeon
CGCCAGTCGACCGTGCTGATCAGGCCGCCGCCGACCGGGTTGGAGATGCAGACGGTCGTCACCGTCAGGTCACGGGCCTCGGGGTGGTCGAGTAGCTCGTCGAACGAGAGTTCGTAGGGGCGGTCGACCGCGCCGCCGACGGAGAGCGACCACGCGTCGGCGTCGACCCGGGGGTCCGAGACCGCCTTGTCGACGACGTAGTGGGAGTCCGCGGTCCCGACGGCCGTCGGCATCCCCTCGAAGTCGAAGCCGAAGGGCGCCCCCGTCGCGGCGACCGATATCGTCACGTTCCGTCGCCGGCGCACCGTGTCGAGGGTCCCTCGGTCCGCCGGGGGCGTCCCCGTTCCGGCGCCCCCGCCCCCGCTCCCGTCCCCGTCCCCGTCACCCGGGCCCCCGGCCCCGTCGGCTGGCGCCCCCGGTCCGTCGCCCGCGGTCACCCTGCCGTCCGGGCCCGCGGGCGTCGTCGTCCCGGTCGCAGTCTTCTCCGTCAGCGGCGGTAACGGCGCGCCGGCCCGCGAGTCGTCCCCGCCGGCGAACAGCCGCGAGAGATAGCCGGCCCCGAGGGTCGCCCCCGCGACCGACCCCGCCGTCCGGAGCGCCCGGCGGCGGCCGGCGACTGCGGGTGTCTCCCCGCCGCCGACCCACGCGAGCGCCGCGAGCGGGACCAGTGCCAGCGCCGTCGCCGCGATCCAGCGGAGCGACGGCCCGCCGCCGGCCCACAGGAGCGCCCCGCCCGTGAGCGCGACGACGGCGACGGCGACGGCGACCCGGAGCGGCTCCCGGACGGGCGCGTCGCGCGGCCGCAGGTCGTCCGCGAGCCCCGACCGCGACAGGGCCTCCCCGACGGCCGCCGCCGCGGCGACGGCGGTCGCCCCGACCCCGAACACGAGCAGGTCCGTCGCGCGCTCGCCGAACGTCTCGATAGCCCACGTGGCGACCGAACCGGGCGCCGCGTCGACTGCACCCTCCGCGGCGGTGACCAGGGGCGTCTCGCCGACCATCGGCCCAGCAGCGACCAGCCCGAGCAGCCACGCGACGCTCCCGACCGCCCACGCGACCGCCGACCCCAGGCGGAGGTCCATGGCTCCCCCTCGGCGCTCGCCGCGGGTAAGTTCTCGGGCCGGGAGTGCGCGCGGCGGCCCGTCGCTACCACACAGAACCAGTGAACCCGTCGCTACTCACGGAACCAGTGAACCCGTCGCACGTCGCGGAGTCGGAGAACGAACCGCGGTCCCGGGCGGGCGAAACGAGCCTCGGTTCGAGGGTGCGCGAGAGCGCGACCCTCGCGTCAGATCTCGGTCTCGAAGTCGTCGAGCGAGTAGGCCGGTTCCGCGCCGCGGCGGTCGAGCGTCTCGTTGGCCAGCAGCCAGTAGACGACCGACAGCGCCTTGCGCCCCTTGTTGTTCGTCGGCACCACGAGGTCGACGTTCGCGGTGGTGTTGTTGGAGTCGCACATCGCGATGACCGGGATCCCGACGGTGATAG
Source organism: Haloarculaceae archaeon (assembly GCA_042217365.1). Taxonomy (GTDB): domain Archaea; phylum Halobacteriota; class Halobacteria; order Halobacteriales; family Haloarculaceae; genus JBDGST01. The sequence goes on from JBDGST010000055.1 coordinate 25,272, forward strand.
CCTCCTTGACGGCCTGCGAGTCGCCGATCGGGTCCGTCACCACGACGACGTCGGGCTCGATGTAGCCGTCGTAGTCCGGGTTCGTGAGGGTGCCGGGGATGAACCGGCCGGTGCGGGCGCGCGCGCCGACGGCCTCGGCGAACTTCTCGGCCGGGAAGCGGCCGTACTGGCGCGAGGACGCCACGAGGATCTGCTCGGGGTCGTAGTTGGCCAGGAAGTCGGCGGCCGTCCGGATGCGCCGGTCGGTCATGCTGACGTCCAGCACGTAGAGCCCGTCCGTCCGGACGCGGTGGATGAACCGCTCCATGTCCTGGGTCTTCTGCTGGGTGCCGATGTGGACACCCGCGCCCAGGTAGTCCTCGACGGGGATCAGGAGGTCGGCCTCCTCCTCGTCGGGCATGACGTCCTCGTCGAGGGCCGGTCCCTCGTCGGCCGCCTCGTCGTCGGCGGGTTCCGCGTCCGCCCCGGCGGACTCGTCGGCCGCGTCGGGTTCGTCCGCCGCGTCGTCGACCGCCCCGGGGTCGACGTCGGACTCGGCGGCGTCCAGGCCTTCTCGCTCTTCTCCGCTCATACTGCGTTGTCCTCGATCCGGATGAGCTCGTTCAGCTTGGCTGTCCGTTCGCCGGCGACCGTCCCGGTCTTGATGTAGGGCGCGGCCGCGCCGACCGTGAGGTGGGCGATGGTGGTGTCCTCGGTCTCGCCCGAGCGGTGGGAGACGACCGACTCGATGCCGTTCTCGGCGCCGAGCTCGATGGCGTCGACCGCGTCCGACAGCGTCCCGATCTGGTTGGGCTTGATCAGGATGGAGTTCGAGGAGCCCAGGTCGATGCCCTCCTGCAGGCGCTCGACGTTCGTCACGTAGAGGTCGTCGCCGCAGATCAGCGTCTGGTCGCCGACGCGGTCGGTGAGTTCCGCGAACGCCTCGAAGTCGTTCTCGTCGAGGGGGTCCTCGACGTACGCGAGGTCGTACTCCTCGACAATCTCGACGACGTAGTCGATCTGCTCCTCGGTCGAGCGGTTGGGCTCGCCGTCGTAGACGTACTCGTCGGCCTCGTCGTCGTACATCTCGGCGGCGGCCATGTCGAGGCCGAAGCTGATCTCGAAGCCGCGCTCCTCGCTGACGCGGTCAGTCGCCTCGGCGACGACCTCGAACGCCTCGTCGTCGCCGACCGGCGGGGCCCACGCGCCCTCGTCGCCCTTGTTACAAGGGACGCCGCGCTCCTCGAGAATCGAACTGATCTCGGCGTGGACCTCGGCGTTGGCGAAGACGGCCTCCGTCACGGAGGGCGCGCCGACCGGCGCCGAGAGGTACTCCTGGATGTTGGTGGCTTCCTCGGCGTGCTCGCCGCCGCCGACGACGTTCCCGAGGGGCGTCGGGAACTCGTTGCCGCGGAAGGTGCCCCCGAGGTGCTGGTACAGCGGGGCGCCGAGCACGTTCGCGCCCGCCTTCGCGGCGGCCATCGAGATGGCCACGGCGGAGTTGGCGCCGATGCCCGAGAAGTCGTCGGTCCCGTCGGCGGCGTGCAGCGCCGCGTCGACGTCGCGCTGGTTGCCGGCGTTGACCTCGCCGACCAGGCGCGGGACGGCCTCCTCGCGGGCCGCCGCGATGGCCTCGCTCGGCGGGAGTTCGATCGCCTCGTGCTCGCCGGTGCTCGCGCCGCTGGGCGCGGCCGCGCGGCCGAAGCCGCCCGACTCGGTGAACACGTCGGCCTCGACCGTCGGGTTGCCCCGGGAGTCCAGGATGCGGCGGAGACGGACGTCGGTGATCAGCGTCATGCCGCCTCACCCCGCCGGACGGTGAACGGAAGCACGCCCGAGTCGTACTCCTCGGCCGCGATGAGGATCGGCTGACTCTGGTCGGTGTCGACCAGGACGGGCGCCCCGTAGGCTACTTGCAGCGCTCGCGCGCCGATGATGCGTGCCTTCTCGTAGCGGTTGTATCGTTGGCTCATGGCTGTGTCGTGGTGATAGTTCATTGGTATGGCGCGACGATGTCGACCAGGTCCTTGTGCGATACCAGCATCCGCCGACAGCAGTGGCGCTCGACGCCGAGGTCGTCGAGGACCGCTTCGGGGTCCTCGTCGCCCTCCTTCGCCCGGGCCTTGAACTCCTCCCAGTGCTCGCCGACCACGTTGCCACAGGTGAAACAGCGGACTGGTACCATCATGGTCGGATCACCGGTAGGACTTCTGGTAGCGCGCCCGGGCGCCCGGGCCGCCCCACTTCTTCGACTCGCTCTGGCGCACGTCGTTGACCAGCAGCGAGCGGTCGAACTCCATGTAGGCGTCCCGGAGTTCGGCGTCGTTGGTGTGTTGGACGAGCCCGCGGGCGATCGCCGTCCGCGCCGCGTCCGCCTGGCCCATGACGCCCCCGCCCTCGACGTCGACGTCGACGTCGACGGCGTCGCGGAGGTCGTCGTCGGCCAGCCGGAACGGTTCGAGCATCTTCAGGCGGGCCAGCTCCGGCTCTGACAGTTCGACCGGCTGTGCGTTGATCCGGACGCGGCCCTCGCCCTCGCGGACCGTCGCGCGGGCGACGGCCGTCTTCTTCTTCCCTGACGTGTTCGTTACCATGTCTTGTTCGCTCCGAGTGCCTCGCTCACGTCGCCGAGCGAGACGAACTTGATGTTCGAGAGCCGGTCCAGCGACGTCCCGTCGAGCACCTCGGCGTCCCGGTCGTTGGGATTGCCGACGTAGACGCGGACGTTCCCGAACGCCTCGCGACCGCGGTCGGTCTTGTGGGGGAGCATCCCCCGGATCGACCGCTTGAAGATGCCGTCGGGCCGCTTGGGGTAGGCCGGCCCCCGGTCGGAGCCGACCCGCCGGCGCTCCTGGAACGTCCCGACGACGTCCTCGCGGCGCCCGGTGACGACGGCGCGCTCGGCGTTGACGACGGCGACCCGGTCGCCGTCCATGGCGCGCTCGGCGACCTGGGACGCGACCCGCCCCAGGATACAGTCGCGCGCGTCGACGACGACGTCCGCGTCGAACTCCGCGACGCTCATCGGATCACCCGCACGTTCGTCCCCTCCGGGTTGTTCTCAACTGCCTGTTCTAACGTTTTCGTCTCGCCGGCCTGGTCGATCTTCTTCTCGGCTGTGCCGGAGAAGTCGACCGCGGCGACGGTGACGTCCTTCTGCAGGACGCCGCTGC
>JBDGST010000108.1:0-26971 GCA_042217365.1 Haloarculaceae archaeon
TCGCGTACGGCCCCGAACAGGTCGCCGAGGCCGCGGAGTTCGGCGCGATAGAGCGGCTGCTCGTCCTCGACGAACGACTGCGAACGGAGCGGGGCACCGAGGGGGACTGGGACGTCGACGTGGACGACGTCATCGAGACGACCGAACAGAAGGGTGGCGAGGTGACCGTCTTCTCCGGGGAGTTCGACCCCGGGCAGCAGCTCCGGAACCTCGGCGGGATCGCCGCGCTGCTCCGGTACCGCATCGACTGACTGCGGGCGCGCACGGAGGGACTCCGGCGGAATCAAATCTCGTAACGGCTCCGTAACGGTTTTGAGAGCACGACGTGACTACCCGGCAGTTGGAGACTACAGCGGGGATGAGCTTCGAGGATCGACAGGATTTCGCCCGTCAGGTCGCAGATCTCAACAACTACGGGCAGGCGCTCAACCAGTGTGAGACGATAGACGAGGTCGTCTCGCTGACGCTCGAAGCCGTCTCGCTGCTGTTCGAACTGACCGACGTGACCGTCTACGAGGTCCGGAACGGAGAGCTCCGCGTCCGGGAGAGCACGAGCGCGCGACCGGACGACGAAGTACCCAGCGACGTGGCCGAGCGGGCGCTCGAAACGGAAGAGACCGTCTCCGCGAATCGCGGCGAGGGCGACGGGGGGATGGCCTCGCTCGCCGTCCCGGAGGGGGTCGTCGACGACGTCGTCATCGTCATCGAAGTCCGCGCCACCGGCGTCGAGTCGTTCGGCGACGAGTACGTCCGGCCCCTCGAAATACTGGCAGCCCACGCGGCGACGGCGGTCAGCAACATCCGGTCGCGCGAGCGCCTCGAACGCGCCCGCCAGGACCTCGCGACCCGCAAGGAGATGGTCGAGATGTACGACCGCCTCCTCCGGCACGACATCGGCAACGACCTCCAGGTGATCGTCGGGTTCGCCGACGCCCTCACCGACCAGGTCGACGGCGGCCAGACCGCCACCTACGCCGAGAAGGTCGCGCGGGCGGCCCGCAACTCGGCCGATCTCATCAACCGCGTGGGCGACCTCGTCTCGACGCTGGAGGAGGAGCGCGAACCCGAACCCCGCGACCTCCGGGACGTCCTGACCGCCACCGTCGAGGACGTCGACAGCCAGTACGAGTCCCTCGCCGTCGAGTACGACCCCGGGGACTTCGAGTACAGCGTGTTCGCCGGCGACCTGCTGGACTCGGTGTTCGCGAACGTCCTCTCGAACGCGGCGGTCCACAACGAGGGCGACGTGACTGTCGAGGTGTACGCCGAGGAACCGACGCCGGACGCCGTGGTCGTCGGGATGGCGGACGACGGGACCGGGATCCCGTCGGAGGTCCGGGACGAACTCTTCGAGATGGGGCGCAAGGGGCCCGACAGCGAGGGGACCGGGTTCGGGCTCGGATTCGTCCGCGCGCTGACGGAATCGTACGGCGGGACCGTCGACGTCCGGGAAAGCGAAGCCAGCGGCGCCGACTTCCGGGTCACGCTCGAACGGGCCTGAGCGGATCCCCGGGTTCGACCGTCCGTCTGTTCGTGGCTCGACGTTCCGTTCGTGGCCCGACCGTCCGTCGGGGAGCGAATCGTCCGTCCGGTCTCGGACGGCGTCTCGTTCGCCGGGCCCGGCGTTTATTCTCGATGCGCCCGTAGTGAGGTCATGGACGAGGTCGACGGCGACTGGTCAGTCGAGGAAACGGAGCGATTCCTCCGGGAACGGACGATCCCGGTCCGGCTGGCGTGTCGGACCTCCGCCGAGGGGCTCTGGATGCTGTCGCTGTGGTACCGCTACCGGGACGGCTGCCTGGAGTGCGCGACGGGCGTCGACGCCAGGGTCGTCCGGTACCTCGAACGCGACCGGGGCGTCGCATTCGAGGTGTCGACGAACGACATCCCGTACATGGGCGTCCGCGGATCCGGGACCGCGACCGTCGAGCCCGACGAAGGGAAGTCGACGCTCCGGTCCCTGGTCGAGCGATACCTCGACGGGACGGACTCTGATCTTGCGAAGTGGCTCCTCTCGCCGGACCGCGATGAAGTCCGGATCACGATCGACGTCGACCGCGCGTACGCCTGGGACTTCTCCAGCCGGATGGACGGGAGCGACGACTGATGGACCCCTCCGACGGTGTTCAGGTAATCTCGACCGAGAGCCCGTCCCGCGCGAAGCGCACGTCGCCGTCGTAGTGCTCGCCGAGAGACGCGAGCATCTCGTCGTGCTCTCCCTCGGTGTGGGGGTAGAGGTGCGTCAGGTAGACCCGCCCGATATCGGCGTCGGCCGCGGCGAGAGCGCGCCCGAGCGAGGACGGGGTGGGGTGGTTCGACACGTCGACGTCGTCGGGAAACGAGCAGTCGTGGACGAGCACGGCCGCGCCGTCGGCGAACTCGACCAGCTCCGTGAACGCCTCGCTGTCGGCGCTGAACGCGACCGACGGTGGCGCGCGGTCGTCCTCGCTCCCCGGAGGAGCGCCGTCGGACTCCCCGGCTGCCGCGGACTCGAACCGGTACGCGAGACAGTACATCGAGTGTCGAGTCTCGGTCGCGTCGACGGCGAACCCGGCCAGCGAGAACCCCCCCGGCCCGACCTCCCGGACCGTGAGGTCCAGACGGCCCCGCATGTACTCGTGCACGTCGAGGAGCCCCTCGACCGTCTCCCGGGTCCCTTCCGGGCCGGCGACCGTCAGGTCCGTCTCGCCGGCGAGCCAGCGGGCTTTCATCAGCACCAGGAGGTCCGAGACGTGGTCGAGGTGATGGTGGGAGAGGAGGACGGTGTCGACGCCCTCGTAGCCGGTTTCGGTCCGGGCGAGTCCGTGGAGGACGCCGCTCCCGCAGTCGACGAGGAGGGCGTCCGAACCCGATTCGAGCAGGAGTCCGCTCTGGAACCGGTCGCCCGTCGGCATCGCGGCCCCGGTTCCCAGGAAGGTCAGGCGCATACCACCGCTCGGACCGCCCGGCTGTTAGTTCGTTCGCCGAGCGGCCAGGGACTGACGTCCGCCGGCGGGCTCCCCTCCCGGGACCCGGTTGGGTGCCCCCGCCCTCCCTCGCCGCGTTCCGGTCTGGCTCCGTTTCTTTCCTGACGGATCATACTGCCGGCTGTAAGCCTGTCAAGAACTCCGCCACCCCGGGAGTGGCGGATCTCTGTACGAAGGTACAGCCGGCGGTGTCAGGAGACGGAGTAGACCTTCCACTCGCCGTCGGCTTTCTGCAGGCGCACCTGGACGGTCGTGGGTTCGGTCTCCCGGGTGTCCGTGTAGCTGACCGTGAGGTCGGCCCGAACGACCGCGACGTTCTCGTCGCCTTCGCCCGGGTCCTGTACCGTCGTCATGTCGTCGATGGATATCACGATGGTGTCGGCGTTGGGCGCGGTGGTCGACGCCGTGGCGCCCTCGGCGACCAGCGACTGGAGTGTCTCCCTGTCGTCGTCTTCGCGCGCGTTGAAGTACTGCCGAACCACTGATTTCGGCCCGCCGCCCGCGATGAATTCCTGATATCCGAGGTACCCGCCGCCGAGGAGAACCGCAGCGACGCCGCCGTACTTCAGGAGTTCGCGCCGGTCGTAGCCGCTCGCTCGTCCTCCGGGCGGCCCCCCGGGTGCCGGCTGGGGCTGTCCTCTCTGCTGATTCGGGGGCTGCTGCCGGCGGCCGCGTCCGCTACGGTCCTGCCCCGGCTGTCCCTGGCCGCGAGGTTGTCCCTGCCCCGGCTGTCCCTGGCCGCCACGAGACTGTCCCTGCCCCGGCTGTCCCTGGCCGCCACGAGACTGTCCCTGACCTGGCTGTCCCTGGCCGCCGCGAGGTTGTCCCTGACCTGGCAGGCCCTGACCACTGCGAGGTTGTCCCTGCCCCGGCTGGCCCTGGCCGCCGCGAGGTTGTCCCTGTCCAGGCTGTCCCTGCCCGCCCTGGGGTTGGTCCCGCGACTCTCGCCGGTCCCGCTGTGGCTGATCACCTCGCTGGGCTCCCTGGCCGGGTTCGGTTCCCGGCTCTCCGTCCCCGGGTTGCTGTTCCTGCCCCGCCGGGATCGACGCCCCACAGTTGTCACACACGGAAGCCCGGTCCGCGACCCGTTCTCCGCAGTTCGGACAGACTGCCATACCGCCATCACTCTCGGGCTCTGCAATAAAACTCATGACAGGTCTGGGCTGGTCGTCGGCCTGTCGGTTCTGCGAGTGGCGACCTGGTCCGGCCGTTGCGGGAGCCTCAAAAGGGGGAACACCGGTACCGTGCTTGGCGTGGCGGACTCGTTCTGCGGAGAGGTGGCGTAGACAGTTGCGGACGGCGGGGTCTGGGAGTGGCCCGTCACGGAAAAACTGGGTCGACTCGTGACTGGCCGGTTGACTGGACTACTTCCGCCCCGGGGTCCAAACCCACTTGAGGTGCTGGTCCCAAGGGGCCGCCAGGACGGACGATGGGAGGACGCGAGCTGCTCGCGGAGTCGGACGCCGACGTCGACCCGGCCGAAGTCGACATCGACGACGGCGACGTGCTCGACCTGCTGGCGCCCCCGGTCAGGGAGTGGTGGGTCGACCGGTTCGGCGAGTTCGTCCCGGAGAACGGCGGCTTCTTCACGCCGCCCCAGAAGGACGCGATCCCGCTCATCCACGAGGGCGAGAACGCGCTGATCGCGGCGCCGACGGGCAGCGGCAAGACCCTCGCGAGCTTCACCGGCATCATCAACGAACTGTTCGAGCGCGACCGCGCCGAGGGGCTCGACAACTCTGTCTACTGCCTGTACGTCTCGCCGCTGAAGTCACTCGCCAACGACATCCACCGGAACCTGGAGGTGCCCCTGGAAGGCATCTCGGAGCGGATCGCCGAGCGCGGCGAGGACGTCGAGATCCGCCACGCGATCCGGCACGGCGACACCGACGACGCCGACCGGCAGGCGATGCTATCGGAGACGCCCCACATCCTGAATACGACGCCCGAGACGCTCGCCATCCTGCTCAACTCCCCGAAGTTCCGCGAGAAGCTCCGGTCCGTCGAGTACGTCATCGTCGACGAGATACACAGCCTCGCCGAGAACAAGCGCGGGACCCACCTCGCGGTGTCGCTGGAGCGCCTCGAAGCGCTGGCCGAGGGGTCGCCCACCCGCATCGGCTGCTCGGCGACGGTCGAACCCCTCGACGGCATGGCCGAGTTCCTCGTCGGGCGGGCCGAGCCCGGCGGCGAGCCCCGTGACTACGAACTCGTCGACGCCCGCTTCGCCCGGGAGTTCGACGTGGAACTGGTGTGTCCGACCGACGACCTCATCGACACGCCCCGGGACGTGGTCAACGACCGATTTTATCGCCTCCTGCACGAACTCGTCGGGGATCACACCAACACGCTCGTGTTCACGAACACGCGGTCCGGCGCCGAGCGCGTCCTCCACAACCTCCGCGACCGGTTCGACGGCTACGACGACGACAACTCCGCCTGCCACCACGGCAGCCTCTCGAAGGACCGCCGCCAGGACGTCGAGGAACAGCTCAAGCGGGGTGACCTGGACGTCGTGACGACCTCGACGAGCCTCGAACTCGGGATCGACATGCCCTACATCGACCTCGTGGTCCAGGTCGGCTCGCCCAAGTCCGTCGCGGCGCTGCTCCAGCGCGTCGGCCGCGCCGGCCACCAGCTCGGCGAGACGGTCACCGGCCGCGTCGTCGCCCTGGACCGCGACGAACTCGTCGAGTGTGCGGTCATGCTCAAGAAGGCCGAGGAGGGGTTCGTCGACCGGGTGTTCGTCCCCGAGAACGCACAGGACGTCGCCGCCCAGCACGTCTACGGGATGGCGATCGCCGACCTGCGCCCGGAGCGCGAGGTGAAGGGCATCCTCCGGCGGGCCTATCCCTACCGCGACTACTCCGAGGCCGAGTGGGAGTCGCTCCTGCGATACCTCACGGCGGACTACGACGGGATGGAAGACCGGGACGTCTACGCCAAGGTGTGGCGCGACGCGAACGACCCGCCCGACGGCGAGTACCACTACGAGGAGTTCCCGGTGGGAGAGCCGCTGATCGGCAAGCGGGGCCGCCTCGCGCGGGTCATCTACATGACGAACATCGGGACCATCCCCGACTCGTTCACCTGCGACGTGTTCACCCGGGGGGGCGACGAGTGGGTCGGGCAACTCGACGAGGAGTACCTCGACACGCTGGAGGCGGGCGACGTGTTCGTGCTGGGCGGCGACCGCTTCGAGTACCGATACCGCCGCGGGTCGAAGGTGTACGTCGACCGGACGAGCGCCCGGCCGACGGTGCCGTCGTGGTTCTCCGAGCGCCTGCCCCTCTCGTACGACCTCGGGCGGGAGATACTCGCCTTCCAGCGCGAACTGCTCGACCGCCTGGAGCGGGGCGGCGCCGGCGCGGTGCGCCACTGGCTCCGGGAGTTCCCCCTCGACGAGAACAGCGTCAGGGCGGTGGCGCGGATGTTCGCCGAGCAGGTCGGGTACGCCGGGGCCGAGAGCGTCAGCACGGACCGCCGGCTCGTCGTCGAGGAGGAGCTCGACCGCGACGAGTACGAGCGCCGCTACTACGTCCACTCCAACTACGGCCGCCGTTTCAACGACGGCTTCTCGCGCCTGCTGGCCTACCGCGTCGCCCGCGAGGCCAACGCCAACGTCCAGGTGGCCGTCGCCGACCACGGGTTCACGCTCTCGATGCCGCTCAACAGGAAGGTCGACGTGACTGGCGTCATCGAGGACCTCGAACCGGCGGCCGTCCGGCCGGACCTGCGGGCGAGCCTCGACGGGACCGACCTGCTCAAGCGGTACTTCCGGATCAACGCCACCCGCGCGCTGATGATCCTCAAGCGGTACAAGGGCTACGAGAAGTCCGCGAGCGAGCAGCAGGTCAGCTCCGAGATGCTGCTGGGCTTCGCCGAGGACCTGGACGAGTTCGCCGTCATGGAGGAGACATACCGGGAGATACTGGAGGACAAGCTGAACGTCGACGCCATCGAGCGGGTCGTCGCGGCCATCGGTGGCGGTGAGGTGGCCGTCGAACACCACCGCGTCGACTCGCCGACGCCGCGGGCGTTCGGCCTCGCGACGCTGATGGCCTCCGACGTCGTCCTCGCCGAGGACGAGAGCGAAGTCCTCCGGGAGTTCCACGAGCGCGTCCTCGACGAGATAGACGACGGATCCCCGGGCGGCAGGGCCGGTCGAGCGGCCGACGAGTGAGTCGTCTCGACCTACGGGGCCCCGGAATCCTCGGGGGAGTCGAGGGCGGCACTCACACCGCGTCATCGGCCGAGTATATGACAGCGAAGAGGACGAGTCCCGCGACGGCGGCGGCCACGCACCCGGCGTAGACGGGAACGACCGCTTCGCGGCCGACAAGAAGCGGGTTCGCGTCGAGCGGGTACAGCGGGTCCGCGTCGGCGTACAGCACCGAGTCGAGGACGACGTGAGAGAGGACCCCGACGAGCGCGCCGGCGGCGACCGACGATCGGTCGCCCGTCTCGGCGAGCCTGGTCCACGCCAGGACCGACTCCGCCGACGGGGGAAGCGCGTACACGCCGACGGCCACCAGGAGAGCCACCGCTCCCCCACCCAGGAACGTCGTGAGCACCCCGTGGACCGGCCCGTCGAGATACCCGAACACGACGAGCGCGGCGCGGACGTCGACGACGACGCTCCCGAGGAGCGCCGTCGGAAGGTCGACCCGCCGGTACAGCAGGACCGCGACGAGCAGCGCAGGACCGAGGTGAAAGGGCGTGAGCGGCATCGTTGGGAATTAGGAGCCGCCCCGGTCGGACGCCGCGGGCGGAAGACGCCCCACGAGTGGACCAGACCAGCAGGGCGTCGTGGGCCCGGACGGGTCAGACCAGAAGCGTGTTGTGCGCGTCCGGGAGGACGAGCACGTCGCTGCCCTCGGGCACGGCGTCCTCGACGGTGTCCCGGGCGTGCATCAGACACTCCTCGGCGACCTCGGGATGTTCGCTGTTGGTCACGTACATCTCGGCGCGACGGAGCGTCTGTGCCGTGACGAACGCGCGCTGTGCCCCGGGCTCGTAGCCCTCCAGCATCTCCTCGTAGAGTTCGTCCGCGTCCGTCGCGTTCGAGAGCCAGTCGTAGAAGCGCCGCTCGCCGGTGCCCTCGCCCGCGCCCTCGGTGAGACGGGCGGGGACGACGACCCGGCCGCCCGCCTTCAGCGGGTTGTTCGCGCCGAGGACGACGTAGGTCGCCCCTCGCGTCGTCTGGTAGAGCTGGTTGCCCTTCGGCGCGCCCAGGCCCGACACCACGACGTCGTACTCGTCGTCGACCTCGGTCGCCAGCGCGTCGCGGGCGCTCTCGGCGAGGTCGCGGACGACTGCCCTGGGCTCGCCGGCGGCCGCGTCGACGAACCCGTCGAGGCCGCGCCCGACGTTCAGCACGAAGTCGATGCCGACGACGTCGCCGGCCGCCTCGACGAACTCGCGGAACGGGTTGCCCTCGACCTGGCCGAGGCGGACGCCGTCGCGACTGAGCAGGTCCGGCCCGTGGGTGTACCCGATCTGGGACTCGCCGCCGGCGCCGACGACGACCGTCTTCGCTCCCGCCGAGAACCCGGCGTACTGGTGGGGCTCGACGGTCCCGGTCGCCAGCACGGCGTCCGCCTCGGCGACCGTCTCGTAGATCTCGATCGGCACGTCCTCGACGGTGCCGACCTCGACCGTCGCCTCGGGGTCGCTGTTCTCCGCCAGCGGTGCGTACTCGCCGAGCGCGTCCTCGAACTCATCGTCCGTCATGGGGCGGTGGAGGCCCAGTCCGGCGACGACCGAGATCTGCTCGCGGTCCACGCCCGTGCGTTCGAGTTCCGCCACGAGGGCGTCCAGCAGGACGTCGTCCGGCGACGAGCGCGTGGCGTCGGTGACGACGATGGCGACGTCGTCGTCGCTGCCGACCTGGCCGGCCAGCGGGAGGCCGTGCGGGTCGGCGACCGCCTCGCGGGCCGCCTCGGGAACGTCGACCGGGTCGCCGCCCGGCGGTTCGAGCACCGTCACGTCACACGACGGCAACGAAACGGAGACCGTCCCGTCGCCGAGGGGGAGTTCTACTGGCATACCCGCAGTTTCACGGTCGACCCCCGAAGTAGTACCGGTCGGTCGACGGGTACTCGCGGGCGGCCGGCGGAGGATGGGGATCGTTTCGCCGGGCTCTCACAGATCGGTCGACGCCGTTCCGGGGAGCCAGTCGACCTGGCCGACGACGGTCGGGAGGGCGACGATCCCGAACGCGAGGACGAAGTTCGCGGCGGTCGTCGCGGGGAGTGAGAACGAGACCCCCTCGACCACGACGAACGTCGCGCCGACGAATCCGAGACCCGTCCCGTTCAGGACGGCGCGGCCGGTCAGCGACCGGGTGCGGACCCCGGCGAGCGGCGAACGGGCCCGGAGACGGGCCGCCGCGAGTCCACCGAGGCTCCCCCCGAGGGCGAGCGCGGCGTCCGCGGACCCGCCGGTGACGACCAGCGCCGGGACCGCGAGGACCGCGGCCGCGAGGAACGCGTGCGTCGACTGGTCGCGTCGGACGGAGCCGACGGGGGCGTCCGCCTCGACGGCCCACGCGAGCGGCGCGAGCACTGCGATACCGACCGCGAAGCCGGCGAGGACGTCCCCCAGGTAGTGGACGCCGAGGACGACCCGCGAGAGCCCGACCGCCGCGACGAGCGCGGCGGCGGCGACCGTCGCCCGGGCGTCGCCGAGGCGGTCGAACGCGACGAGCGCGCCCCCGTAGACGACCGTCGCGGCGATGGCGTGGCCGCTCGGGAAGCCGACGGGGCTCGGTTCGACGGGGTACCGCTGGACCGCCGCCGGCGGCCGGGGGAGGTGAAACCAGTACTTCAGCACCAGCGTCGCCGTCAGGGCGACGAACGCGACGCTCACCAGCGCGAGCAGTTCCTCGCGGTGCTCGTGGGAGTTCCAGTAGGCCAGCGACAGCCCGACCATCAGGAACTTCGCGCTGCCCAGCAGCGTGACGAGCCAGAACGCTGGCACCAGCTCCGGGGGAACCGCCTCCCTGAGCACGCGGCTCGCCGCCACCAGGCGGAACATACCCATGAATCGGCCGCCGTACGGTCATAAACCTTTCACACGACTCTGGCCGGCTGGACCCGTTGCTCCTACTGTGCCCACTCGACCATCCGGGCGTAGGTGTCGTCGGTCCGGAGCGCGTCGGCGTCGCCGACGAGGACGAGCGCCTTCTTCGCACGCGTCAGCGCCACGTTCACCCGCCGGTAGTCCTCGAAGATCGGGCTCGACAGGTCGCCCGTCGCGACGAACGAGATCACGACCACCTCCTTGCTCGACCCCTGGAACCGGTCGACCGTGTCGACGGCGACCGACTCGGGGAGGCGCTTGCCGATCTCGGCCACCTGCGCCCGGAACGGGGCGATCACGCCGACGTCGCCGGGCGCCACGCCGGCGTCGAGGTACGACCCGACGACCTCGGCGACGGCGTCGGCCTCCGCCGGGTTGGTGTTACCCGCCGCGTGCCCGCCGGGGTCGACGAACGCGACCCGCTCGCGGAGGTGTTCGGGGAGCGCGCCGACGCTGACCCCGTCCAGGTCGTCCAGTCGCTGGCCGGCGACCGCGCCGTTCGCCGGCCTGAGTTTGCCGTCGTAAAACTCCCGGGAGGCGAACGCCTGGATCCGCTGGGCCATCCGGTACTGCCGGTCGAGCATGACGGACGCGTCGGGGTATGCCTCGATGAGCCGCTCGAACAGCGACTCGGAGAGGCGTGCGCCCGGCCCCCGATCGGACGAGAGGCGGGCGCCCGGGCCCCGTTCGGCCGAGATTCGGGCCCCCGGTCCGTCGCCAGCGCCCCCGTGGTCCCCCGACTCGCCGGTCGGGTCGGGTTCGTCCGCCCGGACGACGGGCGGGAGCTGCTGGTGGTCGCCGACGAGGACGAACCGGTCGGCCAAATTCGTCGCCGCGAGCGTTCCCGGCTCCGTCAACTGCCCGGCCTCGTCGACGACGGCGACGTCGAACGCCTGTTCGCGCATGACCCGGGAGCCACACGAGGCCGTCGTCGCGGCGACGACCCGCGCGTCGCGCAACTCGGCGACGCGCTCGTCGGGGTCGCCCGCCCGTTCGAGCCGGTAGGGCTGGAGGTCCTCGCGGACCCCGCTCTCGGTGCCGACGCGGACGAACGAGTCGAAGCCCTGCTCGCGGAGCGCGTCGAGCGCGTTGTCGACCGCCCGGTTGGTGAACGCCGACAGGAGGACCCGGTCGCCGCGCTCGACGAGCGCGCGGACGACGTGGGCGAGCGTGAACGTCTTGCCCGTTCCCGGGGGCCCGTGGACCAGCGCGCAGTCCTCGGCGCCGACCGCCAGCCGGACGGCCTCGTCCTGCGCGTCGTTGTTGTCGACGAACGTTTCCTCGACGGGGCGGAACCGGGGCTCGCGCCGCCCGAAGAGGACGTCCTTCTGCTCCGGGGGCTGGGTCAGCACGGCGTCGTGAAGCGCCGTCAGCAGCCGGTCGGTAGTCAGTTCCGAGGGGTAGACGTCGATCCGCCGCAGTTCGACCGGCTCGTCCGCTGTCACGACCACGTCCGCGCCGTCGGCGGTGGTCCCGTCGCCCCCGTTCGCGGTCGCCGGACTGTCCGTGGTCCTCCCGCCGTTCCCGTTCGCGGCCACCGGGCTGTCGGCGGTCGTCTCGGCGCCGCCGCCTGTGGTCGTCGCGGGGCCGCCATCGGCGACAGATCCGCCGTCGAAGCCGCCCAGGCGCTCGACGCGCGCGAGCTCGGCCTCGCCGGTCACCGGGTCGCCGTCGCTCGCGAGCACGAGGTCGCCCTCGCGGATCTTCGAGACGGCGCCGGTCCCGCGGGCGCGCAGCTCCCAGCGGCCGCCGTCGAGTTCCCGCCGCCCGACCGGTTCGAGGTCGACCAGCGCGCGGTCGTCGTCGGCGCGCTCCTCGGGCGTCTGCTCCCAGAGTTTGGCGTACTCCCGGTGGACCGCGCGGCGCTCGCGCTCGACGGCGCGGTAGACGCGGTCGACGTACTCGCCCTCCTCCTGGGGGACGGCCGTCCCGACCTGCCCGGCCTTGGACTCCTGGTCGAGGCGGCCGGAGACGGCCATGCAGGTGTCCCGCTCGAAGCAGTACTCGCACTTGGCGTCGCCCTCGTAGCCCGTCGGGACGCTCGCGTCGTGCTCCATCGCGGCGAGTTCGTTGCGGGTCCGCAGGACGAACTGCAGGAGGCCCGACCCGATGGAGAACTCCTTGGCCGGCGAGAGGTCGCCGCTCTCCTCGGTCCGCTCGACCGCGGCGTTCTTCGTGTACAGCAGCGTCCCGGTGTCGGGCGGTTCGCCGCGCCGCTCGCCCAGGATAAGGGCGTAGCAGGCGGCCTGGACCTTGTCGTGAAAGCGGGGCTCGCGGCGGGTGTTCTTCCCGGTCTTCAGTTCGACCGGCATGCCCCGACGGACGGCGTCGGCCCGTCCCTTGAGCCCGTAGGTCTCGCTGACGAGCGTCATCTCCGAGCGCCACTGGTCGGTGCCCGTAAGCGTGCCCTGCTGGAGCCACCCCTCGATGGCGCTGGCGTGCTGGCGGACCTCCTCGCGGACCGCGGCGGCGTCCTTGCCGAGCAGTCCCAGGTCGAGTCCCGCCTCCTCGACGCGCTCGGCGACGGCCGCGTCCAGGTCCCGCCCCCGCAACAGGTCGCCGAACACCTCGTGGACGATCGTCCCCTTGACGACGGGGTAGGCGTGTTCGGTCCCGCCGAGTTTGTTCAGGTAGTACATCCGCGGGCACTGCACCCACGAGCGGACGTCGGTCACGTCCACGACGAAGTCCGGCTCGACGACCACCATCGAGTCGCCCGTCGTCGCGTACTGGGTTTCCCCCTGGTACTCGCGCTCCTCGGGGTTCGTCACGGCCAGTTCCATCCCCGGTTCGAGGTAGTCGCCGGTCTCGGTCCAGTCGCCCCACAGCGTCACCGTCGTCGGCTCGCCCCGCCCCCGGTCGGGCCGCAACTCGACTTCGAGCAGTTCGCTGTCGCCGTACTGCGTGTTGACCGTCCGCGGCCCGTCGACCGCGACCGCGACGCCTCGAAGTGTCACGCGAACCCCTCCGCGGTCGAGCGGGAAAAGCGCTGTGTCCCCGCCGGACGGCGGGCGGGCCGGGCGTGCCGGAACGGGGCCGTACTGAACAGGGCGCCCCCGCGAGATTTGTGCCGCAAAGTTAATCACGACACCGGCCGAGGATTCCGGCGAGGGACAGACGCGTGGCGACCGACGACGCGGACGTCGACCCCGAGGAACTGCAGCGCCAGCTCTCCCAGATCAAGGAGGCGGTCGGGATCGCCGAGCAGTACGGGTCGGCGGTCGACCTCTGGCTCGCGATCGGCGTGATCGTGGCCGTCGCGTCGGCGGTCTCCCAGTACGCGTACGCGAACGACCTCCCGGGCGTCTACTACGCCGTCATCTGGGCCGGCGGGGTCGGCGGGGGAATCGCCCTGTACTCCTACTGGCGAGGGGACGGGAACGCGTTCGGGGTCCGCTCCGACCGGCCGAACGTCAACCTCCTGATCGCCGTCGTCTACGCGGCGTCGTTCCCGGTCCTGCTGGTGGCGAGCCAGTACACCCGCGAACTCGGGCCCCGGGAGGGCGACCTCCTGACGCTCGCCGTCATCGTCGTCATGCTCGGGACCGGGTACGTCGTCGCCGGACACGTGCTGAAGGCCTACCGCATCCGCGACCGCGACCGCTACCCGTTCTACGTCGGCGGGGTCGGGATGGTCGCGCTCGGCGTCGCGCTGCCCGCGTTCGAGATACTCCGGGAGTGGCCGTACGTGGCCTTCGGCGGCGGCTACCTCGCGTACGCGCTCGTCACCTACGCCTACCTGACCCGGACCGACTGACGGCTACCGGAGGACCACAGATGGAGTTCGACAAACTCGTCCACCAGCCGACCCGGCTCCAGCTGTTCGCCTACCTCTACAAGCACGGGCAGGCGACGTTTCCCGAACTCCAGGAGGAACTCGACCTGACCGAGGGGAACCTCTCCAGCCACCTCGGGACCATGGAGGAGGAGGGCGCCGTCGCCGTCGAGAAGGAGTTCGTCGACCGCCGTCCCCGGACCACCTACGAACTGACCGACGAGGGCCGGGAACTCTTCGAGGACCACATCGAGACGCTCGAAGCGCTCATCGACGACCTCGGCGAGTGACCGGTTCCCCTGTCGTCACTGGACCCCGCGGGCCGTCCCCCGCTCTTTCGTTTCAGTGCTACTTTATTTTGCGTTACAAAGTTGATTTGCAACACAAACCTTTTGACATTCCAAACCGACGTGCCTCCCATGGCGACCGAAACGGAGCGCGTCCGCGACCGCGCTCGCGAGACCGGGACCGACCGGGTCGCGTGGTTCGGGCAGACGAAGGCCTTCGCGGTCAGGAACCTCCGGACGATGGTCCGGACGAAGGCGACGCTCATCTGGGGGTTCGGGTTCCCCGCGTTCTGGTACCTCCTGACGAGCGCGATGTTCCTCCCGGGCGCCGACCAGGTCGGGGGCGCGGCCGTCCTCGCGGACGTCAAGGGCGCGACGGCCGTCTCGCTGGGGCTGTTCGGCGTGCTGACGGTGACGCTCGTGGCGTTCGCGAGCGGACTGAGTATCGACGTCACGGAGAAGCGCTACCGGAAACTCCGGTCGCTCCCGGTGGCGCCCAGCGCGGACTTCGCAGGACGGTTCCTGGCGGGAATCGCCGTCGCGGCGGTGTCCTACGCCGTCGTGCTCGCCGTCGGCTCCCTCGACGGCGCGGACTACGCGCTGCGAAGTCCGGCGTCGGTCGGCGTCGTCGCCGGGTCGTTCGTCCTGTTCTCGCTGGTGGGCGTCTCGGTGGCCGTCCTCGTGACGTGGGTCGTCGCCGACCCGGAGATGGTCACCGGGATCACGAACGCCATCCTGCTCGTCACGTTCTTCCTGACCGGGTACAACGGGATGACCCCTGGGATGCTCCCGGAGAAGACACGGTGGGTCGTCAACGTCGCGCCGAACGCCCTCGCCGCGCGCCTGGAGATGTACCACCTGACCGAGACGGCGGCCACTGCGAGCCGGACGCGCGGCGGCGTCACCCCGCCGCCGCTCCCGACAGGGCCGGAACACGTCGCGCTGCTGGCCGGGTGGGCGCTCGTCTTGGGCGCGGCGGCGACGGTGTTGATGGACCGCGGCATCTACGCCGGGGAGGCGGGTGAGTGACGATGGCTGCGACCGACCCGGCGGTCCGCGTGCGCTCGCTCAGCAAGGGTTTCGACGGCGGCCCGCGCAAGGGCCCGGACGGCGGCCCGGTCTTCGACGGCGTCGACCTCGACGCCGCCCGGGGAGAGGTGACGCTCCTGATGGGCCCCAACGGCGCCGGGAAGACGATCCTGCTGTCGTGTATCGCGGGCGGGCTCTCGCCCGATAGCGGCGACGTCGAGGTGTTCGGGCGGGCGCCGCGGGAGGCGCGGGAGGACCTGAGCTTCATGCTCCAGGACGGGATGCTCGTCGACGAACTGACCGGCCGCGAGAACGTCTCCTTTCTGGAGGGCCTCCACCCGCACTCGACCGACCGCTGGCGGGACGTGCTCGACGACCTCGACTTCGACCGCGACGCGCTCGACCGCGAGGTGAAAGACTACTCGGGCGGCATGGCGCGCAAGCTCGAACTCGCCGTCACGCTGGGCGTCGACGCCCCGCTGTACCTGCTCGACGAACCCACCGCGGGGCTCGACCTGACGACCGTCGACGCCGTCCACTCGCTGCTGGCCGAGCGGGCCGACGCGGGCGACGCCGTGCTCCTGACGAGTCACATCCCCGTCGACGCACAGCTCGCCGACCGGATCGTGTTCGTCCGCGAGCACGGCGTCGTCGCGGACGGCGTCCCGGAGGAACTGCTCGACGCGGTCCCGCCCGTCGTCCACGTCGGGGGGGTCGTCGATGGGGTCGACGAACACGTCGTCGACGGCCGCCTCTTCGAGTCGGGCGCCGAGCGGCGCGGATTCCTCCGCGACGACGCGGACCCCGACGCCGTCGAGGGCGTCGCCGACCGGCCCGGGGCGACCGTCCGCGTGACGGAACCGACGGTGACCGACCTCTTCAACTACTACGTGCACGTCGCGCCCGGCGAGTGAAGCGTCGGTGGACCGGCGACAGCGCCCGGGACCGATGGGTTCATTCTCCCGCGGGCACTTGTCCCGCCCATGCGCGTCCGCGACTGGCAGGACATACTCGAAGACGTCGTGGAGAGCGACGCCGACCCCGACGGCTGGCGCGCGGTCGGCGGCGACCGCGCGAACGGGATCGGCGAGGACCTGTACTTCGGCCACCCGCGGGTCGGCGTGTTCCAGATCAAGACCTACGCACGTAACCCCTATCAGGTGGAGGGGATCGGCGCCGAGGTGGCCCGCCGGATCGACGACGAACTCGACCCGCTGTTCCCCGAGGAGCCGGACGCGGGGATGTTCGGGGTCAACAAGCCGTTCGACGACGAGGACGAGGCGACTGAGCGCGTCGACCGGCTCGAAGAGGTCGTCCAGACCCACGCCGACGCGCCGACGACGCCAGACGCGCTCTTCGAGGACGTGATGGACGTGCTCGACAGCCCGGCCTACGGTCCCATGGAGTTCGACCAGTACGGCCGCCCCGACGCGGTCGAGGAGCTGTCGGACACCTTCGAGGAGGCCGAACAGCTCCTCGACGGCGAGTTCGAGGACGTCGTCGACGAGGACGTCAGCCGAGGGTTCCACTGATGGGCGCCGCGTCGCGGGTCCGCGCCTACTACGACGCGCTCCGCGACGGCGACCCGCTGTACCCGTACTTCGCGCCCGACGAGACGGTCGTCAAGTTCGGGGTCTCCGAGACGCTACGGGGCTACGAGGAAGTGGAGGCGGCCCTGCGCGAACAGAGCCGGACGACCGCCGACTGGACCGTCGAGAGCCGCGAGCTCCGGGTCACTGAGCGCGACCGCCACGCCTGGTTCGCCGACGTCGTGGACATGGGCTGGACGAACGTCGAGCGGGGCGTCCGCCAGGAGTTCGAGACGCGCTGGAGCGGGACGCTCGAACGCGAGCGCCGGGGGCGCGGGGAGAGCGACGACGCGCCCGGCGACTGGCGGTTCGTCGGCATGCACGTCAGCACGGCCGGTGACCTGTGATGGTGGGGCCGATACCGGAGTCCGACCGCGCCTCGTTCCGCCGCCGGCTCAAGGCCGGGATCGCGACGCTCGTCGCCGCGTCCGGCGCGCTCGTCGCCGTTCAGGCCGAGGCCGGTCTCGCCGGCGTGCTCGGCGGCGCCGCCGCGGGGCTGACCGTCGGCGCGGCTCTCGCCTGGTACATCGTCCCGGACGGCCCGATGCGATCCGGTTCGGAGCTGTCGGTTCGGGTCCGCGATAACCCCTTCGCCGACGGCGGCCGCGGGAGCGAGGGCGGAAACCGGGACAGAGACGAACGAGAGCGCTCGGGCCGGTAACGGAACTGACCCGGACGGGTGTCGTCACTCCATGCGCGCCAGCCAGCGCTGGGGGTCGTCCAGTTCCGCCTCGGAGGGGAGGTTCTCGGGCTGCTCCCACACGCGGGCGGCGTACTCGACACCGCGGGCCTCGGCGACCGCCTCGAAGAACGCCTTTCCGCGCTCGTACTGCCGGCGCTTCATCCCGAGGCCGAGCAGCCGGCGGACGACCCGCGCGAGCGGTCCGCGCCCCCGGCGCCGCGCGTCGACGCGCTCGCGGAGGTCGGCGTACTCCTCGTCGAACGCTCGGTCCATGACCAGTTCCGCGTACCCCTCGACGGCGGTCATCGTCGTGTCGAGTTCGGCGAGCGACCCGCGGTCGACGCGCCCCTCGCCGAGCGCGTCTATCGCGTCTTCCATCGCCGCTTCGAGGCGGTCCGAAAGCCACGGAGCGGTGCCGAACTCGGCGGCGTGGGCCACCTCGTGGAAGGCGATCCACCGCCGGAAGCGGTCGCGGTCGACGTCGAGTTCGTCCGCGACGCGGACGATGTTCGGGTGGACGAAATAGAGGGCGTGCTCGTCGCGCTCGGCCAGCAACAGCGGGTCGTACTGGCCGAGGACGTGGTTGGCGAGAAAACCGAGCGCGACCGACATCGAACCCGTGTTGGCGACGCGGGCGACGCCGGGCAGGACCGCCGACCGCTCCTCCAGGGGCGCCATCACCCGCTCGAACGTCTCGACGTTGGCGTCGATCCAGTGGTGTCGGTTCTGGACCTGTACCGTCTCGGGCACGTCGAACCCGACGCCGGCGACCGATCGGAGGCGGTCGCGCGCCTCGCGGACGTCGTCGGCGTAGCCCGCACGCTCGGCCGCCGTCAGGTCGATCGACCCGGGCGACGTCGACGCTTTCGCCGCCTCCGCGACGGCCCGCCAGTCGACGGGGCCGTCGCCCGTCGCGGACGTGACCGCCCGGACGCTCTCGTAGAGTCCCATACGCTGTCCTGGGGACGCCGGGGCATATGCCTTCTGTCCCCAACGATGGGACAGGTATTCAGAGGGGTGGCGACGGTCCGCGACACTACCGGTCCCCGGGGGGTCGACCGGTCCGCGACACTACCGGTCCCCGGGGGGTCGACCGTCCGGTGGGGAGCGGTCACGTCACTCCGTACCGCGGAGCGGGTGGGGCCTTCACTCCTCGTCTGCGAGCAGATCGTCTTCGTCGAGGTCGAGGTCCGCCCCGCCACCGCCGACGAGCTTGCGGATGACGGCCACGACCAGCACGAGTACCCCGAGCGCGAGAAGCGCCGGGAGCGGGTCGAACCCGCCGTCGTCTTCCCCGGCGACGCCCGATTCGGCCTCTTCGGTTTCCGCCGCCTCCGATCTGTCCGCGAACGGTGCGTTCGCCGTGAACTCCGCGCCGTCGAGGTGGACTTCCAGAAATGTAAACTCGACCATACGTACACGTCGTCGGGCGGGACCATATCGGTTTCGGCCGCCGGGACCGACGAAGCGTTCGCCGGTGGCCGTCGTTTGAAGGCCGTGGCGGCCGACCGGGGGGTATGGCACCCGAGATCACGCGGATAGAGAGCGTCGAGTTCGCCTACGAGATCCCCGACGTCGGCACCGACCAGTACGGGTTCAACCTGGTCTACGACCCCGGAAGCGACGTCGAGCGCAAACTGTTCGCTCTCAGGGTGGAGACCGACGCCGGTCACACCGGCGAGTACGTCGGGGGCAACTCGCCGGGCGCCGCCCAGATCAACACGTTCGCGGACTTCCTCGTCGGGAGGAACCCGCTCGACCGCGAGAGGCTCTGGAGCGAGACCAAGCGGGCGCTCCGCAAGTACGACAGGATGGGGATCGGCCCGGTCGACATCGCGCTGTGGGACTTCGCCGGCAAGTATCACGACGCGCCGATTCACGAGCTGCTGGGGAGTTACCGCGAGCGGTTCCCCGCGTACGCCTCCACGTATCACGGAGACGAGAACGGCGGGCTCGACTCCCCCGCGGCGTTCGCCGACTTCGCCGAGGACTGCCTCGACGTGGGGTATCCGGGCTTCAAGATCCACGGGTGGGGCGGCAGCGAGGGGTCGCGGGACTTAGAGCGGGAGATCGAGGCCGTCCACGCGGTCGGCGACCGCGTCGGCGACGAGATGGACCTGATGCACGACCCAGCCTGCGAACTGGAGACGTTCGGCGACGCCCTGAAACTCGGCCGGGCGCTCGACGAGGAGGGCTTCTTCTGGTACGAGGACCCGTACCGGGACGGGGGCATCTCAGGGCACGCCCACCGGAAGCTGCGCCAGCAGTTGGACACGCCCATCCTGCAGACCGAGCACGTCCGGGGGCTGGAGCCGTTCACCGACTTCATCGACGTGGAGGCGACCGACTTCGTGCGCGCCGACCCGGAGTACGACGGCGGGATCACCGGCGCGATGAAGCGCGCCCGCGTCGCCGAGGGCCACGGCCTCGACGTCGAGTTCCACGCGCCCGGGCCCGCACAGCGCCACTGCATCGCCGCCACCCGCAACACCAACTACTACGAGATGGCGCTCGTCCACCCCGACGCGCCGAACACGACCCCGCCTGTCTACGACGGGAGCTACGAGGACCAGCTCGACGCGGTCGACGACGACGGGACCGTCGCCGTCCCCGACGGCCCCGGTCTCGGCGTCGACTACGACTGGGCGTTCGTCCGCGAGAACGCGACCGGGAGCGTTCACGTCTACGAGTAGCGCCGGTCCTCAGCGTGCCGTCCGGACCCACTCGCTCCCCGGTAGGGGCAAATCGCGTCGGGGACCACCACGTTTCAAACCGTCCCGGGCGGTATCAGGTCCATGGACGACCGCCACCGGGAGTTTCTGGACGAACTGCTCGCCACGGCCAGCCCGTCGGGGTACGAGACGCCGGGCCAGCGCGCCTGGGTCGACTACGTCTCCGAGTTCGCCGACGAGGTCCGGACCGACGACTACGGCAACGCCGTCGCCGTCGCCGAGGGCGATCCGGCGTGTGACGTCGAGTTCGCCCTCGCGGGCCACGGCGACGAGATCGGGTTCATCGTCAGGGACGTGACCGACGACGGACTCGTCCGGCTCGGGCGGGTCGGCGGGTCCGACAAGACGGTCACGCGCGGCCAGCACGTCACGGTCCACGCCGACGACGGCCCGGTCCACGGCGTCGTCGGCCAGACGGCCATCCATATCCGCGACCACGAGGACGACGGCGTCGACGACGTCGCGGAGATGCACGTCGACGTCGGCGCCACGGACAGCGAGGAAGCGCTCGAACTCGTCGAGCGGGGCGACCCGGTGACGTTCGCCCAGCGGGTCCGCGAGCTCGAAAACGGCCGGATCGCGGCCCGGGGGATGGACAACCGCGTCGGGATCTGGGCGGCCGCCGAGGGGCTCCGGCGGGCCGCCGATGCGGACGCGGCCGCGACGGTCTACGCCGTCAGCACCGTTCAGGAGGAGGTCGGCCTCCGGGGGGCGAAGATGGTCGGGTTCGACCTCGACCCGGACGCCGTGATCGCGACGGACGTCACCCACGCGACGGACACGCCCTCGGTTCCGGGCGACCGGTCGACCGGTGTCGAACTGGGGGATGGCCCGGTCGTCGCGCGCGGGAGTAGCAACCACCCGGCCCTCGTCGAGGCCGTGCGGGCCGTCGCCGACGAGACGGACGTCCCGGTCCAGCTCCAGGCGACCGGGATCCGGACCGGGACCGACGCCGACGCCTTCTACACGGAGCGGGGCGGGATCCCGTCGCTGAACGTCGGCCTGCCCAACCGCTACATGCACACGCCGGTCGAGGTCGTCGACACCGACGACCTGGAGGCGCTGGCATCGCTCCTCGGCTCGGTCGCCGCTGCCGCCGACGAGTACGCCCCCTTCAGCGTCGACGTCTGACCGAACACTCGACGGACCCGGGGCCGTCAGACGGTCGAACTGGCGGCGCCGGCGCGAGTGTCGAGGAGACCGACGTCGGGACCGAAGACCGGTATCGGAGTGGTCGATTCGGTACGTTTATGGCCGCAAGGCAAGCCAGTGCAGGTATGAGTGGACGACCGCTCGACGTGCTGGAGGCGTCGCTCGGCGAGGAGGTCACGGTACGTCTGAAGGGCGGTGAGGAACACGCTGGCGAGCTCGCTGGCTACGACCAGCACATGAACCTCGTCCTCGAGGACGGGCAAGACACAACGATTATACGCGGCGATAACGTCGTCTCGATCAGCCCATGACTGGCGCAGGAACACCCAGCCAGGGAAAGAAAAACACCACGACACACGTCAAGTGTCGGCGGTGCGGTGAAAAGTCGTATCACGTGAAAAAGAAGGTCTGTGCGTCCTGTGGGTTCGGCGAGTCTGCCAAGCGCCGCGATTACGCCTGGCAGTCCAAAGCAGGCGAGTGACATGCGAGAGAAGTGCGGCGTTGTCGGCGTCTCCCTCGCCGACCGCGACGTCGCCCGTCCCCTCTACTATTCGCTCTACGCCCTCCAGCACCGCGGCCAGGAGTCCGCGGGCATCGTCACCCACGACGGCTTCCAGCAGCACAGCCACGTCGAGATGGGCCTCGTCGGCGACGCGTTCGACGAGGACGACCTCGCCTCGCTGAACGGGTCGAACGGCATCGGCCACGTCCGGTACCCGACCTCCGGGAGCGTGGGGAGCTGCTGTGCCCAGCCGTTCTCGGTGTCGTTCAAGAGCGGGTCGCTCGGCCTCGCCCACAACGGCAATCTCGTCAACACCGACGAGGTCCGCGAGGAACTGGCCGCGCTCGGCCACGCCTTCACCTCCGACGGGGACACCGAGGTGATCGCTCACGACCTCGCGCGGAACCTCCTGGAGGCCGACCTCATCCGGGCGGTCAAGCGGACGATGGACCGGATCCACGGGTCCTACTCGCTGACGATCACCCACGACGAGACGGTCCTGGGGGTGCGGGACCCGCAGGGCAACCGGCCGCTGTGCATCGGCGAACTCGACGACGGGTACGTCATCGCCTCGGAGAGCACCGCGATCGACACGCTGGACGGCGAGTTCGTCCGCGACGTCGAACCCGGGGAACTGGTCGTCCTCGAGCCGGACGGGAGCGGGTACGACTCCTACCAGCTCGTCGACGCGGACAGCACGGCCCACTGCTTTTTCGAGCACGTCTACTTCGCACGGCCGGACTCGGTCATCGACGGCCAGCTCGTCTACGAGGTGCGCCGCGAACTCGGCCGCTCGCTGTGGGAGGAGTCGGGCATCGACACGGACGTCGTGATGCCGGTCCCCGACTCCGGGCGGGCGTTCGCCTCGGGCTACGCCGAGGCCGCCCCCGAGGACGTGGAGTTCGCCGAGGGGCTGATGAAAAACCGCTACGTCGGCCGGACGTTCATCATGCCGACCCAGGACGAGCGCGAGCGGGCCGTCCGCCTGAAGCTCAATCCGATAAAGAGCACCGTCGAGGGCAAGACCGTCACGCTCATCGACGACTCCATCGTGCGCGGGACCACGTCGAACCAGCTCGTCTCGATCCTCCGCGACGCCGGCGCCGAGGAGGTCCACCTCCGGATCGGCTCGCCGCCGATCCTGGCGCCCTGTTACATGGGGATCGACATGGCGAGCCGCCAGGAGCTCATCGCCGCCGAGCGGACCGTCGAAGACATCCGCGAGGACGTCGGCGCGGACTCGCTGTCGTACCTCTCGATCGACGCCATCGCCGAGGCGCTCGACAGCGACCGGGGCGACCTCTGTCTGGGCTGTGTCACCGGCGAGTACCCCTACGACATCGAAGGGGAACAGACCGACCGCGAGGTGACCAGGCCCGCTATCGGCCGCCCTTCCGAGGCCGACGACTGACCGCTGACTCCCCCTGCCTGGTCCCGCGGTTCCTTCTCGTCCGCGTCCCCCGTCTCGATCCGGTGAACAGTAGTCCGTATCATGCGGACCGCTGTCAGTCATTACCGGATCGACCGCACGACGGCGCCCGGTCGTCCCGGTGAATTGATACAGTGATCCGTATCAGAGGTGGCCCAGGAGGTCGAGGCCGACGTCGAAGTGGTCCAGAAGCACGTATCCGAGGTATATTCCGACGATGCCGAGGATACCGCCGAGGTTCGGCGGCGCGGGGATCGGAACGTTGAGGAAGCGGAAGACTGCGCCGGTCACGAAGCCTGTGAGCAAGGCCAGAGCTGCGTGGGTCGCTGCGACCATATCGGCGGATGTGCCGGCAGACAGACACCTCTTTCGGGTCCGGAACACGAGGGGCGAGCGTCGAGCGAACGCGCTACCGTCACAGACCGACTTCGAACCTCGACCAGTGCAGTCGCTACGGAAGCAGTCCCGAAAGGAATGTGGGGTGGGTGGTGGGTGGGGTGGGGGTGGGGGTGGGTTGTGGCACCGAACTGGTGCCGCATCTGGGAGGAGGGGCTGGCGGGTTATGAATGTTCTGGTGTGGTTATAGACTCTGATAATTGGGGGCGGATCTCTCGCCCCACACGAGTACGAGAGGCGTTCCAGTATCAAAATCCACATTTCGGACGCAATCTATAACACGTGGGGCCGACGAAGCCGTGAGATGACATGTTCGTGTCCCGGACGGCGGTGGCGGAGCCCGGCGGGCGGACGGACGCGCACGGGTCGGAGGTGTGGGAACTGTGACGTCCCCCAACGAGCCGCGGGTTCTGGTCGTCGACGACAACGAACCGATCGCCGACACGTACGCCGCGTTCCTCTCGGAGAGGTACGCTGTCGAGACGGTCTACGGCGGCGAGGACGCCCTGGAAGCGGTCGGTCCGCACGTCGACGTGGTCCTGCTCGACCGGCGGATGCCGGATCTGTCGGGCGACGAGGTGCTGGCCGAGATCCACGAACGCGCGCTCGACTGCCGGGTCGTCGTGGTGACAGCCGTCGACCCCGATTTCGACGTCGTCGACATGCCGTTCGACGGCTACGTCGTGAAGCCGGTCGGGCGGGCGGAACTGCTCGACGTCGTCGACGAAATGGCCTCGCGGTCGGCCTACGACGACGAGTTCCGGCAGTTCCTCGCGCTCGTCTCGAAGAAGGCGACGCTCGAACGGCGGAAAGACGAGGTCGAACTCTCAACGAGTCCGGCGTACGACCGCGTCGAGCACCGCGTCGAAAAGAAGCGCGAGCGGCTCGGCGTCGACACTGGCGACGTCGAGGGCATCTTCGCCGGGACGGTCCCCGACATCGCCCCGGGCGACGCCGCGGGACGGTCCGTGGGCGAGTGACAGTCCAAGGCCCGGTACTCTTAGGAGGACAGGGCCGTACCGTACGCCCGATGGAGGGGGCCCTCTGGTACGTGCTGACCGGGACCCGCGGCGGGGGAAACCGGATGCGCATCCTCCAGGCGCTCGACGAGAAACCGCGCAACGCCAACCAGCTCGCGGACGACCTGGACCTGGACTACAAGACGGTCAGACACCACCTCGACGTGCTGACCGACAACGACGTCGTCCGCAAGCACGGGGACGACTACGGGGCGGTGTACATGCCGAGCGAGCGCGTCACCGACCACTGGGACACCGTCGAGGAGATATTCGAACAGATGGAGTAACTATGGTCGAATTACGGAAAGCGTATTTCACCGACACCACGCAAGGGGGGGACGGATGAGCCTCTGGCTGGACGCGGCGAGCGCGGCGACGACGCTCAACGTCGTCATGCTCGTCGTCCTCTCGGGGATCTGGGCGCGCAACTACCGGGAGTTCGGCTCGAAACACCCGCTCGGTCTGCTGGTCTTCGGGCTCCTCCTCCTCGCGGAGAACTGCCTGTCGTTTTACTACTACGTGCTCGACCCCCAGGTCGCCACCCTGCTGCGGAGCGCCGCACCCGTCGCCGGCCGCGCGATGACGTTCGTCCAGGTGCTGGAGTTCGTCGCCATCGCCGCGCTGCTGTGGGTGACCTGGGACTGACCGCAGGCCGGCCGACGGCGTGCTCCTCCCTAACCGACGGACCGCAATCCGGCCGACGGCGTGCTCCTCCCTAACCGACGGACCGCCACCCGCCGCACGCCACCGGGCGACGGTCGGGTCGGATTTGGGTCTCAGAGGGGCCTCGTTCCGGTCGGACCCTGGAAAAGTACCTTTAATTGACAATCCTGCGGTTCGGGTGATGCCCCGCAAGACCCGCCGCGACCTGCTCGCAGCGATCGGCGCGTCAGTCACCGTCGGCGTGGCTGGCTGTAACACCGGCAGCGAAGGCCCGACCCCCGCTGACGACGACGGAACCCCCACCGAGGCCCCGATGGATACCCCCATGGAGACGCCGATGGGGACTCCGGCGGAGACGGAGACGGAGACGGACATGGGGATGGGCACGGAGACGGAGACGGACACTGCGACGGAAACGCCCGGGACCGCGAACGTCCGCGTCGCACACTTCTCCCCGAACGCCCCGAACGTCGACATCTACGTCGACGGCGACCGGGTCCTCTCGGACGTCCCCTTCCGGACGGTCAGCGACTACCTGGAACTGCCGGCCGGCACGTACACCGTGACTATCACCGCCGCGGGCGACCCGGACACGGTGCCGTTCGAGGGCGACGTGACCGTCGAGGCGGCCGACTACACGGTCGCCGCAATCGGAACGCTCGGCGGTGACGAGAACAGCTTCCGGCCGCTGGTCCTCGAAGACGACAACAGCACGCTCGACTCGGACACCGCGCGGGTCCGCCTCGTCCACGCCGCGCCCGACGCGCCCGCCGTCGACGTGACCGCCGGCGGGACCACGCTGTTCGACGGCGCCGCGTTCGGCGACGCCGCGACGACGGCCGTCCCCGGTGGCGACTACACGCTCGAAGTTCGGGGCGATACCGAATCGAACGACGGCGACGTGGTCGCCGAGTTCGACGTCTCGCTGGCGGGCGGGAGCGTCTACACCGCCGTGGCGTCGGGCTACCTGACGCCCGACGACGAGGAGGGCGACGCGGCGTTCGACCTCGGGATCGCCGAGGACGCGAGCTACTGACTCCCGGGGGCCGTCCCCGACGACTCACACGCGGCGGCCGCGCTACCCCTGACGACCGGGGCGCCCGCCCGACCGTTCGGGGTGGCACCTTTATTGTGCACGCCCCAACAGTACGCGAACGATGGACGACACGGAACTCCAGGAACTGGCGGGCGAGGTGTTCGAGGTCGCGGACCTCGTCGGCTACCAGGACGGGGCGGTGGTCAGCCGGACCCTCGTCGACGAGGAGGCGGCGACGGTGACGGTCTTCGCGTTCGACGAGGGAGAGCGGCTCAGCGAGCACACGGCGCCCCACGAGGCGCTCCTCCAGGTCGTCGACGGCTCCGCGGCGGTCACGATAAACGACGAGGAGTACGAACTCGACGCGGGCGAGACGATCGTCATGCCCGCCAACGAGCCCCACGCCGTCGACGCCGTCACGCGGTTCAAGATGCTCCTGACGATGGTCCGGTGACGCTCGACGTGACGGGCCCTCCGGTTTCTCAGGCGTGTCGGGACGCTCCGGTCTGGCGACGTCGCGCCGAAAGGAAGTTTGCGTGGGTGCAGTCCCAAGGGACGCACCTGCATCACGCGCGGTGATGCGTGGGACCGGATTTGAACCGGCGGACCCCTACGGGACAGCGCCCTCAAC
>JBDGST010000046.1:0-19037 GCA_042217365.1 Haloarculaceae archaeon
ACTCGTCTCGCAGCGGGTGGTTCGCCGCCGCTGTGAGCGGCGGCTCTGGTCAGCATAGCAGATACCCTCCGAAATTCTGGCAGACAACCGTCTGAATCGGACTCTCGAGCCGAATTCGCTGGCTGCTTGTCACCGCGTATCTTCCAGACAACGTATTCAGCGTGATCTCGGTGCTCACGCTCGCGCGGTGTCTTTATCAACTCGAAACGCGACAGGGAATTCAAGGGTTCTCACTTCTCTGGAGGGACCTCCCCCTTTTAAGAAACTGGGTGACTGATGATACACCGGACGATTCAAACGATGTCAACAAGAGAGCTACAGACCAATATGCTCGGTCGGGAGGTACGGTTCAGTTACTCCGAGACCTGGATCGGGTACTCGCTGTTCGCGTTGCGCGTCCTGATGGGATGGATATTCTTCTACGCGGGAATCGTGAAGGTGATCGACCCCAAGTGGAGCGTTCGCGGCTTCCTGCTCCACGGGATTTCGAGCAAAAACCCGTTCACGGACCTCTGGGCGACGATGGCGAACGACTGGGCGTGGCTCCTGACGCCGCTCAACCAGCTCGGGCTCACGCTCGTCGGGCTCGGCCTCCTGCTGGGGATCCTCTTCCGGTTCAGCGCGTTCTGGGGCGGCGTCATGATGCTGTTCTACTGGGTGGCTCACTACCCGTTCGAAAACTCGATCATCATCGACTACCACCTCGTCTACGTCTTCCTGCTGTTCGGGCTGGGCGCGTTCGGCGCCGGGCGCATCCTCGGCGTCGACAACTGGCTCGAAAAGCAGTCGGTAGTCGAGGAGAACCCCTGGTTACGACTGTTCCTCGGGTGACGGGGCGAGTCGGCTCACAGAGCTCGTCGTAATCCATCGGCTCCCGATCGAACGGATCCGGTGCGTTTCTCCGGTGGGAGGGAGTCACCCGCCGAGCGCGTGACTCCCGGGAACAGCAAGTATATCTGCGTACATTCGCAATGAGCCGAGCATGGAAGACGAGCCGGACCTCCCGCCGGAAGGCGACGAGGGGACCGTCAGTCACCGTTCCGGCGGTGTGCGGGCGGACCCGACGCTCGAGTTGAGTACCCACGATGGGTACGTGGGCGACACCATCACGCTCGACGGCCGGGGCTTCCCCGTCGATGAGGAACTGACCGTCCGCTGGCACTCTTCAGAGGGCCAGTGGGGGATTCTCGAAGCCAGAGAGGTCACCGGTCCGCAGTACCAGCACCGCGTCGAATCGGTTCTGACCGTCGAGACCGACGAGTCCGGGGAATTCACCGAGGAGTGGACGATTCCCGAGGACTACGGCGGGTCGCACGTACTCGATGTCCGGTACGGCAACGAGACGCTCGCGACGGCGAACTTCGAGATCACCCCGCACTTCGAGATAAACCGGACCGAAGCACCGCTCGGCGGGATGTTTACCATCACCGGATACGGTATCGGGCCGAGTCTAGTCAGGAACAATTACCAGATCACCTGGGACAACGGCTTCCTGGGGTTCGTGACCGGCGTAATGAACCGGGGGACGGGAACGGCCCAGGTGAGAGCGGTGGGACCGCCGGGCGAGCACGTGGTCCAGGTGTGGCGCAACTCGCAGGGGGTCCCGTTCCTCCAGAACAACACCCAGTCGGAGTACGGGCCCGTCGCGGGCGAACGGACCAGTTCGTGGACGGTCGAGGTCACCGATCCGGAGGAACCGCCCCGGACGGCCTGGGTCGACAAGCTCTTCGACGAGTCACCGATCAGTATCCACTACCCGGATGTCGCCGCTGATTCAGACGCCGAACTGGAGATCACCCCCACGTCGGGACAGTCGGGCACGAGCGCCTTCATCAGCGGGGAGAACTTCCCGCCGGACACCGAGGTCGAACTCCGCTGGTATCGCCACGAGGGCCAGCCGGTTCGTGACGCAGCGGTTACCCCGACACCGAAACCCGGGATCCTGCCGGACGTCACGACCGACGGGGACGGGTCGTTCCAGGTCGAGGTAACCGTCCCGGCGGACCAGGGGTCGACCCGCCCGATCACGGCTGCGGTCGACGGGCGCGAACTCGCCGTCACCGGATTCATGATGCAACCGTCCATCGAGACGTTCGCGCCGGTCCGGGGCCCGGTGGGTACCGAGATCGAGATCGAACTCTCCGGTATCGGGTGGACCGCCTACGAGAACAGCCCCTTCTTCGTCTACGACAACAAACCGCTCGGCGTCGTCTCGGGCTCGACCGGCAGCGAGGGGGACGGAACGGTCCGGACTGTCCTGCAGGCGACGGGCGAACCGGGATACCACTTCATCGACGTCTACCCGGCGCTGTTCGACATGCGGGAAGACGAACCGCGGTTCGAGCTCACCCCTCACCTCTCGTATCTGGACAACCACCCGGTTCGACCCCTGCCCGCGCTCCATTTCGCGTTCGAGGTGACCGAGTAGCCGGCGGGGCGCTCACGCGAAAAGCAGTTACTCCAGCGGGTCCGGTTTCCATTCGATGTCACACTCCCCGGGCTCAGAGCGGAGCGATCCGTCCGATCCGACCAGTAGCGCGGACCTGTCCGGCGAACCGGTCGTGGTCTACTATTCGCGGACCGGGACCACCGAGCGGGTCGCATCGGCGGTGGCCGACGCGCTCGGTCCGGCTCGGGTCGAGTCCATCCGACCCCGCACGGAACGGCCGTACTGGAACTGGCTCCTGCGGTCGTTCGTGCCGGGATCGACGGTCCCCATCGCACCGGTGCCGACGGACCTGCGGAACGCCAGTGCGGTCTTTCTCGGGTCGCCGAAGTGGACGCTCTCGTGCCCGCCCGTGACCGAGTTTCTCGACGAAGCACGACTCGACGGCGTTCCGACGGGGGTCTTTCTCACGTACGGCGGGTTCGACGAGAAGCGGTACGCCGACGCGCTGGTCGACCGGGTCGAGGACTGCGGGGCCGACGTCCGGGCGACGTTACTGGTCGAGCGCGACAGCGTCGACGGAAGCGAGTACCGGGCGGAAGTCGATGAGTTCTGCCAGGCGGTACTCGACGCGTAGGTGATCGACCAGACCGATAGTTTTCTTACAGGTTTGGCTCTGCCGACGTCATCCCGTGCGGTCGGAAGACGGACGAGACTACCCCGACTGCCGGCAGCCGGGAGTCCCGAAAACGAACCTATACCTGTGTCGGGGACGTAGCCGCTCCAAATGGCCGACCGGGTCGTCGTAGGTATGACCGGTGCGACCGGGCAGCGCTACGGGGTCACCGCGCTCCGGATGCTCGAAGCGACCGAATACGAGGTCCACCTGGTGGTCTCCGACGCCGCGAAAGTCAATCTGGACCAGGAGACGGACCTCCGGGTTGGGGACGTCACGGACCTCGCAGACGTCGTGTACAGCAACGGGAACATCGGCGCGGAAACCGCCAGCGGTTCGTTCTCGACCGGCGGGATGCTCGTCGCGCCCTGCTCGATGAAGACGCTCTCGAACGTCGCCCACGGGAACGCCGGGGACCTCATCACCCGAACGGCCGACGTGACGCTCAAGGAGCGTCGCCCGCTCGTTCTCATGCCCCGGGAGACCCCGGTCAACCGTATTCACCTGGAGAACATGCTCGCTGTCACCGACGCCGGCGGGATCGTGTTCCCGCCGTTCCCCTCGTTCTACCAGAACCCCGATTCTATCGAGGAGATGATCACACACACGATGTCGCGGGCGCTCTCTCACGTCGGCGTCGACGTCGACCACGACGAATGGAGCGGGCTCTCGTGACCCGCGATCGGGTCTCGTAAGCCCGCCGCTCCCCAAATAACGCCGGCATATCGGAGTCCTGCCCCGCCGGGGTCTCGTCGGCCCGTGACGATACGCATCGGATAACTAACCGCCGGGAGCGGTGGGCATCCGTATGGGGAAAAGACGATGAGCAGCGATAGCCAGATCGGCCGGTACGTTCCCGCTCCCCTGGAGGATACTGCCTCGACTATCCGCGATGTCGTCGCCCTCGCAGGTGACCGCAATCTCACGTACCTGGCGGCCGGTATTGCCTTCTACGCCTTCGTTTCGATCATCCCGCTGATACTGCTCGCTGTGGCGGTCGCGTCGTTCGCTGGTGGCGAAGCACTGGCGGGTCGCGTGACGGGCATTTTCAGCCAGCAGCTCTCGTCGGCGGGCCAAGACAGTGTGACGCAGGCGCTTACGGACACCTCCGACAGGGGCGCCGCGTCCGTCGTCGGGTTCCTCGGGCTGGCCTGGAGCGCTCTCGTTCCTGTCGCTGGAACTCCCCTTTGCCAACGTCCTCGGGTCGCTCCTGCTGACCACCGTTCTCGGATTCGCGTTCCTGCCGATTTACTACGTGCTCCCGCCGGTCGACGCGTCGATACGTGAGGTGCTTCCGGGGGTAGCCGTCGCCGCTGGCGGGTGGGTGCTTCTACAGATCGGGTTCCAGCTCTACGCGACGACCGCCTCCCGCTACGGGGCCTACGGGATGATCGGCGCCGCCCTCCTGTTTGTCACGTGGCTGTACTTCGCCAGTATCGTCGTCCCGCTCGGCGGCGCGGTCAACGCGGTCCTTCACGAGGACAGGATGGAAATCGGGTAGATTCCCCAGCAACGTTCCGAAGTATACGGGCTCTCATACGGAACGCTGTCAGTCATTACCGGATCGACTACACGAGCACGTGCGGTCGTCGCGGTGAATCGTTACAGCGATCCGTCTCAAAAATACGGCCTTGCTCACACTCCTCGGCGTCTGTTCGCGCGATGTATGGGGACCTCCTCCAGGCGTGGTTCGGTGTGGGCGTAACTCGGCTGGCCGTGACTACGTCTCAGAAACGAACCAGTCGCGACCGCAAAGCGGTACGGGCCCGACCGCGCCGGACGCGGACAGCGAGCGGAAGTGGAAATGAGTCAGGCTCGCGTGCGCCGACCGGAGCGGGCCGCCATCGCTTCGCATGTCAGAGGCTTCGACGCGGGTTCGTCGGCTACCGACCCGTCGTTCGTCCCGACCTACACGCAACGATCTGACCGGTAGTTATTTAGTCTTTTCGACTGTTTTTATGCATCTGTGAACGTTATTCCGAATAGTGACGTTATTTTCGGCGGCGTTTTTCTAATATCGACGTGAAGACTCATATGGGTGGAACACGGATCGACGCCCGATGCGAGGGCCCTCGGACAAGCAGTTCGAACCGACCGTCTCGGCCCAGTTCGTCGCGGCCATCCACGACCGGTTGCGCGAGTTCGACGGAATGCGGGTCGGGGACGCTCGAACGTGTCCGTCGTGTGGCTCGGACGACCACCGCAAGAACGGGTACCAGAGCCGGAAGAAGACGTTCGCCCGCCTGATCACGAACGACGGTATCGAGGACGTCGGCGTCGAGGTCCAGCTCTACGAGTGCAAGCAGTGCGGGAGCACCTATCAGGGTGACTTCTCGGAGCAGTTCTACGAAGGCTGCGAGTACGCCAGGCCGGTCGTGGATCTCTGTCTGTTCCACGCTGCCGGGCTGAATTACAGCGACTGCGAGCGGGCGTTGCGCGACCGGTACGGCCTGCAGGTGGACCGCGACACCATCGAGCGATACGACCGCCGGTTCGACGACAGCCAGGCCGACCGCCGCGGGATCCTCATCGCCGGAGAGACGCTGTCGCTGCACTTCCTCTCGTTTCTCTTCGGGGAAGACGACGCGGACGAACCGAACTTCGTCATCACGGACACGACCGCACTCTGGTAACGGCCCGAGGTCCGCCCTCCCCGGATGTCGCCGTCCGATCCGCGCCACCAGGAGTTCCGAGTCTGCCACCAGCAGTTCCGACTGCGCCCGCTACGGAGCCTCTCGGCCGAAAACTGTCCCGCCGTCCGGAACCTCCTCTCTGAGGTGTTCGGCCCTCAGTCCAGAATCTCCTCTCTGAGGTGTTCGGGAAGCGTCTCGAACACGTCGTCGCTACGGAACCGCTCCATGTCGTCGGGCGAGATGTCCGCGTAGTGGCGGTACTTCGTCGCCGTGTCGCCCTCGTCCCAGTCGCTGCCCATGTACGCGAGTACGTCGGTCTCCGGGGAGAGGACGCGGCCGTCGACGCCGCCGGGCTGGACGAAGACGTTCTCGACGTTCGCGAAGTAATAGGTACAGCCTTCGAACTCGAAGGCGTCCATGACGGTGCACTCGACGTTCCCGACCGCGTCGGCGAGCAGGGGAACGTCAACGTCGGCACCGGGGACCGTGTCCAGTCCCAGGTGCTCGATCTTGTCGAGGTCGCGGCCGCTCACCTTTCCGGCGAGCGTCAGCGCGTCGACCATGTCGATAGTCGGTGACGCGAGGACGAACTCCCGGTTCTCCTCGATGATCTCGTGGGTGTAGGTCTTGTGGCTGACCGCCAGGAGCAGTCGATACGGGTTGTAGCCCGCCAGCATCCACCACGACGCGGTCATGAGGTTGGGGCCCTTGTCCTCGCTCTGGCTCACGACGAGAGCGACGACCTTCGGTTTGAAGATGGACACGGCGTTCCGTTCTCCGAGCGACTCGAACACGTCCGACGGTCGGGTTGCCATACCAGTTCCTTTCGCTTGTCGGACGTAAACATTATTTTCCCGGAAGGAGGTCGCCTGCCCGAACGCGAGCCGCACGGCCCGCCGGGCATAAACCGCTTAATATACCGGCGGTGGTGGTAAGTAGGTCCGGCCGCTTCGTACGGTATACATGGACGGAAACACAGACCTCTCCTCCGACCTCCGGGACTCGCTCCGGGAACACCGCGGACAGCAGTCTAGCTCCTCGGGGACGATCGTGCTGGACAGCGAGGAGGGGTACGTCGGCGACGAGGTGACGGTTCGGGGGCGCAACCTGCCCGCGTCCCAGGAGTTCCACGTGATCTGGCACACGGTCGACGGCGAGTGGGGCGTCCTCGAGGCGAACAAGGTCATCGGGCCCCAGTACTCACCCAGAACGGAGGGGATCCTGACCCTCACGACGGACGAGGACGGCAAGTTCGACGCGACGTTCGAGGTCCCCACGGACTACGGGGGCAGCCACGCTATCGAACTCCAGCGCCCCGACGGGTCGTCGGTCGCACGGACCGAGTTCGAGGTCCGGCCGTGGTTCGAGATCGATGAGACGGAGGCCGAACTCGGCGACTTCTTCACTGTGAGGGGGTACGGCATCGGTCCCAACCCGGTGATGAACAACTACCAGGTAGCGTGGGACAACGGGACGGTCGGGTACATGACCGGCGTCATGAACAACGGCACCGCGACGGCGCAGATCCGCGCGGTCGGACCGCCGGGGAAACACGACTTCCGCGTGTGGCGTAGCTACCGGGGGTTCCCCTTCCTCCAGACACCCACCCAGTCGCCCTACGGCCCGGT
Organism: Haloarculaceae archaeon; assembly: GCA_042217365.1. Lineage (GTDB taxonomy): Archaea > Halobacteriota > Halobacteria > Halobacteriales > Haloarculaceae > JBDGST01. The sequence continues at coordinate 7,324 of JBDGST010000046.1, forward strand.
CGGCGGTGACCGCCAGGTGAACTGGACCGTCGAGGTCACCGAACCCGAGAGTCCGCCGGAGACCGCCTGGACCGACCCGCACCTCGACGAGGAACCGCTCCCGGTCCACTACCCGGAGATCGACGAGGACACGGACGCCGAACTCGACGTCACCCCCTCGTCCGGGACACCGGGCACGGAGGTGTTCATCACCGGGAAGAACTTCCCGCCCGGAGAGGCCGTCAATCTGGTCTGGCACCGCCACGAGGGCAAGCGTATCGAGGGGACGCCCATCACCCCCGAGCCCAAGTACGACGTGTTACCGACCGTCGAAACCGACTCGGACGGGAGCTTCCGGGTCGAGGTCGAGATCCAGCCCGACATCGGCGGGACGCGGCCCATCACGGCCGAGGTCGGCGGGAAGTCGGTCGCGATCACGGGGTTCATGATGCAGGCCGAGGCCCTCGACATCTCGCCGACGCAGGTCGCGCCGGGGGAGAAAGTCGAGATCAAGATCCAGGGGGTCGGCTGGACCCTCTACGAGAACACCATCTTCTTCGACGTCGACAACAAGATGCTCGGGTACGTCTGTGGCAACGCCGCGGAGGACCCCGCCGGCACCATCCACACCGAGATCAGAGCCCCCTGGGAGACCGGCTGGCACTTCGTCGACGTCTACCCGTCGGTCTTCGAGATGGGCGACGAGGAACCCGACTTCGAGTGCAAACCTCACCTGTCGTACCTGGACAACCACCCCGTCCGTCCGCTCGGCGCGCACCACTTCGCGTTCGAGGTCGTGGAGTAGCGACTGTCGTCCTGGAGGTGCGGCGTCTTCGTTCGTTTCGCTCACACACGGGAACTTCCAGCACAAACGGCGGGTGAGGCGCCTTTCTGGCCGCGATCGTCGGGTCGTGACCTCCGGCAAGTCGTCTCGCCCGCTCTCACACGGATCGCTGTCAGTCAGTCCCGGATCGACCGCACGACCGCGTACGGTCGTCCCGGTAAATCGTTACAGCGATCCGTATCACATGTACCCCAGTTGCTCCAGTCGCTCGGCGGTCGCCCGGCTGACGTCGCCGTCCGACGGGTCCCTGACGTCGCGCGGTTCGAGTTCGTCGAAGACCGCCTCGACCCGCTCGCGGCCGCCCTCGCCGGACACGTACGAGTCCGCTGCGGTGACGGCCGTGACCTCCACCTCGTAGTCGTCCCGCCAGGTGGCGCTCTTCCGGACGCCCGTCTCGGCGTCCTCGTAGACCGCCATCGCGTCGCCGTTGAACCGCCAGGTGTCGTCGACGTAGTTGCCGGCGCGCTCCTCCATCGGCTTTTCGAGCCCGTGCGACGAGGCGAGGGCCGGCCCCTCGGGGCGGAACTCCCGGTCGGCCGGTTCCGAGTCGTCGACACACGCCCGGACGGCAGCGGGAAACCGCGTCAGGGTCGCGAGGTCCTCGACGACCCGACCCTCGGACTGGCCGGGGGCCTTGACGACCAGAGGGACGTGGAGCTGGCACTCGTGGAGCCCGGAGAGGTGGGCCGGGATCCGCATGTCGGGGCGGATCCGCGACGGCTCGCCGAATCCCTCGCCGTGGTCGGCGGTGACGACCACGAGCGTGTCGTCGAGTTCGCCCCGGGCGTCGAGCGCGGAGACGAGGCGTTCGAACTCGGAGTCCATGTAGCGGATGCCCCCGTCGTAGAGCCCTTCCAGGGCGCGGCGCTGCCACCACGGTCGCTGGCCGCCGTTGAACTCCCAGACCTGGTCGTCCATCTCGGACTGCAGCGCCCGGAGACGGGACCCGCCCCAGCGGTCGTGCTCGGCGGGGGGCTCGTAGGGAAAGTGGGCGTCCAGGTAGTTGACGCAGGCGGCCCACGGCCCGCTCTGCCCGTCGCTCCAGGAGAGGAAGAGGTCGGTGAACACCTCCCCCGGGGTGTCGGCGGCCGCCCAGTCCTCCGGCAGGAGGCCGGGGTGGTCCCAGGCGAGCTTCGTCGCGAGGCCGTTGACGAACGCCTTCCCGGGGCTCTCGGCGGCGAGGCTCTCCCGCACCATCCCCGCGTAGCGGTCGAAGCCGGTCCGGGCCGCGAACCGGTGGTAGGGCAGGTTCGGGTCCTCGGCCTCCGGGTAGGGGAAGTTCCGGGCCCCCTCGACTGTCTCGAAGGCGTCCTTCAGCCCGACGTCCATGTCCACGAGCCAGGTGTTCTCCGAGAAGACGCCGGTCGCGTACCCGTGCCGGTCGGCGAGGCGCTCCCAGACGGTCGCGCCGGGCTTGAGCCCGTCGCCGAGGTCGACCACCCCGTGCTCGACGACGTGCAGTCCGGTGAAGATGCTGGCGTGGCTCGGGAGGCTCCAGATGCCGGGAGCCCGCGCCTGGGTGTACTTCGTCGCCGAGGCGGCGAACCGCTCCAGGAAGGGGGTCGTCTCGTTCTCGTACCCGTGCAGCGACGTGCTCTTGGCTCGCACGCCGTCCATCACGACCAGGAGGACGTTTGGCTTCGTCATCGGTATCAGTCCGCGCTCGTTCCGACCTCGTCCGCGTAGTGCTCCGCGAGGCGGCGTCGCACGGCACAGAGGCGCTGGGACGCCGCGGACCTGGAGATCCCCAGTTCCGACGCGATGTCGCCCAGCGAGGCGTCCTTGGGGCGGTCGTAGTAGCCCAGCGAGATCGCCCTGTCGAAGGCCTCTCGCTGCTTGTCGGTCAACAGCGGCGTCGACAGGTCGGTGTCCTCGTGTGATCGGACGCGGGTGACCGACACCGTCGCGCCGACGTCCCGGAGCCTGTCGACGAGAGTCGAGAGACACGACCGGTGGGGCATCGTCACCGAGTAGAAGAGCCGGCCGTGGTCGATCCGTTCGAGTTCCGGGATGCAGTCACAGCCCTCCAGCACGGCGCGTGGACACTCCCCGTCGGGCTCGCTCCGAACGTAGGTCGGCGAACTGTCCTGACCGGTGTCGATCAGCAGCTTGCACGCCTCGGTCCCGTCTGGCCCGACCGAAACGGACTGGCGGACCGAGCGCGCCTCCATCTCGAGGCACGCGCAACCGCACGTCTCCGCGGGCTCGACCGAGAGCCACACCTCTATCGGGTCGCTGTGGTCCGTAGCCCCCGGGTCCGGTCCCGCTACCTGCTTCATACTACTCTTGTCTCGGCTGGGAGTTGATAAAGGCTCCGGGGAATCCAGTCGGATAAAAAAGTGGGTACCGGCCCTCTAACGTCAATATTCTATGGGTGTACCACCTACCCTATCACGTTAGTATTCGAATCGAGCTTCGGTCCCGGACCCGAAACTCGTCGGGTGGTCCAGTACAGCGCTGACGGGGTCCGTGGCAGTCCTCTCGTCGGGGTTACTGGGGCGGTCCTCTCGTCCGGTCACTGGGGCGGTCCCCGCTCACGCGGTGAACGGGTTCTCGCCGACCCCGTCCACGAAGAGGTCCTCGACGTCGTACGGTTCGTCGACGAGGTCCTGGTCGGCCGCGTACCGGACGGCGGTCTCCAGCGTCCGCCGGTTGTCCGGGGTGAGGCCGAACTCCCAGGGGTCCCCGTCGAACAGGGCGAACTGGTCTTCGAGCGCTTCGAGGCTCCAGACCAGCGGCGACCGCTTGAACCAGCCCGGCATGGTGTACTCGGAGGTCCGCTGGCCCTCGGCCTCGACGAAGGCCTCGTACAGTTCGTTCGCGACCCAGGGGTGGTCGTCGAGCACGTCGTCGTCGACGGCGATCAGGTGCATTATCGGGAAGACGCCCGTCTCCCGGTAGTACTCGCGCTCCCGATCGAAGGGGTCGTCGAAGAGCCGCTCGACGCCGTCGCTCCGGTACTCGGTCGGGGTGATCGCCGCGTCTATTTCGCCGTCCGCGAGCAGCCGTTCGACGGTCTTCAGCGCGCCCGTACCGCCCGCCTCGACCGGGTCGTCGTAGTCCATCTCGATCCCGGTCACGTCGAACTCCGAACCCAGGTCGAGCGGGACGATCTCGGACCCCGCGGTCTTCCACTCGACCGACCGGAGGTCGAGACCGTGGCGCTCTCCCAGGATGCCCCGAAGCCAGAGCCCGGCCGCGAACTGCCAGTTCGGCATGCCGACGGTCGCCCCGTTCAGGTCGCTGGGCCGCTCGTACTCGGAGCCCGCCCGAACGTAGAGAAACGAGTGGCGGAACCGCCGGTGGGGGAACACCGGGATGGCCGAGACGCCGTACTCCTCCGGCGAGTCCATCGCGGCCAGGTACGACCCCAGCGACAGCTCCGCCGCGTCGAAGTCGCCGTGCCGGAGCAGCCGCGAGAAGTAGTCGGGGCTGACGTAACCGTCGACGACTGTCAGGTCGACGCCCGTCGGGGAGACGTCCCCGTCGATCAGCGGCTCTATCCACGGATACGACTTACAGCCCAGGGACAGTTCGATCGTCACGGCCTACCATGGTCGTCGCCGCTGTTAGCGTCTTCGGTGTGACCGGACGGACGAAGCACGGCTCGATCGCGATCCGCTTAAAAAGCGGTTCACATGCTAGGGACGGTGGCAAGTGAGGGCCGCTCCAATGAGCATCCATGACGCGAGAGTACACTTCGGCCCCCGCGGACAGGTCGGAAGCGGAAGCCGACACACCTCGTTCGGATTCAGACCACGGAACCGTGTCTCGACGGAGATTTATGGCAACGACGGGCGTCGGAGCCGTCGCCGCGCTCGCCGGCTGTCTCGACAGTGTCACCGGTAGCGGCGGCACAGAGACGCCGAACCCGGAGAGCGACGGCGACGGCACCGAGACGCCGAACCCGGAGAGTACCACCGACGCCACGGAGACCCCGAATCCGAAGACGTCGTTCCGATTCCAGTGGTATCGCAACCACACGACCACGTTCGCCCCCCTGACCGCGGCGGAGAAGTGGACCTGGCCGGAGCACGGCGTCGACGTCACCGTAAAGGAGTCCGAAGGCTCCAAGTCGGCGGCGAAGGCGGTCGCCAGCGGGAAAAACCAGTTCGGGATGGGCGGATTCGGGGCCGTCCTCCAGCTCATCGAAAACGGCGCTCCCCTGACGATCATCGGGGTCGGCATGGACCCGTTCGGAGGCGTCGTCTCGATGGCGGAGACCGGCATCACGTCCTGGAAAGACCTGGAGGGCAAAACGGTCGGACAGTACCCGTGGGGATCCACCGGGCCGGTCGCGAAGGCGGCAATGCGGGAGAAGGGGGTCGACCTCTCGAAGGTGTCGTTCCAGAACGTCCAGCCCGGGTCGGCGCTGAAACTGCTCGTGAACGGCAAGCTCGACGGCATGATCCGGTACACTCCCCAGGGGAAGGCGAAACTCGCCGTCGACGGACACGACGCGAACATCCTCCGCTCCGTGAAGGTACTCAACCACCTCGGCGTGGCGGTGTACGCCCGTGACAAAGTGGTCGAGAACGAGCCCGACATGGTCTCGAACGTGGTCGGTGGCTGGCTGGACGGTATCAAGATGTGGGCCACCGACTACGACAAGGTGATCGCCGCCCACAAGAAGCTCGTGACTAAGGAGTCCTCGCGCCCCTGGAACGAGAAGTTCCACGAGCGACTCGTCGGCCCGATGTACGCCGCCTACGCGCCGTCGGAAGGCACGAAGCCGGACCACGGAAAGGGGTACGTCCCGAAACAGCGGATGCAGACGACCGTCGACGTCTTCAGAGACGCCGGTCTGCTGGACGAGGACCACTCGGCCGGCGACCTGTACACGAACGAGTTCGTCGAGGACAACCACGACCTCGCGGTCGAGACGCGCGAGGCGCTCGTCGAGGCACTGAAAGACTACGACGTCGGCCCTGACTACGTCTGAGCCGGCCGGAAGTGCGATCGAAGAACCCGGGTCGTCGTCACTCTTCACCACGCGACATCACACCACGACACGATGCGAGACCTACGCGAGTTTATCGACGCTATCGACGAACGGGGACAGTGCGAGCGCGTCTCCGGCGCGGATCTCGACCGGGAGGTCGGCGGGATATCCACGCTCGTCCGCCGGGAGGAACTCGACGCGGCCGTCCTGTTCGAGGAGTTCGAAGACTGCATGCCCGGCGCTCGGCTGTTGACGAACGCCCTGGACACGCCGCTGCAGGTGACCCTCGCGCTGGGCCAGGAGCCCACGACGGACATGCGCGAGGCGGTCGTGGCCCAGAAGGAGCGGGCCTCGGTGAACGAGACGCGTCCGGTCGAGACCGTCGACTCCGGGCCGGTCATGGCGAACGTCGACCGCGGCGACGAGGTCGACCTCACCCGGTTTCCGGCGCCGAAGTGGCACGAGCACGACGGCGGGCGATTCATCGGGACCGGCGACCTCGTCGTGACGCGCCACGCGGAGACCGGGGACCTGAACGCCGGCACCTACCGGGTCCAGGTGCACGGCCCGCGGACCGCGACCATCAGCATCGACTCGGGCCGCGACGGCGGGCGCAACCAGCGCTCGTACTTCGAGGACGGCGAGCCCTTCCCCGCCGCCGTCTCGGTGGGCCATTCGCCCGACCTCTTCATGGCCGCCAACGAGCGGCTGCCCTCGGGCGTCGACGAACTCGAATACGTCAGCGCACAGCGCCCGGAACCCCTGGAAGTCGTCGAGGGCGAGGCGACCGACCTCCCGTTCCCCGCGCGCTCGGAACTGGTTCTGGAAGGGCACGTCTACCCCGACCGGGAGACGGTCACGGAGGGCCCGTTCGCGGAGTGGACGGGCTACTACGGGAAGGACGCCCAGGAGCTCCACCCGTTCGTCGTCGAGCGGGCGTACTACCGCGACGACCCGATCGTTCTCGGATTCAACAACGTGCCCATGGCGGCCGCCGCGATGTCCAACACGCGGGCGTCGGCCCAGCTGTGGGCTCAGCTCGAACAGGTCGGCGTCACCGGCATCGACGAGGTGAACACGTTCCTGCCGGGAGTCTGGTTCCAGGTGATATCGATGGAACAGCAGTACGCGGGCCACAGCACCCAGGTCGGGATGCAGGCCATCTCCCTGCCCGCGGGCGTCTGGGAGGGCCGGTTCACCGTCGTCGTCGACGAGGACGTCGACGCGTACGACCTCCGCGAGGTGGTGTGGGCGATGGTGAGCCGGTGTGACCCCGAGGAGGACGTCCAGGTCGTCCCCGACTGCGTCAGCTCCCGCCTCAACCCACGCCTCCCACCCGAACAGAAGGCCGAGGGGGACCTGACCACCAGCCGGGCCGTCATCGACGCCACCCGCCCGTATCACTGGCGCGACCGGTTCCCGCCGGACACGACCATCGACCCCGAGTTCGAGGCCGAACTCGTGGAGCAGTACGCCGACCTGTTCGCGGCCGGACGATGACCGGAACCATCTCGCTCGACCGGGTGTCGAAGTTCTACGGCGACGGCGGGGACGGCCTCCGGGTCTTCGAGGACCTCTCGTTCACCGTCGAGGAGAACGAGTTCGTCGTGATCGTCGGCCCGTCGGGCTGTGGGAAGACGACGCTGCTGAAGATAATCGCGGGCGTCGTGGAGGCGTCCGAGGGAACGGTCCGCGTCGGCGACAGCCCCATCGACGGCCCGACGGCCGACACCGCGCTGGTCTTCCAGGACTTCCAGCTGTTGCCATGGAAGTCAGTGCTCGAAAACGTCGCGCTGGGACTGAAGGTCCAGGAGAACATGGACAAGGGGCCCCGGCGGGAGATCGCCCGCGAGTGGCTCCGGAAGGTGGGGCTGGACGACTTCGCGGAGAGCCAGCCCGCGGAGCTGTCCGGCGGGATGAAACAGCGGGTCGGACTCGCGCGGGCGCTCGCCGTCGACCCGCGGATCCTGCTGATGGACGAACCGTTCGGGTCCCTCGACGCCCAGAGCAGGGACGCACTCCAGTCCGAGCTACTGGAGCTGTGGGCCGACCAGCGGAAGACGATCCTGTTCGTCACCCACGACATCGACGAGGCGATCTACCTGGCCGACCGCATCCTCGTCATGTCGACGAAGCCTTCGACGATCCTCGGCGACGTCGCCGTCGACATCGACCGGCCCCGGTGGAACCGCCGCCTCGAGATCGAACAGAGCGACGAGTTTGCACGGATAAAGGGGTTCCTGCGGGAGAAACTCGGCCTCTAAATGGTCGGTGCCGGCCCTCGACCGCTCTCGCACTCGCGCTTCCCGTCTCGTCCGGTCCGGTCCCCTCCCCTCATAAAGGGAGCCATATGTTAGGACGGTGGATAAGTGGATCCTCCCCCACGTACCGGTAGAGCCCTCTCTCCCTATGAGTCGACCGAACGAACAGGTCTCCGAGGCATCGAAGTCGGACGCCCGCTTCTCGGCGGCGCCGGCCAGCGTCGTCTCGAAAGTGATACCCTCGGACGTGGACGCCAGGGACGTCCTGCTGCCCGGCGTCGTCTTCGCGATGGTGACGCTCGCTTGGGAGTTCCTCGCGCCCGCGGCCGGGATCGAGCCGTACATCCTTCCGACGCCGTCCGCCATCGCGTCGGCGTTCGTCGCCGAGCACCCCCGGATCCTGTCTGCCCTGGAGACGACGCTCGTCGAGTTCTTCCTGGGCTTCTCGGGGACCGTCGTCGCGGGGTACCTGCTCGGGCTGGCGATGGCGTACTCGAAGACGCTGGAGGTTACCTTTTACCCGTACATCGTCATCATCCGGTCGATCCCGATCGTGACGCTGCTGCCGATGTTTCTCATCTGGTTCGGGTTCGGGTTCAACTCGATCGTCATCATCAGCTTCCTCATCGGCTTCTTCCCGATGGTCGTGAACACCCTCTCGGGGATGAAATCGACCGACGACGAACTCGTCGAGATGCTCGAGAGCTTCTCCGCGAACCGGCGGGAAGTGTACCGCAACGTCTTCCTCTACTCCTCGCTGCCGTCGGTGTTCGCCGCTCTCAAGATCTGCACCATCCTGGCCTTTACCGGCGCCATCGTCGGCGAGTTCCTGCTCGGGAAGGCGGGTATCGGCGCTCTCATCCTCCAGTACAACAGTTCGTTTGATACCGCGCCGATGTTCGCGAGCATCCTGACCATCTCGTTCACCGAACTGCTCATCTTCGGGACGATCCACAAGCTGGAAGACCTGGTCGTCGACTGGCAGTGACGCTCCCGGAGGCCGGCGGCGCCCGACAGCGAGGGGACCGGACCTCAAACCCGAGTGGCGGAACTCGTCGTCGGTCAGTTCCGACGACAGGACCGAGTGGCGGAACTCGTCGTCGGTCAGTTCCGACGACAGGACCGAGTGGCGGAACTCGCCGTCAGTCCTCTTCGACGACGGACTTGACGTTGTCGAAGTACTTGTTCACGTCCCGTTCGACGATCGGGCGGAGGACCCGGGCGTTCATCAGCGCGACGCCCCCGGTGAAGTCGACCTCGGCCGTGTAGGCCAGTTCGGCCGTCGAGTCGTCGACGTTGGTGATCTCCATTGCGGCGAGGATGTCGAATTCGCTGCCGGTCTTGCTGTCGAACGCGTTCCCGGTCGTGACGATGTAGTCCGGCGGGTTCATCTCGACGAACTCTGCCTCGCCGGACAGCGAGACGGTGAGGTGGCTCACTCCTCTCGTGATCTCCAGGGTGTACCTGCGCTCGGAGACCCGGTCGATCGAGTCGGCGCCGGGAACGCACTTCGTGAGCGTCTCCGGCTTGGAGATCGTGTCCCAGAGGTGCTGCTTGTTCGTCTGGATCTCGACCGTGTCCGCGAACTCGAGGTGCTGTTCCCGCTGGTCTTCGCCGCCCTCGTCCGGCGCCGCTGTCTCGTCGTTCTCGTCCGGTACTGCTCCCCCGTCGTTCTCGTCCGGCACCGGCGTCTCGTCGACGTCTGTGGTCTCGTCGTCCCGCTGTCTCATAGCGGGAGAGTGGGACGGAACCGGAAAAAGGGATCCGGTGATTCCCGGTTACTGGCTCGGGACTTCGATGATGGTGAACGAGTCCGTGGCGAGCCCGACGTCGATGGCACCCGTCTGCTCGTCAGTGATCTGGACCTCGTACTTGTAGTTCCCCGGGCTCAGGTTCTTGGTGTCCATCGTGGCGTGCCAGCGCGGAAGGCCGTGGGGGTCGTCGCCGGCGTCCGTCCACTTCAGTTCGAGGTCGTCGAACTTGCCGTCCGGCGAGACGACGGTCACCGACTTGATGCCGTCGTTGTACGGCGAGGATTCGTCTTTGACTTTCACCGCCTTTTCGGCTTTCTGCTTGTAGAGGCCGTCCTTCCCGACCAGCAGCCCGTTCGTGCTGTCGTAGATGCCCATGGCGAAGGTGACGTCCATCTCCGGCGTGAACTGCCGCTCGGGCGCGCACGAACCGACGAAGCCGTTCGTGTACTTCGGGAGGCTGTGGGGCCCACTGCTCGAACGAGTCTCGGTATCGACCACGAGGTTCGCCGGGTCGTCGTACTCGATGATCTCGATCGAGTCCTTCAGAACGCCCACGTTCCGGAAGTTGCCGTCGACGCCGCTCACTTCGACGGTGAACGAGAGCGACTGCGGCTCCATGTCCTGGGGAATCGTCCAGCTGCCGACCCAGTCTTTCCCGTCGCTCTTCGTGTAGTGACCGTGAGCGGGACCTGTCCCCCACTTCAGGCTCACCGTCTTCATTCCGTCGCCGACGTTGACCTGAACGCCGCCAAGGTCGTCCTTGGTCAGTTTGTTCCCCGTCTCGGGGTCGTACACACCGACGAAGAAGACGACCTGCATGCCCGGGATGAACTTGTTCGACGTCGCACACGACGACATGAACGAGATCGCGGCCGGAACGCCGGTGCTCCCGGCCCACGTTTCGGCGGTCACGACGAAGTTCTCGGGCTGGGGCTGGGGCGTCGCGGTCGCTGTCTCGGTGGCCGTGGGCGTCTCGGTCGGCGTCTCGGTCGGCGTGTCGGTCGGGGTGTCAGTCGGCGTCGGGCCCGCCTCGGTGGCCGTCGGCGTCTCGCTGCCGCCCCCGCCCGGACATCCGGCGAGTCCGACCGTCGCCCAGGTGGCCGCCCCGGACGTGAGTAACCGCCTCCGTGTCGTGTCTCCGTCGCTGTCTGCGGACTCCGCCTCGCTCGTGATCCCCGGGTCGTCACCCGCGGGCTGCTCGCTGTCCTGACTCATTTCCACTAATAGGGTCACTGCGAGCGTTATTAAATCCCTCCCCTCTCTTCCAGAAAACTGGGAATTCCCCGCCACCCCGGTTTCGTTTCACGAGATGGGCCGTTGGCAGATCCTGAAAATTTCAAGGCGAGACGCTCTTTCGGCGGACGTCGCCACACTCGGGGAGCCCACGGGCTGCGTTCTCCCTTCGCCGGCCAGGGGGTGGCCGGGCTGGCGGACGGGACGACGATCAGTCCCGCAGGTTTCTGTGGCCCCCGTGATACCCTTCCGTTCGGCGTTTCCTTCGTTCGGGAACCGGGCGACGTCCGATCCCGTCCGCACGGGTCTCTCCGAGACCTGGCCCGACCGACAGGACGCCGATCCGCCGGTCTTGAGAGAAATGAGGGTGTTTCGAGCGCATTTTTAGTTCCTGAGAATGCAACAAAGTCATGTGTATTCCCCCGAACGATCAGATAACGATGAGTCCAGGCGAACCTGATTCTCTCCACGCAGACTCCGCCGATCGGTCTGGCGCGCGTTCCGAACAGACAGACGACGGTCGGGACGTCTCCCGCCGTCGCCTGGTCACGGCCGGTGCAGCTACCTGGGCCAGCGTGAGCGTCGCCGGGTGTCGGTACATCACTGACCCTGGCACTGGTGACGGCGGTGACGGAGGCGACGGCGATGACGGAGGCGACGGCGATGACGGAGGCGACGGCGATGACGGAGGCGACGGCGAT
>JBDGST010000046.1:19137-26874 GCA_042217365.1 Haloarculaceae archaeon
GACGGAGGCGCCACGGTCACGACCGAGACGACTACTACGTCGGAACCGGGGAACCAGACTCCCTCCGACGGGGACGACGGCGGGGCGACCCCGGGCGGGGAGGAGCCGACGCCGACGCCGACCGCGACGGCGACGGCGACGGCCGCGCCGACGACGACGTCGTGTGACAGCATCGATCGGTTCGCCGCCGGGATGGACGTCGGTTTCCACGTCGGCATCTACGACAGTGACACCGGGAACGTCATCGGGAACGCGGACGTCGAGCGCGTGACAGTGCGGTTCCCCGACGCCGAGTTCGAGCCCGTCGAACTGTCCTGGAACGGTCCCCACGAACGCCTATCCGCGGACGGCTGGGGCGGGAAACTGGAAACGGCCCCCGAGACCGAGTCCGGCACCTACCGGTACGAGGTTTCGGTCGAGGGCGGTGACGAGTCGGACGTCGACGCGACCGTCACCGATCGGTTCGCCATCGTCTGATACGCGACCGTCACCGACCGGCACCCGTTGGTCCGCGTCGTCGTCCGGCGGCAGTCCCGGACGCGCCGAACATGTTCGACAACATTGATAGTTGTGGGCCTCGCTAGTTCGACAGTATGCCACGGGCGCAACTGGAGATATCGATCCCGGAGTCCGTCTGGATCGGGGAGCTGTCGCGGTCGTACCTGAACGCCGAGTTCGAGGTTCTGACGGTCTTCCCGAAAGAGGAGGGGGGAGTCGCGCTGGCGGAGGTCACCGCGCCGAACGTCGAGGAGGTGGTGCTCGAATTGAGCACGTACGACGAGGTGACGATGACCGACGTCCTCCAGCACTCGGGGGAGACGGCGCTCGTTCAGTTCGAGACTTCGAATCCGCTGTTGCTGTTACCGGTCCGCGAAGCCGGAACGCCGCTCGAGCTGCCGTTCACGGTCCTCGACGGGAACGTCGACTGGGAAGTGCGGGCGCCCCGCGAGCGCCTCTCGACGCTCGCCGACCAGCTGCGCCAGTTCGGCATCTCGTTCGACGTCGTCTCCGTCCACCAGGAACTCGAGACCGAACAGCTCCTGACGCCGAAACAGCGACGTCTCGTCAACGCGGCGGTCGAAAACGGCTACTACGACACGCCCCGGGACTGCTCGCTCACCGAACTGGCCGAGGCCGTCGACATCGCGAAATCGACCTGCAGCGAAACCCTCCACCGCGCCGAGGGCAAGATCATCAAGCAGTTCGCGGAGGAACTCCCCACTCCAGAGGAACAGCCAGTGGCCGTCTGATCCCCGGCTCGCTCGTCCGCCGGTCTCCTTAAGCGTTCACAGAGAAAACGCCGGGTCGACCGCCCGCGGGCCGGTCACGCTCGCCTGTCGAGCAGCGCACCGGCGACCGCGACCGGCAGAACGACCCAGGCTGCGAGTCCGACGACGACCCAGGGAGTCGAGACGCTCGTCGTCGCGAGGACCGCGCCGGCGCCGCCGCCCGCGGTCGGGACCAGCGAAAGGACGACCAGTCGGAGCACGTCCGCCGGATTCCCGACGACGAGCAGCGACAGCGCCCAGCCGGGGAGGTCGAGCCCGACGACGACCCCGATCGCGACGAGGTCGTAGACGAGGACGAACCAGACCCACGCGACCAGGGCGCCGGCCAGCGCGTGGGCTTTCTCGTCCGCGGCGGCGGAGACGCAGACGCCGACCGCGAGAAACGCGGTGCCGACGGCGACCGCCGTCACGAGGTAGTGGAGGTAGGCCGGGAGGACGGCGACGCCGTACCGGCTCGCGACGAGTACCCCCCCGGCTCCGAGGCCGACCGCCGTTCCGGTGGCGAGCGTCGCGGCCCGACCCAGGAACTTCCCCGCGAGCAGCGAGGACCGCCGGAGCGGCAGCGAGAGCAGCGTTTCGAGCGTTCCCCGCTCCGCGGCCCCGACGACGGTGCCGTAGCCGAGCGCGAGCGCGGCCAGCGGGACGAGGTACATCGACAGCTCCGCGAGCGTCACCAGGAGTGCACCGGCACCTGTCGGCCCGGTCGCCGACCCGGTGACGCCGACGACGGCGACCGAGAACGCGCCGAACAGCAGCGCCAGCCCGTAGGGCCAGCGGGCACGCCCCAGGACGCGGTACTCGCGACGGGCGACCCCGAGTACCTGTCTGGGGGTGTCGCCCGATCGCGCCGCCGTCGCCTCCCCCACTCTTTCGGCCGCGGCCGTCTCCCCGCCGTCGGTGACGGTGCCGGAGTCCGTCGCGTTGTTTCCGTCGGACCGTCGGGTTTCGTTGGCCTCTCCGGTCGAGGTCACGCCCGTTCCGTCCTCCCGTGGGGGCGCGTCGTCGTCCCGGGTCACGCGGATTCACCCCCGAGGTCGACCGTCTCGCGGAACGCGGCTTCGAGGCCCGGTTCGTCGACCGCGACCGACTCGGGGTCTGTCTCGAGGACCGCACCGAGAATCCGGGTCACCCGTTCGCGGTCGCAGGTGAGTTCGAGTTCGTCACCCGCTCGCGACGGAGCGACGTCCGGGAACCGGTTCCGGAGCGTCTCGGCCGCCGCGTCCGTGCCGTCCGGATACCGGGCGGTGACCGTCACTGCGTCCCCCGCGGCGTGGCTCACGTCCGGGACAGTTCCGACGGTCCGGAGCGTCCCGTCGTCGAGCACGGCGACCCGGTCACACAGCCGTTCGACCTCCTGGAGGACGTGCGTACTGAGGAGGACCGTCACGTCCCGTTCCTCGCCGATCCGTTCGACGACTCGGTTGAACGCGTCGACGCCGCCGGGGTCGAGCCCGGCGGCCGGTTCGTCTAGCAGGAGGACGTCCGGGTCCCCCAGCAGGGCCGTCGCGAGGCCCAGTCGGCGGGTCATTCCGTTCGAGTACCCGCCGACGCGCCGGTCGGCCGCGTCCCCGAGACCGACGACCCCGAGGAGGGTGTCGATACGGGGGCCGACGCCGTCGAGCGCGCGCATCTCTCCGTGAAATTCGAGGACCTCGCGGCCGGTGAGCGCCGGCTGGAAACCGATCGATTCGGGGAGGTATCCGACGCGCTCGCGGACGCGGGGTCCGGCCGCCGGGTCGACCCCGCCGACGCGGACGCGGCCCCCGTCGGGCCGCTCGTGGCCGACGATGAGCCGGAACAGCGTCGTCTTGCCCGCGCCGTTCGTGCCCACGAGGCCGACCGACTCCCCTCCAGTCACCGAGAGCGAGACGTCGTCGAGGGCGACCACGTCGCCGTATCGTTTCGTCACGTCGTCGATCTCTATCATCGAGCGCCTCCAGTCGGTGTCATTCGTAGTAGCGCCTCCAGTCGTGTGGCGGGTCGACGAGCGGCCTGCGGTCGAGGACCCCCGGCGACTCGACCACGGGGAGCGTCCGCTCGGCCAGTCGGATCACGCTGAACGCCGGGCTCCCGGTGAACGCGGCGGCCGAGGGGTACTGCTCGACGAGGTGCTGGACGGCCCCCGCCGGCCGATACCGGGTCTCGCTCACGCCGTCGTCGTCGACGTCGTGGGTCCTGGCGCCGGCCCAGTAGTTGCCGACCGACTCGTTCCAGACGACCTGCCGGCCGACGTCCGGCCGGACCGGCTGCCGGTTCCTCACGAACGTGTTGTTGGACACCCGCTCGCGGACGCTCCCGGCCGAGAGGTGGACGCCGATGGCGTTGCCCGCGACCAGGTTCCCCGCGATCACGTTGTCCAGCGAGTTGTACACGAACAGCCCCTTGTCGTTACCGACGAGGTGGTTCCCGCGGACCGTCGTGCGGTCGATCGACTTGAGCATGATGCCGTGGCCGCTCTGACCGGTGTTGTTGACCGCGACGTTGTCGACGATCCGGAGGTCCTGTGAGACCATCAGCGCGTACCCGACGTCGTTGTCGAACGCGGTGTTGTTCGCGAGCGTACAGCGGTCCGAGTACATGTAGTGGACGGCGTACCGGAGGTCCCACAGGGTGTTGTTGCGCGCGACCACCCCGGACGCCCACGAGTAGTAGATGCCGTCGCGGGCGTCGGTGATCCGGTTGTCGGCGACGTACGCCCCGGACGCGTCCCAGAGCTGGATCCCGTTGCCCCGGTCCGTCCGAGGGTGGACCGACTCGCGGCCGACGATGGTGGTGTCGACCACCGTCGCGTTCCGGACGCCGTCGACCCAGACTCCGAAGGTCACGTTCGTCACGCGACTGTCCCGGACGGTCACCGAGGCGCCGCTTATCCAGATGCCGGCGTCGTTCTGGTCGGCCGCCCACCCGGAGTTGCGGACCCAGACGCGGTCGACGGTGACGCCGCTGGCGTTTATTACCAGCACGTCGCCGTCGCCGTCGCCGTCGATGACCGGGTACTCCTCACCGGCGCCGCGAAGCGTGAGATTCGGCGTCCGGACGACGACCGGGTCCGCGGGGTCGAACCGCCCCTCTAGCCGAACGACGTCGCCCGCGTCCGCCGCCCCGAGCGCCGACGAGAGGCTGCGGTACTGCTGGCCGTCGACGGTCGCCGTCCCCCGTCGCTCGGTCGGCGTGAACGCGTACTCGTCGGGCACGTCGGCGTCGAACTCGACGTGCTCGCCGGCGTCCGGGAGCCCCGTCGGCGCGGCCACGGCCGCCCCGGCCGAGACGAGCAGGACCGCCGCGGCGGCGAGCGCGAACGCCGTCTCCAGGGGTTCCCGGGTCACCGGTCAGTCACCTCCCTCGGGGACGTCTCCCGGGTCCCGCTCCCGGCCCGGCGGCGAGTCGTCTTCGGGTTCGCTCTCGTCCCACTGGTCGTCGCCCTCGGTGTGTTCGTCGAGCCACTCGCGGGCGCGGTCGATCCGCCCCGCCATCCTGTCGGGGAGTTCGCCGAACGTCGCCGTCGAGTCCCTGTAGTAGAACGCGACCGCGAGCAGGCCCACGGCGCCCCCGGCCACGAACGCGCCGGGTCCGAAGTGGGAGGTGCTCGTGACGTTCGCCACCTGGTACTGGCCCCAGATCGGCGGGGTGAAGCCACCGACGCCCATCACCGGGGCGTCGGGGTCGAGGTGGTGACCGGCCTGCCAGAGGCGGTACTGGATATCCGCGAGCATCACGCCGAACACCAGGACGGTCCCGGCGAGCTGCCACGTGACGCCGCGCCTGAGTTTCTCGGTCGACGGCGCGAGTGCGACGAACGCTGACAGGGCGGAGACGGCGACGAATGCGACCGGTCCCAGCGACCACTCCGGCACGTCGATGGCGTACGGGTGTGGGGTGTAGTTGGGCTGCAAGAACACCGGGTCCGGGTAGTAGAACCCGATGTACTTGTTGAGGCTGTGGACCTGCGTGTAGTCGCCGGCCAGGCGCGGGTAGGCGTACAGCTTGAGATGAAAGACCGTCTCCGGATACTGGACAGCCCTGATGTGGATGTGCCACATCGGCAGGGCCAGCGAGCCGACGAACAGCAGCGCGGCGACGACCGGCAGTCCACGCCTGAGTTCCCGGAAGTCGCCTGGGTTTGGCCAGTTCATGGGTCGGTGTCTCCGTGACGGACGCGGGGAGTCACTCCCTGGGCTCCACGACCATCCGCGAGCGCATCTCCAGGTGGAGCGCGCTGCAGAAGTACGTGCAGTACACCCAGTAGACGCCCGGCTCAGACGCGGTGAACGTCACCTGCCTGGTGTCCTGGGGCGCGATCCCGAGGTTGATGCCGTACCGGGGGATCGCCAGTCCGTGGAGGATGTCGCGCGACCCCTCGATGTTGGTCACGGTCAGGGTCACCTCGTCGCCCTGCTTGACGGTGAACTCCCTGAGGCCGTACTCCGAGCGCTTCGACGACATCTTGACGTGGACGGACTCCTCGCCCGTGCGCTCGACGCCGGACGCGTCCTCGGTGACGAACGGCTTCTCGCCCTCGTAGTCGGCCTTGTCCCAGACGTTGTTGGGGTTGATCCTGTCGCGGTGCGCGATGACGCAGTCGTGGGGCTCCGGGTGGACGGGGTGATCGGCGACGAGCTCCATCCCGCCGCTCTCGCCACCGCCGTCCTCGCCGATGTGGATCAGCTGGTCGTTGTCCGGGTGGATGGGCCCGGTCGAGAGGAACCTGTTTTTCGAGAGCTTGTTGAGGCTGATCAGCCAGTCGCCCGACGGGTCGGTCGTCTCCGCCTCGGCGGCCTGCAGGTGACCGGGGTTGTAGTGGACGTCGACCTTCCCGACGACGGGCTCGGTCGACCCCTTCTCCGCGTTGACCGCCTTCTCGATGTCCCACTTGGCGA
Organism: Haloarculaceae archaeon; assembly: GCA_042217365.1. Lineage (GTDB taxonomy): Archaea > Halobacteriota > Halobacteria > Halobacteriales > Haloarculaceae > JBDGST01. The sequence goes on from JBDGST010000046.1 coordinate 25,304, forward strand.
CCTGCGAGTCGATGAACAGCGTCGTGTACCCGTGGCCGCGACCGTCCCACGTGGTGTGTAGCGGCCCCAGCCCGACGCGGGGCTGGCCGACGACGGCGTCGGCCGGGTCGTCGACCTCGTCGAGCTGTTCGATGTCCACGATAGTGACCGTCGGCGAGAGCTTCCCGCTGGCGGTGACGTACCGGCCCTGGGGTTCGACGTCACAGCCGTGCGGGCTCTTGGGCGTCGGGACGTACCGGACGATCGGGGAGTCCCCGTCGTTGAGCGGCGACTCCTTCCGGCCGTCCAGCACCGGCACGCCGTTGACCTTCTCGGCTTCGCCGGCGTCCAGTGCGGCCTCGATGGCGTCGACGTCGAAGGCCTTCAGGTAGTCGCGGTCGTCGTGGGTCATCCCCTCGATCTCGAACGCCTCCTCCTTGTTGTAGCCGGTCGCGAAGGCCCAGCGCCCGTTTTTCCCCGAGTCGGCGTTGTCGAGGTTCCCCGTCACGCGGACCTGTCACGCGACCTCCATGGTCTCGGGGTCGAGCGCCGCGAACACCGACCAGTAGTCCTCGGGTTCCTCGACGCTGGTGCCGTCGTTGGGCACGGGCACCCGGAACTCCCCGATGCCGTAGACGTACTCCGTGTCGGGCGACTGCACGGCACAGCCGTGACAAGCCTGCATGTTCGGGATGTCCGTGATCGCGTCGGTCTCGAAGTACTTCAGGTCGATGCGGGCCATCCGTCCGGAGCCCTTGTCGTTGATCCAGAGGTACTCGCCGTCGTACTGGCCGCCGCTCTCCGAGAGGACGGGGTGGTGAGCGTCGCCCCACTCGTGGCCGGCCATACTGCTCACGTCCCCGCCTTCCTGGAGGACTCGCTTGGTCTTCTCGTCGTGGCCGTAGCCGACCCCGCCGTCCTTCTGGAAGACGGGGATGCGCCTGATCTCGCGCATCGAGGGCATACCGACGACGCGCACCTCGCCGGAGTGGCCGCCCGACCAGAAGCCGTAGTACTCGTCGTGTTCCCCCGGCGGGACGAAGTGCGAACTCGTCGCCGCTGACTCGCCGCCGCCAGCGCCACTCCCACCGCCGCCACTACCGTCGCCGCCGTCGCCGGGCGTCGCACTGTCGGGGAGCGCCGTCGAACAGCCGGCGAACGCGCCCGCCGCGCCGGCCACCGCGCCCGCCTTCATGAAGTCCCTCCGCCCGAGTTCGAGCCCGGCGAGTTCGAGCGAGAACCCGTCGTCGCCGGTCGCCGCCGCCGCTGTCGGGTCGTCTATCTCGTGGATCAGTTCCTGGATCTGTGCCTCGTGTTCTTCCACCAGCGTCTCGGGGTCCGTCACGTCGTGTTCTTCTACCTGTGTCTCGGGATCAGTCGCGTCGTTCTGCGCCGTATTGTGTTCGTCTGACATGAATTCACACCACCTCGACCGTGCCGATCATCCCGTTCATCTCGTGGGGGATGCAGAAGTACTCGTACGTGCCGGTCGCCTCGAACGTGTACTCGTAGGACTCCCCCGCCGGGATGTTACCTTTCAGCCCATCTTTGGTAGTTTAAGTACTGAAATCGAAGACATGAGCGAGTTCCTC
>JBDGST010000102.1:0-1227 GCA_042217365.1 Haloarculaceae archaeon
CCGAAGTAGTAGTCGAAGTCGAACCGCGTCGCCAGCCGGTCGTCCGCGGCCGTCTCCTCGACCCCGGTCCCGTAGGTGATCGCCGTCCGCACGTCCGAGATCGGGACGTCGAACTGCTCGTGGGCCAGCCGCATGTTCGCGGCGTCGTGGCTCTTGGCGAGGTGGTACCACGACCCCGCCATCGCGGGGAAGGGCACGTCGTCGCGCTCGCCGTCGTTCTCCATGACGGCGCCGCCCTCGGGGATGGGGAACTCCGGCGCGCCGTACACCCCGGTGGTCGTCGTCTCGACGAAGTGGGCGTCGGTCAAGTCGTGGGCGTCGAGCCCCCACAGCAGGTTCCGCGTCGCCTGCATGTTGTTGTGCTGCGTGTAGTTGGCCCGTTCCCCGTTGATCTGCGAGTACGGCGCCGAGGGCTGGGCGGCCGTGTGCACGACGGCGTCGGGCTCGTGGACCGCCAGCAACTCGTCGACGAACGACTTCTCGACGAGGTCCCCCTCGACGAACGAGAGGTTGCCCAGGCCGTGCACCTCGCGGGCGGCCGCGATCCGCTCGTCGATGCCAGCGATGGGGACGGCGCTCGTCGACCCGACCTCCTCGACCCACTCCCGGCGGGCGAAGTTGTCCACCAGGACGACGCGGTCGTCCGTCCGGTTCGCGATCCGCAGCGCGGTCGGCCACCCGATGTAGCCGTCGCCGCCCGTGACGAGTATCGTCATAAGTTACTCGGATTGTGAGTAACTCTCCAGCGGTAAATGTCTTTCCATCGCTCCGGCGGCGCTCCCGGGACCTGTCGACGGACCTTCCCGGCACGGCGACGCCGAACTCCTCCCGGTTCGGCGGAGCGCGGAGGGATGTCGGGGACCGGACCGGGGCACCCCCAAGACCTTTCGCCGGCTCGGCCCACTGTGGGCGCATGACTACCCCAGCGGACCTCGTGCTGACGAACGCCGAGGTCCACACCCTGACGGACCCCGACGAGACGGCCGGAGCGGTCGCCGTCCGCGACGGTCGGATCGTCCGCGTCGGCGACCGGTACGAGGTCGAGTTCCTCGCGGGCGTGGAAACCCGCGTCGTCGACTGCGAGGGCCGGGTCGTCCTGCCGGGGTTCGTCGACGCGCACACCCACCTGCCGATGGTCGGGCGCCGCCTCGTCAACGCCGACCTCGGGCCCGCCGACTCGGCCGGCGAAGCCGTCGAGCGCCTGCGCGAGCACGCCGCGGCGAGCGC
>JBDGST010000102.1:1327-26829 GCA_042217365.1 Haloarculaceae archaeon
GTCGACGCCGGCGACCCGACGGGCGTCGTCGTCGAGGACGCCGCCGACGCGGTCTGGTCGGCGGTGGCGCCCGGCCGCGAGCGGATGGCCGCGCTCGTCCGCGCCGCGCAGGCCCGCGCCAACGAGCTGGGCGTGACCGGCGTCCACGACATGGTGCGCCGGTCCGCCGCGCCGGCGGTCTACCGGGACCTCGACCTGGCGGGCGAACTCACGGTCCGGGTCCGGGTCAACTACTGGGCCGACCACCTCGACGCGCTGGACGAACTCGGCCTCCGGCCCGGCCACGGGAGCGAGATGGTCCGGACAGGCGCCGTCAAGACCTTCTCGGACGGCTCCATCGGCGGCCACACCGCGAAGCTCTCGACTCCTTACGCGGACGACCCCGACGAGCGGGGAGAGTGGGTCGTCGCGCCCGACGAACTCCGGGAGGTCGTCCACCGGGCGGACGCCGCCGGCCGGCAGGTCGCCGTCCACGCCATCGGCGACGAGGCCATCGCCGAAGCGCTGGACGCGTTCGCGGCGGCCGGGTCGGGCGGGGACGACGGCGACGACGGCGGGCGGGAGGCGCGCCACCGGGTCGAGCACGCGGAGGTGCTGACCGACGACCTCGTCGCGCGTCTCGGGGCCACCGACGTCGTCGTCTCGGCGCAGCCGAACTTCCTCAAGTGGGCCCGCGAGGACGGGCTGTACGCCGCGCGCCTGGGCGACGAGCGCCGCCTCGCGTCGAACCGCTACCGTGCGCTCCTCGACGCGGGCGCGGCGCTGGCCTTCGGGAGCGACTGCATGCCGCTGTCCCCGCTGTTCGGGGTCCAGCAGGCCGTCACCGCGCCGGGCGAGGGGCAGCGGCTCTCGGTGACCGAGGCGCTCCGGGCGTACACCCGCGGGAGCGCGTCCGCCGGGTTCGACGAGGGCCGCCTCGGGACCGTCGAGCGGGGGAAGCTCGCCGACCTGGTCGTCCTGGAGCGGTCGCCGTGGGATGTGGGGCCGGGCGAGGTCGGCGGCGTCGGCGTCGCGAAGACTATCGTCGGCGGCGAGGTCGTCTACGATGGCACAGCCGACTGACGTGTGCAGGTCGTCGACCGGGGCGACGGGGGCGGTGACTGACTCCCGACCGGACGCCGCGAGCGACTACGTCGCGTCGGCGGCCAGCCCTTCGCGGACGTGGAGGGCGTGGACGAAGGCGGCGTTGGCCCACCCGAGCGCGGCGAAGCGGTGGTCGCCGTCCGCGCCGACCGCCTCGGCGAGGGTGCCCCCGGGGAGGCGTTCGGACCCGAGCCGGTCGAGCAGGCGGTCGCCCGCGTCGGTCCGCCCGGCGGCGTACAGCGCGGCCGCGAGCGTGAACTCCTCGGGCAGCCAGTGGCTCTCGCTCCCGCGGTGGACGTCGAGAAAGCGGTCGAGCAGCGCGTCCGCTCGCCCGTAGTCGCCGGCCCAGCCGGTCGGGTGGACCGCGGCGGCGTGTGCGACGCTGCCGTCGCCGTCCGGCCCCCAGACCGAGAGGTGAGTCGCGACGCCGTCCGCGCCGACGAGTCGACGGTCGACCGCGTCGCCGACCCGCCCGGCGGCGCGGCGGTACCGGCTCCCGTCAGCCCCGGCGAGGTCGGCCAGGCGGGCCCCGTCGAGCAGCCCGCGGTAGGCGAAGGCGTTCGTCCAGAGGCTCTGTCGCGCGTCGCTGGGCATCTCCGCGAAGTCCGGCGTGGCGCGCAACAGCCCGTTGTCCGCGGTGGACGCGACCAGATACTCCAGCGCGTCGCGGACCGCCGGCCACGCCCGCTCGCGGAAGGCGTCGTCCCCGGTCGCCTCGTAGACCGCCCGCACCGCGTGCACGTAGATGGCCGGCTGGTCGTTCTCGCGGGGGATGACGCCCGCGAACCGCCCGTCGCTGGTGTAACACTGCGCGAAGCCGCCGTCGTCCTCCTGGACCCGGGGGAGGTACCGTCCGAGGTACGCCGTCGCCGGCCCCGGGAGACCCGCCTCCGCGAGGGCGATTGCGGTCAGCGCGCCGTCGCGCGGCCAGGAGGGGTAGTACATCGGCTGGACGTTCGGCGCCGCCGAGAGGCTGCCCGAGCCCGGGTCGAACAGCTTCGCCAGCGCGACCACCGACCGCTCGTACCCGGCGGCGAACCGGTCGTCGACCCGCTCGACCGGGACGGCGTCGAGCGCGGCCGACCACTCGAAATCGCGCTCCCCCGCGGGACCGGACCCGCCAGGAACTGCGAACCCGGCCCCCTCACCGGACTCGGCTACCCCCGGAGTCCGCTCCCGGTCGTCGGTCGCGGTCGCCCGCTCGCCGTCGCCCGCGGCCCACTCCGGCAGCGCGCGCCGGTCCCGGCCGTTCGCGACGGTCGTGTACACCGTCACTGTGGTCTCGTCGCCGGGCGCGAGCGACACGTCGAACGCGATGTGGCCGCCGACGTACCGCCCCTCGACCGACCGGTCGGGGTCGGTGACCACCTCGGCGAGCGGGCCGGTCCCCACGCCGGTTCCGGCGACGGCTGCGTCGGGACCCGCGAACAGCCCGACCGCGGCGTCGCTCTCGCGGTCGCGCCAGCGGACGCCCCGTCCGTGGGCCGTCGCGCGGTTCGGGCTGGTCACGCCGGGCGGGTACTGGGGCCGGTCGTTGGCGTTCGCGCCCATGTAGTAGCGGACGCGCTCGACGGGCGCGTCGCCGACATTCCGGACGGTGAGCTCGCGGACGACCGTCTCGGACCCGGGCGGCACGGCGACCACCTCCCGGGTCGCGACCGGCTCGCCGCCGGTCGGGGTCGCCGTCATCGTGATCTGCCCGGGGTCCGGCCCGGCGGTCATCCCGTGGTCGAACGCCGACTCCCACAGCCACGTCCGGTCGCCACCGGCGGTCTCGACGCCGAAGAACGCCCCGTCTCGGGGCCGGACGCCGTTGTGGGGCGACCCGCCGGTCTCGAAGTACGTCACCTGCTGGGTGAACCCGGAGTGGGGCGCGAGCAGCGTGCTCATCCGGCCGCTGTCGGTGAACCCGGCGACGACGCCGTCGACCGGCGTCGACACGTACCCCGAGACGGTGCAGTGGCGCTGGAAGGCATTCATCTCGCCGGGCGAGGTGAGCAGGTTCCACGCGGCCCGCGGGAGTTCGCGGACCACGAGGCCGCGGTTGTAGTACCAGTCGGCCGACGACGGCCGCGAGAGGATCGACAGCGTCCGCCCCAGCATGCGCAGGTTCCTGTAGTCGACCCTGGGGAGGAACCCGGCCGCGGCGGCCAGGCGCTTCCGGAGGCTCCGATCCCGGACGGAACGTCGCGATCCCATCCCGGTCGCGCGTCTACGTGCTGCGCGGACAAGAGCGTCGCGGTGGTTCCCCGTGCGGAACGAGTCGTCCTTTCCCGGCCCCGACATCCCCACGCGCGACCGCCGCGGGCGGCCGGAAGCGAGACGCGGTCCAGCCGACCGCACGCGGCCGCCGCGACCCAGCGGAAACCCCCTCGCGTGCGGCCGCCCCGACCCAGCCGAAAGCTAGACGGACGCGCGGTCCAACCGGGAGGACGCATGGCCATCCGCGAGCGGGTCCGGAGCGCCCTCTCGGTCGTCCCGGCCGGGGTCGAGCGGGCGGGGATCGCCGACCGGGAGACGGCGGGCGAGGTGTTCGACCTGGCGGTTCCGGTCATGGTTTCGGGCGGGTTCCGGGTGCTCCTGCGGATCGCGGACTTCCTGATGGTGGGGATCGCGCTCGGCGACGCCGCCATCGCCGGGCTGGAACTGGGCTTCCAGTACTACTTCCTGGGATACGGGCTGTCGCTGGCGGTCACGTCCGGCACGATCAGCGTCGTCTCCCGCCTCCAGGGCTCCGGGCAGCCCGACCGGGCGGACCTGGCGCTCAAGCAGTCGCTGTGGCTCGCGCTCGCAATCTCGGCCCCCCTGACGGCGGGGGCGTGGCTGTACGCGGAACCGCTCGTGGCGGTGCTGTCCGACGACCCCGCGGCCGTCGAGTACGGCGCGACCTACCTCTCGCTGGTGATGCTGGCCATCGGGCCGCGGTTCTGGTCGATGGCCGCCTCGCGGGCGCTGGCCGGCAGCGCCGATACCCGGACGCCGATGTACGTCCGCCTGGTCACGCTCCCGACGAACGTCGTCCTCAACGCCGTACTCGTCTTCGGGCTGGGGCCGGCCCCGAAACTCGGGGTCGCCGGCGCCGCGCTGGGGACCGTCGCCGCCAACGCCGTCGCGGCCGCGGTCTTCCTCGCGCTCGCGCTCTCGGGCCGGTACGCGGTCGCGCTCCGCCCCGGCGGCCCCCAGATCGACGCCGGCCTCGTGCGGGAGATCGTCCGGGTTGCCCTCCCGCTGACCGGGATGCGCCTCCTCCAGACGTTCGGGCGCTTTCCGTTCCTGTTCGTCCTCGGCGTGCTCGGGACGCCCGCGCTGGCGGCGTTCGCCATCGCCCGGCGGGTGATGCTGTTCGCGCTGATGCCGGCGTGGGGCTACTCGACGGCCGCGTCGACGCTCGTGGGCCAGCGGGTCGGCGCGAACGAGGCCGACCGCGCGGCGGCCTACGGGTGGGCGGTGTTGCGGATCGCGCTCGTCACACAGTTTCTGGTCGCCGGCGCGATCGTTCTCGCGGCGCGGCCGATCGCGACCGCGTTCGGCACCGAGCACGTCGACCTGGCGGTGACGTTCGTCCGCGTGTTCGGCCTGGCCGTGGCCGGGTTCTCGGTCTCCCGGACGATGCGCGGGAGCCTGCGGGGCGCCGGCGACACCCGCTGGCCGCTGTACGGGACGATCGCGGGTTCGTTTCTCGTCCGCCTGCCGATCGCCGCCGCCGCACTCCCCGCCGGCTTCGCCGTGACGCTGCTGGGGACGTCAGTTCCCGTCGGTCTCGGCCTCGGCTTCCCCGCCATCTACGTCGCCATCGTCGCCGACTATTCGACGAAAGCGGCCGTGAACGTCGGCCGGTTCCGGTCCGGGAAGTGGCGCGCGGTCGCCCGCGCGTCCGGCGTCGGCGCCGGGCGGGACGGGCGCACCGAGGCGGGCGAGGACTGATCAGTCCCCACGCAGTCGCCGGTAGAGCGCGCCGACGCCGAGGGCGGCGAGCGCCGTCCCGACGCCGAATCCGGGTCCGCCGCCCGAGGTCGTCTCGGTCGCAGTCGGGGACTCGGTCGGGGTGGAGGTGTCGGTCGGCGTCGGTGTCTCGGTCGGCGTGGGCGCCGAGGTCGGCGTCGGGGTGGGCGTGGGTGTGGGGGAGGGCGTCGACGTGGGCGCGGGGGTGTCGGTCGGCGTCGGCGTCGCCCTGGGGTCGCCGCCGAGCTTCGTGGCCGCGGCGTCGGTGTTCACGCTGTCCCCGGACGTCGAGGACGTGCGCCCGAGCGTCACGACCCCGCCGTCGCCGGTTCCGACGGCCACGGTGGCGCTGCTTTCTTCGCCCACGGGCTGGTGCTGGGCCCACTGTCCGGTCGCCGTCGCGTCGATGCCCTGGTACCAGAACCCGCTCGTCCCGCCGGGGTCGGTCCCGGGTCCGGCGGCGACGTACGTCCCGTCGAGTTCTGCGACCGAGCGTAGCTCGGCGGTCCTGGCGGCGTCCGGGTCGAAGACGGTCGACGCCTGCCCGGCGCCGCTCCCGTCGGTCGCTATCGCCACGGGCACGAACCCCGCGGTCCCGACGACGAGAAAGCCCGGGTCGGTCTCGACCAGGTCCCAGGCGACGAGCCGCTGGACCGGTTCCCCGTCGCGTTTCGGCCGGTGCTGCCCGGACCACTGTTTCGTCCCGTCGCCAGCGACGCCGGCGAGCAGCGCCTCCTGGACCGTCTCGCCGCCATCGGTCTCCGACTGGACGACGCCGCAGGCGGCGAGGTCCCCTCCCTCGGTCGCCGTCAGCGCGGCCAGGACCGAGAGCTTGCCCGTCGGGAGCTCCCGGATCCACTGGCGAGCCCCCTCGGCGTCGACCCGGCCGACGAGCGCGGACGTGCGCTCGTCGTCGCGGGTACCGCCGGCGAACGCGTAGCCGTCCTCCATCTGCACCAGGTCGTAGGCGACCCCGTCGTCGCGTGGCGTCTCGACCGTCCGCCGCCACCGGACCGACCCCTCGGCGTCGAGGTTGAGGAGGAACAGTTGTCGGGGGCTCTCCTCGGGGACGAGTTCGCCGGTGGCCACGACGCCGCCACCGTGGGCGGGGGCAGCGCCGCGAACCACGAACTCGGTGTCGACGGGGACCGTCGACTGCCACTGTCCGCGACCGTCGGCGTCGATGGCGAACGCCCAGAGGACCCGCTCGTCGCCGCTTCCGTTCGTCGTCCCGACCGCGGCGACCCGGTCGTTCTCCGTCCACGCGGCGGCGCTGACCGAGTCCTCCTTGGTCTTGTTGTACTGCTCTGTCCACCGGAGCGGCGGGGGACTCGCGGCCGCCGCCGACTCCGCGACGGGTGGACCGTCCCGCCCCCCCACGTCGAACCCGGTGCGGGAACCGGACCCGCCACCGTCCGCCGTCCGGTCGGGCGGGTCCGCGTCTTCGGTTGCAGGGCGGTCAGGGCGACTCGCGCCGACTGCCGTCGCGGCGCCGCCCGCGGTCAGGAGCCCCGCGGCGGCGAGCATTCGGCGTCGTGAGCACTCTCGTGTCATCGGGTAGTCATCCTCGCGCTCGCGGGAAAAACTGACCGGATTCCGCGGCGGCTGGCGATTCCCGTGGCGGCCCGGTCCGCTACTCGTCGCCGTCGGTCATCCGGCGGTAGAGCGCGCCGGCGCCGAGGGCGGCGAGCGCCGTCCCGACGCCGAACCCGGGCCCGCCGCCCGAGGTTGTCTCGGTCGGTTCCGGGGTGTCCGTGGCCGTCGCCGTGACGGCCGGAGTGGGGGTCGGAGTCGGGGTCGGGGTCGCCGTCGCGGTCGGCGTCGGCGTGTCGGTCGGCGTGGACGTCGGGGTCCCGGTCGCCGTCGCCGTCTCCTCGGCGGGCGTCGGCGTCGGCGCGGGGTCGCCGCCGAACTTCGCGGAGAACGCGTCGGTGGAGCTGTCCTGGTTGTTCTGTACCGTACCGACGACGGCGATGCCCCCGTCCCCAGTCGTCACCGCGCCGTTGGTCGGGCTCGACGGCCCGACTCGGTGGGTCGCGGTCCACGTCCGCGAGAGCGTCCCGTCGACGCCGACGAGCCAGGTCGACTGCGACGTGGTCTCCGGCCCCGGCCGGGCCTGGCCGACGAAGACGTACCCGTCGCCGTACTGGCGGGCCGCCGTGAAAGCGGCCAGCCCGTCGCCTTCGGGGCGGAACACCGACTGCCGCCGAAGCTCGCCGGTCGGGTCCGTCTGCATCCCCCACCCCCTGGGGGACGAACCGCGGAGCGACGGGGCGGTGATCCCCGCGAGGACGTACCCCTCGTCGGTCGAAGTCGCGTCGTAGAGGAGATTGAACTTGTGGTCGACGTCCGCCGGGACGTGGCGCCTGGACCACTGTCTGGACCCGTCGGCGGCGAGTTTGAGCATCCAGCCCTCGAACGGCGGCTGCTGCTCGCCGTCCGTCGGCGCCTGCCGGGCGCCGCCGAGCAGGAGGTAGCCGCCGTCGTTCGCCTGCCGGACCTCGAGGGGGTAGTTGATCTGGAACTCGGTCAGCTCCGTCTCCCAGACTTTCTTTCCCTCGTCGTCCGTCTTCACGATCCAGCCCAGGAGCGTGGTGTCCCCCGACCCCGCGTCGAACCCGCCGAACACGTAGCCCCCGTCGGTCGCGGTCGTCACGGACCAGACCGTCGCGCTCCCGCCCGGGGACTCGTAGGTCTGTTGCCACTGCCCTTCGCCGGAGCCGTCCGTCCGGATGAGAAGCGCGCGCGCCGAGGTGGTGTCGGCTCCCGCGAGGCTCCCGGCGAGGAGGTACCCGCCGTCGTCGGTTCGCACGAGGTCGCGCATCGCGACCTGTCCCCCGACGTCGTAGGTCTGCTGCCACTGCCCGGTCCCGTCGGTGTCGAAGGCGAACAGCCACGGCTGCCGTTCCTGCGTGTTCGCGCCGGTCGCACCGACGGCGGTGAACGTCCCGTCGCCGTTCCCGACGACGTTGAGGGCGGTGTCCACTGCGTTGCTGTCGTACTGCTTGGTCCAGCGGAGCGGGGGCGCACCGTCCCCGGTCTGGGCGGTCGCTCCCGAGGCCGAACCTGTCGCTGCCAGTCCGCCGGAGAGCAGGAGGGCGGACGAGGACAGCAAGCGGCGTCTCGAAATGTCTCGCTGCATACGCTGACGGCTTCGAACTCACGGGGAATAAGTCATCCTCATTCGTCTCGGGAGAACCGGGAGACTCCACCGAAACCGGGTCCCGAACGGGCAGAATCCGCCGATAGCGAGCGATTAAACCCCGCGAGAGACGGACCGGGGAGCGTGGCTGAGACGCACGTCGCGGACGGTGTGCGGGCAGGTGTGTCGCGCGGAGAGTCGAGTCGCCCGGGTCCCGGGACCGGATCCCCGAGCGGCACATGAGCGGGTCGACCGTGTCGCGAGTGACCGCCGTCACCCGGCGGTCGAACGGCCGCGTCGGCGTGTTCGCCTCGGTCTGCGCGTTCTCGTTTCTCGTCAACTTCGGCCGGATCGCGTTCGCGCCGCTGGTGGACTTCTTCATCGAGTCCGGCGTCAGCCCGGCGACCGCGGGGCTCGCCGCGACGGCCGTCTGGCTCGGGAGCGCCTCGCTCCGCCTCCCGACGGGGTACCTGCTCACGCTCGTCCGCCGCCACCGCGTCATCGCGGGGACCGGGCTGTTCCTCTCCGGGGCCGCGGCGTTCACCGCTTTCTCGCCCGGGATCCGGTTCACTATCGCGGGCGCCTTCTTCGTCGGGCTCGCCTCGGGCGTGTTCTTCATCGCGGCCAACCCGCTCGTGAGCGAACTGTTCCCCCGGCACGTCGGGATCGCCGTCGGCCTCCGCGGGATGTCCTCCCAGCTCGCGGCCGTCTCCGCCCCGTTCCTGGTCTCGACCGCGATCGCGCTCGGCTCCTGGCGGGTCGCGTTCGGGGCGCTCGCCGCCCTCGCGCTCGTCGGGACCGTCGCCTTCTGGACGGCGGCCCGCCGCGCCGACATGCCCGAGGCCGGCGTCGACGACCGCGACCTCCCCGGCGCGATCCGCGCCCAGTGGCGGCTCGTCCTCGCGGGGATCGTCTTCGTCGGCTTCACCGGTTTCGTCTGGCAGGGCGTGTTCAACTTCTACGTCACCTACCTCGGCACGAAGGGGATCGGGTCGGGGACGGCCAACACGCTCCTGACGGTCACGTTCGCCGCCGGGGTCCCCTCTTTCCTCGTGGCCGGCCGACTGGCCGACCGGGTCCGCTATCTCCCGCTGCTTCTCTCGATCCTCGCGGGGTTCGCGGCCTGCCTGTTCGCGCTCACGCTCGTCCAGGGCGTCCTCGCCGTCGCGGCCGTTTCGGTCGGGATGGGAGCGGTGATCCACGGGCTCTTCCCGACTGCCGACGCGTACCTGCTCGACACGCTGCCCGACGAACACCGCGGCAGCGCCTACTCCGGGTACAGCGCGACGATGATGCTCATCCAGGCGGCGGGCAGCGTCGCCGTCGGGACCCTCGTCGAGGTCGGCCTCCCGTACGGCGGCGTGTTCCGGACCTACGCCGTCGCCCTCCTCGCGGTCGTCGCCGGAATGGCGCTGCTCGCCCGCGCCGGTCACCTCCCCACGGGCGAATGACCGGCGACAGATGGGCGACTGGCCGGAATCACTCCACTGCGTCCCGGACGGTCGTCACCTGGACGTCGCGCTCGAACGCGGCGTCGACGACCGCCGCGACGCGTTCGGGGGGGACCGTCTCCCAGGCGGTGTGGCCGGCGAGGATCCCCACTCCGCCGGTCTCGGCCACCGCGTCGAGGTACGTCTCGATCTCGACCATCGTGAGCGCGTCCGTTTCGAGGTAGTAGCGTCCGAGGGCGGACGGCGGCGTTCCCGGCGGGTTCGGCAGTGACCGCACCACGGCGTCGGCGACCGCGTCGTACCGGTCCGCGGCGAGTTGCCACGCCCGCGGGTCGGCCGCGTCGTACGGGAAGACGAACGTCGACGGCTCGAACCCCCGCTCCCGGAGGCCCTCGCCCGCGCCGACGACCTCGTCGCGGATCTGCGACTCGGCGGGTCGAACGACGGTTTCGCCGGCGGCGAAGTCGGCGTCCAGCGCGGTTTCGAAGGTCATCGTGGGCGTCCCGTCGCGCTCGCTCTTCCCGGCGAGGACGTACGCCTCGGCGCGGATCCCATCGGTCACCTCGAACTCGTCGCCGGGGTAGACGCCGTGGTCCTCCCCGGGGAACACGTGGCCGCTGTCGAGGGCCACCCGCTCGTCCCCGGGGGCCGCGTCCGCCGCGAGCCGGTGGGTCCCCAGGTACCGGTGCCTGCGGCCGTGGGCCATCACCTCCCAGCCGTCGTCGGCCAGTTCCGCGAGCCGCTCGGGCGTGAGGTTGTCCGGGGGGCCGAGAAACTCCGGAGTGACGGCGAGCGACGCCGGCACCGACCGCTCGTCGAGGACCGGCCGTATCTGCTCGTCGTCTTCGACGTAGGCGTCGTCGAACGTCAGCGCGAGCGAGCCGCGTGGCATGGGCTGGTCTGCCGGGTCCGGCGCGATAAGTCTTCGGTCGACGGGCTACCCTGCCGGGTCACGGCCGGACCGCGGGGGAGGTGGCGGGTCGTCGAGGTGGTGGCGGGCCGCCGGGGTGTGGCGGGCCGCCGAGGTCGTGGCCGGTATCTCGTCCCCGGTCAGGCCACCAGGGCGGCGTCGTCGACCCGTTCGAGCCGCGACAGCGGGAACGAGTAGCGCCGGGGGTCGTCGGACCCGACGTACTCGCCCAGGTAGACGGCTTCGACGACTAGGTCGTCGGCGGGGTAGTCGGCGTTCGTCTCGAAGTCGGCCACCGGGCGGTCCTCCGGGCCGACCGTGACCTCGTCGGCGCGGTCGGCGGTCACTCGCACGACGACGAGGCGGTGGCCGGACCCGCTCGCGGTGTCCGAGGCCTCCCTACTGTCGGCCTCGCGATCCCGTACTACGTCGCCCGGTTCGAGCCGGCAGACGGCACACAGCGGCGGGTCGGCGTCCGCCGGCACGGTCGCCTCGATCCCGCAGGCGGCACAGGTGGCGTGACGCTTGCCCGGCGGTGGGACGCGCCGCGTCGATATCTCGATGGCGACGCGCCGGAGGTGCTTGCAGGTCTCGCCGCGGATCCGGTGGTCGGGACAGGTACAGGAGTGGGCGTTGAGGTCGACGACGTAGGTCGCGCCGCTCTCGCTGTCGACGGCGTAGCGGGCGCCGCGCAGCGACCGGACGGCCATGCGCTCGGTCCAGGCCCGGGCGGCGCGCTCGTCCAGCCGGCGGAGGTCCGGTGCGAGTGCGGTCTTCCGTCCCGGGGTCGGGGGTCGCGTGTCTGTCATGTGGGGTCGGACGCGGCTGTTTTCTCGACTGCGTCCAGTCGAAACGTAGGTGCTCCACGGGCCTAAACCCGTCGCCGCCGCGCGGTCTTCCGGTTTCTGTCACGGCCCCGTCGTCGCCTGTCGCCCGTCACGGCCGCGCGGTCGGTGTCGGGGCCCGCCCGGCACTCGCCGGGCCCGAACGCGGGCTTCGAAGCCCTTTTGCCGGGTCCGGGGATACGCCACCGCATGGACCTGGACCGGAAGACGGTCGTCGAACTGGCCATCTCGGCGGGCGTCATCGTCCTCTTCACCGCGGCCGCGTTCGTCGTCAGCTGGATGTACGCGGCGCCGGCCAACGCGACGACCAACGAGTCGGTGCCGCCGGCGGTCGAACCGACCGGGGGGCTCGCGCTCGTCGGGACCATCGGCCTGTTCATCGGCGTCGTCGCTATCGCGGGTCTCTGGCTCTACTGGGCCGACTTCGACGAGGAGGAGTGACCGGGACCGACGCTCCCGCGTTCGGACTGTGCGCGCTCCGCCGGAGCCGGGCGCTCACGCGCTCGCGTCCTCTCCGTCTCCGTTCCCATCCGCGCTCTCGTCGCCCTCGCGCCAGTCGACGACCTCGTCCTCGTCGGCTTCGTCGAGGCGGTGCTCGTAGTAGTTCAGCGGGTGGGACTCGTTGATCTCGTTCTCGCAGACGTCGTCCTTGTTGTAGCAGTCGCCGTAGGACTGCATCGTCGCGCAGGCCGGCGAGGAGTACTCCGTCGGCCCGGTGTCGCCGCGGATGTGGTCGACCTGGTAGCGGGTCATCTCCTCGCCGAAGCCGGGGTTGACCTCGAAGAGGTCGACGATTTCGTCGGTCGTCATCCCGATGCTCGTCAGGAAGGAGGCGATGGCGAACCGCGAGTGGTGTTCGAGGTGCTCGCCCTTCCGGATCCGGTCGAGCAGGTGTTTCATGCACGGCGGGAACAGGTCGGGAACGACGGTGTCTATCTCCCGCGTGAGTTCGAGTTCCGAGAGCGCCTCCCGGACGCGCTCGACCTCGTCGTCGAGTTCGCCGGCGATGGCGTCGGGGACCGACAGCGGAAGGCCCTCCTCGACGCGGTTGCGGACCGCCCCGCGGAGCAGTTCGAGCAGCTCTCCCCGGGAGACGGCCACCTCGCCGTCCGCGAGCACGCGGTTGACGAGGCGCCACTCGTCGCCCCACTGGTCGGCCGCCAGCGGGAGGTACGCGCCCACGTCGAGCCGGTACCCCTCGG
Organism: Haloarculaceae archaeon; assembly: GCA_042217365.1. GTDB lineage: Archaea > Halobacteriota > Halobacteria > Halobacteriales > Haloarculaceae > JBDGST01. The sequence goes on from JBDGST010000102.1 coordinate 13,903, forward strand.
GCGTCTCGCGCACGTCGCCGGTCAGGTCGAACTCCGAAAGCAGGTCCGCGAGCGTCAGCCGCTCGGTGCGGGTGCTCCTGTACTCGGTCGTCGCCGCGAGCTCTTCGGTGAAGCGGTCGTAGGCCGTCGCGGCCTCCGCGCGGGCGTACTTCCGGGTCAGGACCGCCTCGTCGACCAGCGAGACGATCACCCGGGCGACGGGGTAGGAAAGCACCTCGACGCGGGTCCGCCGGTGACGCTCGCCGACGGTCCCCTCCGCGAGCGCCCACTCGACGCGCTCCAGCCCGCGCTCGACGACCGCCACCTCGGTCGCGACCACCTCCGCGAGGTCGACGCCCGCCTCGTCGACGGCTCGCCTGGCCGCCTGCAGGAACGGGTACCGGGCGTGGAGCGGCTGGAGCGCCATCTGCACTCGGGTTGCGGGCGGACTCGAATAAAGCCGACGGTCAGCGGGTGGTGTTCCCGGTAGCGATGAATCGAGGCGAACGGCCGCGAACGGCGTGAAAGCCCCGGCGCGTTCGACCGTCCGGGACCGTCAGTCGAGCAGTTCGCCGATCGCGTCGGCCAGCCCGTCCGCGATGTCGGTGTGGCCGGCGTCCCCGGGGTGGAGGACGTCCGTCGTCAGTCCGGTCGCGTCCATCAGGTCAGGCCCGGAAACGTGGTGGAGGTTGTCGTGGGGCGACTCCGCGACGGCGGTCCGGACCGCCTCCCGGAACGTCGCCGCGCGGTCCGGGTCCTCGCCCGCGACGAGGTCGTCGTGATACGGGAACAGGGTCACCGCGACGACCGGGCGGTCCGGGTCCGCCGCCGCCACCTCGTTCACGATGCGGTCGGCCCGCCGGGCGAACTGCTCGTCCGTGAACCCGCGGTTAGCCATGTTCACCGAGATGGCCAGCGTCGCGACGTCCCAGTCCCCCCGCTCGGCGACGTACTCGCCGATCGCCGGCTCGCAGAACGCCGACCCCGAGGCGCCGAGGTTGAGGACGTCGGCGCCCAGCGACCGGCCGAGCCGGGCAGTGTAGGTGATATGCCGGGCCGACGCGGCGGCCCCCTCCGTGATCGACGTGCCGTAGGCGAGCAGCCGGCGGTCGGGCACCTCCCCGCTCTCCGGTGGCCGACGGGCCCCCGACACGTCGTGGACCGCGGCGGGCTCCCAGCCGTCGAAGCGGACGCGACAGACCCGGCGGTCGAACGGCCCCGTCGGGACGTCGTCCCTGAGGTCGGCGACCTGCTCGGGGACGGACAGCGACAGCGTCGTCGGTTCGGGTCCGATCTCGACGGGCTCGTCGGGCTGGAACGGCCCCCAGAACGGGTAGACGACCGTCGGCGCGGCTCCCGAGAGCGTCACCTCGACCGGCCCGTCGTCGGTCGGGACGAAGCGCAGTTCCGACCCCGACGGGTGGCGGTAGCGCTCGCGGGCGTCGACGTTGACGTTCTCCCTGACGGACCGGGGCACCCGCCGGAGGGCGTGTCCCCCGTCGGCCCAGTCGGCGGGCTCGGTCTCGACGACGTTGTGCAACTCGACGCCGGGCAACTCGTCGTGGATCATCGGTCGGTGGCGACTGTGCTGGCTGCCCGTATAGAACTACTGGAGTGGGCACGTCCCACCGGTAGTTCTGACGGCCCGGCGCCGCACCGACGATCCGACCGGCGGCCGCGGGCGCGACCGCTCCGGTCAGTCGAGTCGGGACTCGACGTCGCGGCGGACGGCGTCGTCGCCGTCCTCGCGCAGCGCCCGCTTGTACCGGCGGTACTCGGAGCGGCTGACCTGGAGTTCGCGCGTCTCGCCCTGCCGGACGACCTCCAGGGTGACCGTCCCCTGGGGGTTGTTGCGGAGCTTGAACGTCGCGACCGCCGAGAAGACGAACCACAGCGCCACCGACCCGCCGACGAAGTACAGCATGGCGGTCGGGAACGCGAGCGAGTCCGGCGTGCCGGTCCACCGGGCCGGGTACGCGTGGCGGAACAGCGCGACGCCCCCGACCGTGAGCGCCACGCCGAACATCACGCCCGCCCGCTCCCGGCGGGTCGACGGCAACACGACGACGACGCCGGCCAGCATCGCGGGAATGCCCAGGCCAGCGAGCAGGCCCGCCAGTCGCTTCGCGGCGGTGTCCGTCGTCGCGCCGGCGAGCCCCGCGATCCCGGTCGTGAGCACGAGAATCGCGAGCACGACGCCCAGCGCCCCGGCCGCGAACAGGCCCGCGCCGGCCGACACCCGGCGCGGCTCGCGCCCCTCCCATCCCCCGCGGTCGTAGGCCTCCGAGAGGCTCGGCATACCCGCGAGTACGCCCCGAGTCCACAAAACACCCCGTCAGACGGGCGCATGACGACCGTCCGCGGATCGTTCCGGAACGCCCGGAACGCGCGGCCGACCGCCCTGCGAGAGGGAAAGACAGTTGCCGCCCGGGCCGCGAGGGAAGGTATGCGCATTGCCGTCCCCAACAAGGGTCGTCTGCACGAGCCCACCATGGATCTCCTCGACCGGGCGGGCCTGCACGTCGTCGACGGCGCGGAGCGGAAACTGTACGCCGGGACCGTCGACCCGGACGTGACGGTGCTGTTCGCGCGGGCGAGCGACATCCCGGAGTACGTCGCCGACGGCGCCGCCGACGTGGGCGTCACCGGCCTCGACCAGGCCCGCGAGGCCGACACGGACGCGCTGGTCGACCTGCTCGACCTGGAATTCGGCGCCTGCCGCCTCGTGCTCGCCGCCCCCGAGGACGGCGACATCGACGGGGTCGAGGACCTCGACGGCGGCCGCGTCGCCACCGAGTTCCCCAGCATCACCCGTCGCTTCTTCGCCGACCGCGACGTCGACGTCGCGATCACCGAGGTGTCCGGCGCGACCGAACTCACGCCGCACGTCGACATCGCGGACGCCATCGTCGACATCACGTCGACGGGGACGACCCTCCGGATGAACCGCCTCGCGGAGGTCGCCGACGTGCTCGAATCGTCGGTCCGCCTGTTCGCCCGCGAGGACGTCGCCGACGACGAGAAGGTCCAGCAGGTCCGCATGGCGCTGGCCTCGGTGCTGGCGGCCGAGGACAAGCGCTACCTGATGATGAACGTCCCCGGGGACAGTCTCGACGACGTGAAGGACGTCCTGCCGGGGATGGACGGCCCGACCGTCATGGACATCGCGGGCAAGGACCACGTCGCGGTCCACGCGGTCGTCGACGAGGGCGACGTGTTCGAGACGATAAACGACCTCAAGGCCGTCGGCGCGAGCGACGTGCTCGTCACCGAGATCGAGCGACTGGTGGAGTAGCCGCGTCCGTCGGACCGCGTTCGCGCGTGCTGGCCCGATTTCGGGGGGAACTACACGAACCCGAAGATGTTGTTGAGCGCGATCCCCAGCACCGCGGCGAACGCGAAGTGAAGCGCCGTCAGCGCGACGGTCGGTTTCCAGGCGATCCGGTAGGAGACGCTGATGGCGACGGCGTCCGCGACGAGCGTCGCCAGCAACGCGACCGCGACGCCGAGGCTCGGCGAGAGAAAGGCCACGCGCTGGACGCCGTACTGTCCCAGCAGGATGGACACCGCGGCGGGGACCGGACCGACGGCGGCGGCCCGCTGGCTCGGTACGTCGCCGATGAAGAACGTCGCCGCCAGGTGGAGAGTGACGGCGTAGAACGCCACAGTCAGGAGGAAGGTGACCAGCACCGCCAGGATCCCCCCGCCGGTGGCGTCGACCTGTGCCTGCAGGAGCGTGGCGGTCCGGTGCGCCGGGAGCATGACGGCCGTTCGCGTTCCCGGCGTTTGTCTCCTGCTATCTCCGACGCCCGGCCGCCGCTCCGTTCGTGACCGACTTCTCTCGGGATCTGCCCGTGGAACGGTGATCGAATCTGGGTCAGAGAGATATTTATTTCGGCATAAGGTCAGTTACAGTTGGAATATATGGAAAAACAACCGTAGAACGTCCGGGACGCGGAAATCCCTCATAAATCGAGCCGGGCGAATCCCGGGACGAAAGTCGCCTGTACGATCGTGGACTAATATATCTAAGGGCGTAATAGGATCTAACTTATATCTCGGAAATAACGTAGACGCGGGTGAAATGAGGCCAAACGTGGACGTTCCGGAGTCGAACCAGTACGAGTGCCCGTCCTGCGGACGGCGGGTCGAATCGCCCGACGACCGGCGGTGTGAGTGCGGCGCCATGCTGCGGGCGCTCTCTAACTCGCGGGACCTGTAGGTCGGGGTCGTCGTAGCTGACCCCGCAGTGCCAGTCGCTCGAGCGTCAGTGAGGGTGCGCACCCGGGATCAGCCGCCGTGATGACCGGAATAGGGGCGAAAGAGGGGACCGTACGTCCCGGCGCGGACGTGACCCGTCGCTAGTCCAGCAGACCCAGGTCCTCGAGACGAGAGACGATCTTGTCGACGGCCTCTTCGGCGTCCTCGGGCTGTTTGCCGCCCGTGATGACGAGTTTGCCGGAGCCGAACAGCAGCGCCACGACGTCGGGGTCGTCCAGCCGGTAGACCAGGCCGGGGAACTGTTCGGGCTCGTACTCGATGTTCTCCAGCCCGAGGCCGATGGCGATCGCGTTGAGGTTGAGGTTGCGGCCCAGGTCGGCCGACGTGACGATGTTCTGGACGACGATGTCGGGGTCCTCGTCGACCTGGATGTTCAGGTCGCGCAGCTTGTCGAAGACGACGCGAAGGCTCTTGTGGACGTCGTCAGTGCTCTTGGCGCCGGTGCAGACGATCTTCCCCGACCGGAAGATGAGCGCCGCGGATTTGGGCTCCTGGGTCCGGTATACGAGTCCGGGGAACTGCTCCGGGTCGTAGTCCGCCCCCTCCAGGTCCATCGCCACGCTCTGGAGGTCGAGCTCCTGCCCGATTCCAGTCGAAGCGACGACGTTTTCGATGTTGATAGTCTCCTTTGGGTCGTTCATGCCTCGACTTAAACGTCGTATTTAAGGTTTATAAACTTTCATGGGACGGCCTGATAGGTCACGCGCCCGAATCAGTCACCGGAGTGATGTGAGGGCGGCTGCGCGGCAGTTAAACCGGGGCGGAAATCGCCGTCAGACCGGGGGATCGGGGTCGGTCGCCGACGCCGCCGGGATCAGTGGCCCCGGTTCGCCGGAGGCGGGGCGTCGAGCGGACGTCGTGGCCGCGAGTGCGCGCGGACCCACCGGTGGGTTCTTGCCCCGCGGGCGGCGACGGGCAGGCGTGTACGTCCTCGAACTCGCGGGGAAGCACGACGCTTTCGCCGCCTGCGAGGCCGAGAGCGCCGCCAGCGACGTGTGCGTCGTCGCCGCGGGACTCGCGACGGCCCGCGGGCTGACCGACCGCGCGCCGAACCTCGCGTTCACCCACCGCGCGAGCGCGCTCGTGGGGACGACCGACCCGTCCGTCGAGAGCGCGCGCGCCCTGCTCGAAGCCGCGTCGCTCGACCGCGAGGGCAGCGTCGCCGTGCGCGCGGTGGACGTGCGCTCGACCGCGGGCGTCGACACACAGCGGGCCGAACGCGAACTCGGCTCGGTCCTCGTCGACCGCGGGTTCGCCGTCGACCTGGACGACCCCGACCACGAACTCCGCGCGCTGTTCGCCGGCCCGCCCGGCGCCGAGAGCGTCGCGGCGGGCGGTCCCGCGGGCGGGTCGGCCGGGGACGGAGCGAGAGACGCCGCATGCGAATCGGCCGGGGACGGAGCGGGAGACGCCCCGGACGGGGAGGCCGGCCGCTGCGCGCTGGGGTGGCTCGCGACGGAGACGGACCGGGGTTACGAACAGCGACGTCCGACGGACCGGCCCTTCTTCCAGCCCGGGAGCATGGACCCGATGCTCGCCAGAGCGCTGGTCAACGTCGCGGGCGCCCGACCCGGTCGGACCGTCCTCGACCCGATGTGCGGGACCGGCGGCGTCCTGATCGAGGCCGGGCTGGTCGGCGCGCGGGTCGTCGGCCTCGACGCCCAGCGGAAGATGGTCCGCGGGACGCGCGCGAACCTCCGGGACGCGCTCGGCGCCGACGGGGCCTTCGACGTCTGCCGCGGGGACGCGCGCCGGCCGCCCATCCCCGCGGACGCGGTCGACGCCATTGTCTTCGACGCTCCCTACGGCCGGCAGTCGAAGATCGAGGGCGGGACGCTTACCGACCTCGTGGGGGACGCGCTCGGGGCGGCCCGCGACCTCGCGCCGCGTGCGGTCGTCGTCGGGGACCGGTCCTGGGAGGCGGCGGCCGAAGACGCCGGCTGGACGGTCGAGCGCCGCTTCGAGCGTCGCGTCCACCGGTCGCTCGTCCGGCACGTCCACGTGCTGGAGCGGGCGTAACTGTCGAGGGACGCTATCGAGTTCCGGCGAGCGGGGTAGCTCACCCCGTTCCGCTCTCGTCACGCGAGCGCCTCGACGTCCGCCAACGTGGGTTCTGTCCCAAATACGGGGAACGTTTTTGTATTTTCCCACGATAGATGTCGGTATGTCGGACGTGACTCTCGACGACCGCGGCCGCCTCACCATCCCGAAGGAGTTCCGGGAACGGTACGGCGACCGCTATCACGTCGTCGAACTCCGGGACGGGATCAAACTGATCCCGGTCGACGAGGACCCGCTCGGGGCGCTCCGCGAGGAGTTCGCCGACGTGGACGCGACGGCGGGCGAACTGCGGGGCCGCGCACGGGACCGGGGACTCGACGAGGCGGGCCGGTGAATGTACGCGGAGACCGACTTTCTGCTGGCGCTCGTCAAAGACGAGGACTGGCTCGGCGACGCGGCCGAACGGGTGTATCGCGAGCACCATTCCGACCTCTGGACGTCGCGGTTCACCCTCGTCGAACTCATGCTGGTGGCCTATCGCGAGGACCGCGACGTGGAACGGGTCGTGGTGAACGCCGCGGCGCTCGTCGACGTTCGCGGCGACGTCGACGCGGTCGTCGCGGCCGCCAGCTACGTCGAGGAGCACGGACTCACGCCCTTCGACGCCGTCCATCTCGTCGAGTCCGACGGGGACACGATCGTCTCCAGCGACGAGGCGTACGACCGGTTCGACCGGCGACTCGACCTCCGAGACGTCGAATCGTCCGACGAGCCGTAGGGACCCGAAGACCCGTCTGGGGTCCGACGATCCGTAGGGACCCGAAGACCCGTCTGGGGTCCGACGAGCCGTAGGGACCCGAAGACCCGTCTGGGGCGACCTGCCCACGCGATGACGGGGCCGCCCGCTGGAACGCCGGCTTCGAGGTGCCAGTCTTTATTTCGCCCGACCCCGTTCGACGCGACGATGGACGAATACCTCAACCTCGTGGCGCACGTACTCGCGGAGGGGACGTACAAGCCAAACCGGACCGGCGTCGACACGCTCGCGGCGTTCGGCTACGACTACGAGGTCGACCTGCGGGAGGGGTACCCGCTGCTCACGACCAAGCGGATGGACGGCTTCCGCTGGAACTCGATGATCCACGAGCTCCTGTGGTACTTCTCCGGCGAGGAGCACGTCCGGACCCTCCGCGAGCACACGGGCATCTGGGACGACTGGGCCGACGAGGAGGGCCACCTCGACACGGCCTACGGGCGGTTCTGGCGGCGCTACCCCGTTCCGGGGGACGACGACCGCCTCCCCGGCGAGTCCTGGCCGGACGACGGGCACCGCTGGGTCGACGACGAGGAGGGGACGTTCGACCAGTTGCAGTACGTCATGGACGGGTTGCGGGAGAACCCCCGGTCCCGGCGGCTCGTCGTGAACGCCTGGCACCCCGCCAACGCCGCCGTGAGCACGCTCCCGCCCTGTCACTACACGTTCGTCTTCAACGTCCAGGGGGACCGGTTGAACGTCCACCTCACCCAGCGGTCGGGCGACGTGGCGCTCGGGATCCCGTTCAACGTCGCCGCGTACGCCCTGCTCGCGCACGTCGTCGCCGGGCGGACCGGGTTCGAGGTCGGGCGCTTCTCCCACACCGTCGTCGACGCCCACGTCTACTGCGGGGAGGGCGCGCGCGGCGAGTGGTACCGCGACAACCGCGACGAACTCCGCGAGCGGGTGCGGGCGGTCGACGACCGCGACGAGTACGCCGGCGTGAAGGGCTGGGTCGAGGACGAGGCGTCGCCCGAGCCCGGCGTCGAGAACGCCGACCACGTCCCGAACCTGCTCGAACAGCTGACCCGCGAGCCGCGCGAGCGCCCGGCCATCGAGGTGGCCGACGAGCCGCTCGACGACCTCGAATTCGAGGACGTCGAACTGCGCGACTACGAGTCGGCGCCGGGGCTGGAGTTCGCCGTGGCGGAGTGAGCATGGACCTGGTACTGGTCGCCGCCGTCGCGGAGAACGGCGTCATCGGCAGCGGCGGGTCGATCCCCTGGCACTACCCCGCCGACCTGAAACACTTCAAGGAGACGACGATGGGGCACCCGGTCATCGTGGGCCGGCGCACCTACGAGTCCATCGCCGACCGCCTGGGCGGGCCGCTGCCCGGCCGGACGAACGTCGTGCTCTCGCGGTCGGGGTTCGAGCCGGGCGACGCCGGTGTGGCCGGGACCGACGGCGACGACACCGCCGGGACTGCCGTGGTCGTCGCGGGGAGCGTCGACGAGGCCGTCGCGGCGGCCGAGGGGACGGGCGCCAACGAGGCCTACGTCGCCGGCGGCGCGACCGTCTACGAGCAGTCCCTCCCGCTGGCCGACCGGATGGTCGTCACCGAGGTGCCCGAGGCGCCCGACGGTGACACGCACTTCCCGGAGTGGGACCCCGACGAGTGGACCGCGGTCGAGAAGCGCGAGACCGGCGACCTGGCGTTCGTGACCTACGAGCGGCGCTAGGGCCGGTGGGCGGTGAGTTGCCGGTGCGACACCGGTCACTCCAGCAGCGAGAACGCCCGCTCGGCGTCGCCGTCCATGCGTTCGAGGAACGAGCGCGCCCGTTCGCGAGTCTCCGCGTCGACGGTGACGTGGACGACCCCCTCGTCGGGCTGGCCGTAGAGGACCGTCGCCCCCTCGGGGACGGCGGCGATCACCGGGAGCGCAGCGAGGTCCTCCTCGCCGTCGACCCGGACCAGCGTCGTCTCCTCGCGGGCCAGCGCGTCCCGGACGGTCCCCAGGAGGTCGGCGGTCAGGGTCGCGGGCGGGTTCACGACGGTCGTCACGTGGTCGAAGGGGGCCTCGTTGACGGTCGCGCTGATCTCGTCGTCGACGGTCGCGCGCTTGGTCCGCTCGTCGACCAGCGCGACGTCGGGGACCGCGCCGGTTTCGAGGACGTGGTACGTGACGATGTCGCCGACGGTGACCAGCGGCCGGCCGGCGGTCGAGAGCACCAGCTCGGTGTCGGTCTCGACGGGACCGAACGGTTCCCGGAGTTCCTCGCGCAGGGCCGACTGGAGTTCGAGCAGCGTCGTCACGTTACCGGACCTTCAGCGCGTACTTGCCGGGCTCGGTGACGCCCATCTCCTCGGCGATCTCGCTGCGGTCGGGATGGGTGATGACGACGTACCCCGCCCAGTCTTCCGTCAGCGAAGACGAGCCACAGGAGACGCAGGTGTCGGCCTCCTCGCTGTCCTGGACGCGGTGGCACTCCCGGCAGACGAGTCTGTCGGCCATTATTCGTCACCCGGCTCCGTCGCGGCCTCGCGCTTCTGGCGCTCCTCCTCGAGCCAGCCGTGCTTGCCGAGGCCGACCTGTTTCGCGGTCAGTCCGATCTTCGAGTCCCGCGGGTTGCGCTCGTCGATGCTCTTCGTGACGATCCGGGCGCGGACGGCGTCGCCGACGCCCAGCGTCCGGTTGGTGTCCCGGGAGGCCAGCGCCTGCCCCTCCTCGTCGTATGCGAGGTACTCGTCGGAGATCTGCGAGACGTGCAACAGGCCGTCGACGGGGCCGATCCCGACGAAGGCGCCGAAGTTGACGACCTCGACGATCTCGCCGTCGACGACCTCCTGCATCTGGGGATCGAAGGTCAGCGCGTCGAACTCCGCCGTGAAGTAGACGCCTTCCTCCCCGGGGACGACTGCCCCCTTGCCGATGTCGTGGACCTCGATGACCGAGACGACCGACCCGACGTCTTCGTCCATCCGTCCCTCGAGGTTGTCCTGCAGGAGCCGTTTGACCAGCCCCGGCGTCACGTCCGCCAGGTGTTCCGGCGGTACTTCCACCGTGTCGCGTAGTCGAACCCGTTTGTACATGTTATGGTCGAGTGACTGCGAGTTTGTTCCGGGCCCTTAAACTAATTACTGGAACGCCGGCGTCGAGCAGGCGTTCCCGCAGGGCGCCGTCGTTCGTGACCGCGTGCGTGACGTCCTCGCGGCCCGCGCATTCGAGCACCGCCGCGTCGCCGGACTCGGCGTCGTGGTCGAGGACGCGACACCGGTCGCGCGCGAGGTCGATCCCGACGCTCGCGGCGGTCGCCGCCTCGCCGGCACCGTCCGCGAGGCGGTCGAGTTCGTCGAGGACGGCCCGCGGAACGACCGTGTCGAGGCCGGACGGGCGGTCGCCCGCGTCGGCCGTCCCGAGCACGCGGTCGAGTTCCTCGAACACGCGGACGCCGCATTCGACGGGCATCATGAGCGCGTTGGCGTCCATGAGAACGCTCATTCGCGGAGCGTGCCGATGCCGATGAGGCGCCAGCGGCCGCCGATCCGCCGGTTGATGGCGATCTTCGCCCCCGGGCGAGCACAGACGGGGCGCTGGAGTGCGACCTCGGCCTCGCCGCCCCGGGCACTGGTGACCGACCCCGCCGTGGTGGCGGTCCCGACGGTCATCATCAGCGGTTCGCCCGTCGATATCTCGTCGACCTCGCCGGCGTCCTCGCCGACGATCCGGTCCAGCAGGTCGACGTCCATCGTGAACTGCTGGTGGGTCGGCGGGAGCGTCCCCGGCGGGCCGGCGACCTGGCCCGCGAGCGCGTCGCCTTTCGTGACCGCGGGGTCGAGGCCGGTCCCGGCGCCGAGCAGCCCCCCCGGCGTCGCCGCGTCGACGTCCTCGCCGCCGGACTGGAGCGACCGGACGGTCGTCTCCAGCGGGCGCCACTCGGTCTGGCCGCCCTCTTCGACCTCGCGGCCCGGCCGGAGTTCGATCTCGTCGTCGACCTCCAGTTTCCCCTCGACGAGCGACCCCCCGAGCACGCCGCCGACCAGCGAGTCCCAGGTGGTACCCGGGCGGTTGATGTCGAAGCTCCGGGCGACGAGCATCTCCGCGTCCGCGCCGGGGTCGCGCTCGGGCGTCGGGATCTCCGACTCGACGGCGTCGATGAGCACGTCGACGTTGGCGCCCTGCTGGGCGCTGATCGGGACGATGGGCGCGCCCTCGGCGACCGTCCCCTCGATGAACTCCTGGATCTGCCGGTAGCTCTCGCGGGCCCGCTCGGCGTCGACCAGGTCGATCTTGTTCTGGGCGACGACGATGTTGTCGATGCCGATGATGTCCAGGGCCATCAGGTGCTCCTCGGTCTGGGCCTGGGGGACGGGCTCGCTCGCGCTGACGACGAGCACCGCCCCGTCCATGATCGCGGCGCCGGCCAGCATCGTCGCCATGAGCGTCTCGTGGCCCGGCGCGTCGACGAACGAGACGGTCCGGAGCACCTCGGTCTCGACGTCGTGCTCGCCGCAGGTCTCCTCGACGGTGAACGCCTCGGGCTCGTCGCACTCGGGACAGCGCCGGAACGTCGCGTCGGCGTAGCCCAGCCTGATGGAGATACCGCGTTTCATCTCCTCGGAGTGCTGGTCGGTCCACTCCCCGGACAGGGCCTGGACCAGCGTCGTCTTGCCGTGGTCGACGTGGCCGACGAGACCGATGTTCACCTCCGGTTGTTGATTTGCGTTCGTCATCTCGAGAATAATCTTGCCGAATCTTCGCCCTGTGCGACTGATAAACCTACTGTTTGCGTTTCTCCGTCGCCGCGCCGGGCCCGCCTCGCTGGGCCCTCCGGCCCGTCGTATCGCCTTTCAGTTCTCGACGCCGTCGAGCGCTTCCGCGACGGAGGAGAGCAGTCGGTCGAACCCGTCGGTCCCGCGTTTCCGGACGTACCTCGCGTCCCGCTGGCGCGCCCGGGACGCGACCTGCTCGTCGCCGGCCCCGGTGAACAGGACGAACGGAATCCCCCCTTTCCGCTCGCGGACCGCGCCGAGCAGCGAGAGCCCGTCCATCCGCGGCATGTCGTAGTCGCTCACCACGCAATCGACGGGTTCCCGTTCGAGGGCGTCGAGGGCGTCCGCGGGGTCGACTTCGACGTGGACAGTCAGATCGCCGTCGAGTCTGTGGAGGTACTGCGCCACGAGCGACGCGATCTCACGCTCGTCGTCGACGACCAGGACCTCCGTCGAGCCGTCCTCCGCCTCCGGGATCCCCCGGGATCCCTCCTTTTCGGGTGTCGCACACATCGCCCGCTGCTTCGGAGTCGTCTCTCTTAATCCCATAGCGGCGTTTTCGGCGCCTGAAACCTCCTCTCGGGTTGATACGACGCCCTCACTGGCCGGGAGCACGGGACCGGCGGTCGCGTGTTTCTGTCGAGCCGTCTTCAAAAACGGCGTTCAGCGAGGACTTTTGTGGTTCGCTGCCGTGACAACGGTCATGAGCCGCGTTCACGACGATCCGGGCGAGGACGGGGAACTCGCGGACGTCGACCCGGCCGAGGCGTTCGGCGTCATCGCGAACGAGACTCGCCTGGACATTCTGGAGGCGCTGTGGCGGGCCGAGGACCGGCCGGTCCCGTTCTCGGACCTGCACGACGCCGTCGACGTCCGCGACAGCGCCCAGTTCAACTATCACCTCCAGCAGCTGACCGGGCAGTTCGTGGTCAAGACCGATGACGGCTACGACCTGTGTCACGCCGGCGCGCAGGTCGTCCGCGCGGTCCGGGCGGGCACGTTCACCCGCCAGCCCGACGTCGAGCCCTTCGCGGTCGAGGGCGCCTGTACCCGGTGTGGCGGCGGCCTGGCGGCCCGCTACGGCGACGAGCAGTTCCGGATCGCCTGCGTCGACTGCGGGAAGTCCCACGGCGAGTAC
>JBDGST010000101.1:0-26539 GCA_042217365.1 Haloarculaceae archaeon
GCCGAGGCGCTCCCCGCTCGGGCGGGACTCGACGCGCGTGAGGTTGATGTCCCGGGCGGCGAACGGTTCGAGCATCTCCAGCAGGAGGCCGGGGTAATCGACGTTCGGGTAGACGATAAAGGAGGTCTTCGAGCCGGCGTCGGAGCGCTCGGCCGCGGGCGCGATCACCAGGAAACGCGTCGCGTTCGAGGACTCGTCCTGGATGTCCTCGGCGACAACTTCGAGGGCGCCGTCGGCGTTCTGGGGGTGGCTGATGGCGGCGACGCTCGCGTCCTCCCGGGCGCGCGCGACCCCCCGTGCGGTGCTCGTCACCGCCTCCAGGCGCACGTCGGGATAGTGCTCGTCGAGGAAGCCCCGACACTGGGCCAGCGCCTGGGCGTGGCTGGCGACCAGGTCGAACTCCGACCCCTGGGCGAGCAGCGCGTGCCGGATCGGCGTGACCAGTTCCCTGACGACGGCGACGTCGTACTCGGTGAAAGCGTCCAGCGACTCCGTGACCGAGCCGTCGGTGCTGTTCTCGACGGGGACGACCCCCCGTTCGTACTCCCCGGTGGCCACTCCCTCGACGATGCCCGTCACCGACTCGGTGAACGCCACGTCGTCGGCGACGGCGCGCGCCGCGCGGTGGGCGTAGGTTCCCTCGGGTCCGAGCGTGAGTGCTTCCATCGACTCCCGGTTTGCCGGTCGACGTGAAAAGCGTCGCGGTGTCGTCGGTCACCCGTCGAGAGCGGCCAGTTCGCTGGCGACGTACGCCCGGGCGACCAGGACCGCGAGCGCGCCGGAGAGGGCGACGGTCGCCAGGTGGCCGACGGAGAAACTGGTGCCCGTCGCGGCGAAGGGGTTCGCGCCCTCCATCGTGGTGACGTACCAGCCGAGGGCCGACTCGCCGCCGACGCCCAGCAGGAAGAAGCCCAGCGTCAGGGCGATCGTGACGCCGCCGGTCCCGAAGCCGAGGTAGGTCGCGAAGTTCTCGACGTCGAACACGGTGGCTGCCTGCTCCTCGGAGAGCGGGTCGTTTCGCACCCGGTAGAGCGCGGCGGCGACGAGCAGCGTCGCGGTCGCGAGTTCGACGGCGACGCCGAACGCCCCCAGGAAGAGCACCTTCGGCGACGCGACGACCGGGTCCAGCGTCGGCAGGTACTCGGCGGTGCTCTGCGGGTAGAGAGCGTACAGGGGCACCAGCAGGACCAGCGAGCCGAGCAGCGCACACTGGACCGCCAGCTTGCGCGGGATGGGTTGTTTGAAGTGTGAGAACCGTTCGACCCGGATCCGGTCGTAGCGCGAGTCGCTCAGGAACGCGTCCAATATCGGGTCGTCGACCGTCGTTTCGTCTGAATCGTCGTGTTCGCGTTGCGCCATGTGCATCGAACCGGCTCCGTGGCCGGCCGTCTATCCACCCATTTCCCGTTCCGGTATAAGACGTTTGTGTCGGCCTCCGCTGACAGTTCAGCATCTTTTCACGACTCCCGGATCGAGGATCCGGGTCACTCTTTGCCGGGACCGGACCGGGAGATCGGTCAGCGCCCGCCCAGGAAGCCGTCAGTTTCGATCTCGTCGGCGACGGGGGCCGGGAGGAACTGGGCGTCCCCGGGGTCGTCGTAGCTGAGCCAGCCGTCGCAGGTGTGGTAGGCCGCAGTTTCCCCGTCGAACTCGGCCGGGCACCGGGACCGTTCGTCCAGGCGGCCGACCACGTTGTGGAGGAGTTCGTGGACCGCGGCGAACGCGCGGTAAGTCACGCCGCCGTACTCGGTGGTGTAGCCGGCGCCGACGACCGAGAACGTCCCCGGGGTCGCTCCCTGGCCCGCGAACTCGGCCTCGATCGGGACCAGCAGGAGGTGGTGGTAGACGCCGCTCCGGTTGCCGGGTGCCCCGCCGTACTCCGCCCGCAGGTCACGAACGTCGTCGTCGGTCTCGACGACCAGCGTCTCGTTGAGTCGCCGCTGGACGAGGTGGACCGTCACGCCCGTCGTCCCGTCGGGGTTCTCGACGGGCATCGAGTCCCACGCGTCCCGCAGGTCCGCCAGTTCGGCGTCGGTGAACGGGTCGCTCCCGTTGCTCACACTCACCTGCACGTACAGGTCCATGCGGCGCGGGTCGGCCCCCGGGATCGGCGCGCCGTCGGCGGTCCGGTCGTCGACCTCGGCCCCGTCGGTGAGACGGTCGCCGTCGGTGTCGGGATGGGTGACGTTCGTCCCGCGTTCGGTCTCGTTTCCGTCCGCGAGTCCGTCGCCGTCGGTGTCCGCCGCGAGCGGGTCGGCGCTGGCGTTCAGTTCCGCGCCGTCGTCGAGTCCGTCACTGTCGGTGTCTCCGAGGGTGACGTTCGTCCCCAGCGCCACCTCGCGGCCGTCGTCGAGTCCGTCGCCGTCGGTATCGGCGAGCGTGGCGTTCGTCCCCAGCGCCACCTCGCGGCCGTCCTCGGATCCGTCGTTATCGGTGTCGGTGAGCGTGGCGTTCGTCCCCAGGGCGACTTCCCGGCCGTCGTCCAGCCCGTCGCCGTCGGTGTCCGCCGCGAGCGGGTCGGCACTGACGTTCAGTTCCGCGCCGTCCGCGAGGCCGTCGGCGTCGGTGTCGGCGAGCGTCGCGTTCGTCCCCAGCGCCACCTCGCGGCCGTCGTCGAGTCCGTCACGGTCGGTGTCTGCGAGCGTCGCGTTCGTCCCAAGGGCCACCTCGCGGCCGTCGTCCAGCCCGTCGGCGTCGGTGTCTGCGAGCGTGCCGTTCGTCCCAAGGGCCACCTCGCGGCCGTCGTCTAGCCCGTCGGCGTCGGTGTCGGCGAGGGTCGCGTTCGTTCCCAGTTCGGCCTCGCGCCGGTCGGCAAGTCCGTCGCCGTCGGTGTCCGGCAGCGGCGTCGGCGTGGGAGTCGGCGTTCGGGTCGCCGTCGGCGTGGCCGTGGCAATCGGCTCGTCGGGCGGCGACCCAGGGCTCGCGGACGTCGGGGGGTCGCCCGGACCTGTCGACGCCGACCCCGGCGGTACCGTCCCGGCGGGGGTCGGATCCGGTGCTGTCTCGGACGCCGCGTCGCCCGGAGCGGGGAGCCCCGGCCCGAGCGCGAGCGCGGCGACCGCGGCGGTGGCCGCGAGAACGACCACGGCGACGACGCTGAACCGACGCATCGTCCGAAATAGCGAATTCACGACGAAATACCTGTCGGCGCCCGGAGTTCCCGGAGAAACACCTGTCGGCGTCGACCCCGGTCCGCGGCCCGTCGCACGCAAATCTTTACGGGCGGTCGGCCCGCGGGTGGTGCCATGCCACCGACTTCCCGCGGGCCGTCCCGGTCGACGGGCGGGGACCGTCCCAACGTCGTCTGGCTGGTGCTGGAGGACGTCTCCCCCCGGTTCGGGTGTTACGGCGACGACCTGGCGCGGACGCCGAACGTCGACGCCCTCGCGGCGGCGGGGCGGCGCTACCCCAACGCGTTCTCGACGGCACCGGTCTGTGCGCCCAGTCGCTCGGCCGCCGTCACCGGCTGTCACCAGAACGACATCGGGACCCATCACATGCGGACGACCCACGAGAACGAGGCCGTCCCGGAACTCCCGACGCCCTACGAGGCGGTCCCGCCCCACTACGTCACCGCAGTCTCCGAGCAGTTCCGGCGCGCCGGCTACTACTGCACCCTCGACTCGAAGACCGACTACCAGTTCGGCGAGCCGTTCACGATGTGGGACCGCCACGGGGAAGGCGCCGGGTGGTGGGACGACGCCCGCGGCGACGGCCAGCCGTTCTTCGCGATGTTCACCTACGGCGGCACCCACGAGAGCGGGATGTGGGACTCGGACCCGGACCCGGACGACCGGGCCGGCGGTGCCGTCGACGAGCCAGAGACCGACCCAGCAGCGGTCGACGTGCCGCCGTACTTGCCCGACGAACCGGCGACGAGACGCGCCATCGCCCGCCAGTACGACAACCTCGCGGCGGCCGACGCGTGGGTCGGCGACCGCCTCGACCGCCTGGCGGCCGACGGGCACGCCGAGGACACCGTCGTCGTCCTCTGGAGCGACCACGGCGAGGGGCTTCCCCGGGCCAAGCGCTGGGTGTACGACGCCGGTATCAACGTCCCGCTGATCGTGCGCTGGCCGGGCGAACTCGACCCGGGCGTCGACGACCGCCTCGTGAGCCTCGTCGACCTCGGGCCCGCGATGCTCTCGGCCTGCGGCCTCGACGTCCCGCCCGACGCCGACGGCCGGCCGTTCCTGGGTCCCGGCGCCGCCGAGCGCAAGTACGTCTTCGCGGCCCGGGACCGCTACGACGAGTCCTACGACATGGTGCGGGCGGTCCGCGACGACCGCTACAAGTACGTCCGCCACTACCGGCCGGGGACGCCCTACCGCCAGTGGATACCCTACCGGAACCGCCACCCCGCGATGCGGGCGATATTAGAGCGGGCGGCCGCCGGCGACCTGTCCGGCGCGGAGACGTGGTTCGCGGAGACCCGCCCGGCCGAGGAGCTGTACGACCTCGAACGGGACCCCCACGAGACGGAGAACCTCGCCGGCGACCCCGACCACGCCGACGTTCTCGACAGACTCCGCGAGGCGCTCGACGACTGGCGCGACCGGGTCGACGACGCCGGCGACGTCGCCGAGGCCGAGATGGTCCGGGCGCGA
Source organism: Haloarculaceae archaeon (assembly GCA_042217365.1). Classification (GTDB taxonomy): domain Archaea; phylum Halobacteriota; class Halobacteria; order Halobacteriales; family Haloarculaceae; genus JBDGST01. The sequence goes on from JBDGST010000101.1 coordinate 4,608, forward strand.
CAGGGGCCGGACGGACAACCCGAGACCGCACCCCCGCGATTCGTCCCGAACGCGCCCGGCAACCGCGAGCGGGAACCCGTCTCCGGCGACGTCTCGCTCGACGCGCCCGCCACTGTGTCGCTACACTGTGGGACCCAGGGCGCCTCGATCGGGTACGCCGTCGAGTCCGACCGCTCCGCCGAGAGCGGCGACGGCGACGGCGCGAACTCCGGCGGACGCGAGGCCGGCGGCCCGCACTGGCACCTCTACACGGGTCCGATCGAACTCCCCGAGGGCGAGACGACGGTCCGTGCGAAAGCGGTCCGGTACGGCTACGCCGAGAGCGAGGAGCGAACGGCGACGTTCACCGTCGGGGAGTGACAGTCGCCGGCCCGAATCGCGTCCAGCCCCGGGCGGCGACGGTACCGCCCACCGCTCGACCGGCGGAACATTTGTACCGACGCCTGCCGAACGAGCGTCCCGGGACTGCGACATGAGACGGACGCGAAACGGTGGTGTCGACCGGTGACCCGACCCGGCGACCGGCCGGACGCCTCTTCGGATTCGACGGACTCGTCGGACGCCGAGGGGAGCGGGAGCGACGGGGTCGACCGGTCGGCGGTCGACCCGGCCGACGCGTTCGCGGCGCTGAGCGACCCGACGCGGGTGGACATCCTCCGGGAACTCACGGTCCACCGTCGGGAGACGGGGGAAGCTGTCGCCGGTTTCGCGGACCTGCGCCGGCGCGTCGGGGTCCGGGACTCCGGGCGCTTTCGCTACCACCTGAACGAACTCCGCGACCAGTTCGTCGCGAAGGCCGAGGGCGGCTACCGGCTGACCACCGCCGGGCGCCAGGTCGTCGCCGGCGTCCTCGCGGGCACGTACACCGAGCGGGTGTCGATGGGGCCTGTCGAACTCGACAGCGAGTGCTCGACCTGCGGGGCGCCCGCCGTCGCCCGCTACGAGGACCGCGCCTGCGCGGTCGCCTGCGAGAACGGCCACCGGCTGTTCCAGTGGAACGTGCCCCCGAACGCCACCGAGGGTGCGACGCTCCCTGCGGTCGTCGATCTGGCGGAACTGCTGGCAGTCCAGGCCGTCGAGCGCGCCGTCGCCGGGGTCTGCCCGACCTGCTGTGACCCGCTCGAACCCGCGGTAGCCGTCGGCGGGGACGGCGCACAGCCCCGGTTCCGCGCCGTCTGTGACGCCTGCGGCGGCCGGGTCGTCGGCCCGGTGACGTTCTGCCTGCTGGTCGACCCCCGGGTGGCGGCCTTCTTCCGCCGACACGACCGCCGACTCCGGGACGAACACCTCTGGGAACTGCCGTTCGTCGCGGACGAATCGGCCGTGACCGTCGCCGACGACGACCCGGTCCGGGTCGACGTGGCCGTCGCGCTCGACGGCGAGACGCTCGCGGTCACCGTCGACGAGACCGGCGGGGTCGACGTCGCGAGCGGGCCCGACGGCGGGTGAACGCCCCCCTCGACTCGGTCGGGGGCGCGCGAGGCATCCGAGGCGGTCCCGGTCCACCAGCGACTGCCAGCGGCCCGCCGTTCAAGTGGCTCGGCGCACTATCCGGGAGTGATGTACGTGGACCCCGATCCGGAGTGCGACGAGGAGGGCTGGGGCACCGCGCGAGCGGCGGCAGCCCCCGTCGCCGTCGCCGTCGCGCTCGGCGGTGCCTACGTGGGCACGTACGGGCTCGAACGCTTCTTCGACTACGTGACCATGCTGGGAGAGTACGGCGTCGTCGTCCAGTTCGGCGTGCTGGCCGCAGTGGTCGCCGCCCACGAGGCGATTCACGCGGTCGCGTACGCGGTCCTCTGTGGCCTCTCTCGCGACGAGGTCGCGGTCGAAGCCGCGCTGTTCCCCGACGGGTCGCTCGACCCGTTGCACGTGTCGGTCCACCCGGACAGGGCCGTCCGCCGCTGGCGCTACGCGGTCGGGGTCGCCGCCCCCGGCGTCCTCCTCGGCCTGGTCCCCTCGGCGGTCGGACTCGCCACGGACAACCCGCTCGCGGCGTTCGTCGGCCTCTACGGCGTCCTCCTGGTCGCGACGGACGTCCCCGCGCTGGTCGAGGCGTGGACGCTGCCCGACTACGTCGCCGCCTCCGACCCCGCGCGGGCGCCCTGACCGGCGATTGTGTTGCCCCCTCCTCGCCGATTCCCATAATATTCTAGATAGAAGATCGGTTCGCCGAGCGCTGAAGTGGTACTCGCCCGTGCCTGTATACGATGTCTGACAGCGTGACGACCGGCGGTCGCCCCGCCGGCGCTTCCGACGAACAGCCCTCCGAACGGCGGTCCGGCGCCGCCGGCTCCGCCGGGCGCCCCTCCAACGCCGACGACTCCGCCGGGCGCCCCTCCGGTGTCGACGACTCCCTGGAACCGACTGTCGACGGGGGCGACCGGTGGTGGCACCGCCTGCCGAGCCCCACGCTGCTCGCGGCCCTCGGACTACTGGGCCTGCCGAGCCTGGTCGTGCCGTCGCTGGAGTGGACCGAGGAGTTTTTCGTCTTCTTCCTGTTCGGTCTCTGGCCGGTCGTGAAGGCGGTGTTGCCGTCGGTCGACGGCGAGCGCCGGACGGACTGGATCCGGATGGGAACCCGCTCGTCGCTCTCGACGCTGGTCTCGTTCGCCTACGTTCAGGTCAACCCGTTCGTCCAGTGGACGGCGATCAAGCAGATAGCCTGGGCCGTCCCGGTTCTCCTGCGCCACCGGTTCGATCCGCCGGACGCGGAGACGTTCGAGCAGACCGTCGACTACCGCCTCCCGTTCGAGGGGGAGTGGACCGCCGTCTCGGGCGGGCCGACGCGCTCGGAGTCTCACTCCTGGGGCCTGCTCACCCAGCGTTACGCCTACGACTTCGTCGTCACCGACGAAGGGGGGCACAGCCACGAGAGCGACGGGCGCGCCCTCGACGACTACCACTGCTACGGCGAGCCGGTCGTCGCTCCCGCCGACGGCGAGGTCGTCGCCGCGAGCGACGGTCACCGCGACTACGGCCGCCCGGGCGGGTGGCTCGACCCCCGGCAGCGGGACATCCGCGGCAACTACGTCACCGTCGAGCACGCCGACGGCGAGTACAGCACCCTCGCGCACCTCCGGGAGGGCAGCGTCGCGGTGTCGGCGGGCGACCGCGTCGAGCGCGGCGAGCGGATCGCTCGCTGTGGTAACTCCGGGAACTCCACCGAACCCCACCTCCACTTCCACGTCGCCGACCGCCCGAGCCTCGTCCGCGGGATGGGTCTACCCGTTCACTTCTCGGACGTTCGCGTCCGCGAGTGGGAGGGCGAACCGACGACCCGCGAGCGGGCGTACGTCCACGAGGGACAGCGCGTCTCGCCCGCGGAGTGACCGTTCGCGTCGACCGCGCTCGGCGAGCGTCGCCGACCGGAGGGTCACCGGTTCAGCGTGTGGATCGCCTTCCCGAGCGCGTTCGCGCAGGCTTCTCGGACCGCCTCCGAGAGCGTCGGGTGGGTATGGACGGTGGCCGCGACGTCGTCGAGGCGGGCGCCCATCTCGATGGCGAGTCCGAGTTCCGCCACCAGTTCCGAGGCCTCCGGGCCGACGACCTGCGCGCCCAGCAGGAACTCGTCGTCCGCGTCGGCGACCACCCGGACGAACCCGTCCGAGTCGCGGCGGGTCAGCGCCCGCCCGTTCGCCCGCATGCGGAAATCGCCGACGAGCGGGTCGAAGCCGGCGTCCTCGGCCTCCGCCTCGGTCATCCCGACCGTCGCGACCACGGGGTCGGTGAACACCGCCGCGGGCACGGCCTGGTAGTCCAGCCCCGCCGGTTCGCCGGCGATCACCTCCGCGGCGACCTCGCCCTCGGCGCTGGCCTCGTGCGCGAGCATCGGCTCCCCGGCCACGTCGCCGATGGCGAAGACGTGCTCGACCGGCGTGCGCGCCCGGTCGTCGGTCGGCAGGAAGCCGTCGTCGTCGGGTTCGAGCCCCACGGCGTCGAGGTTGACCGTGTCGGTCACGGGCTCGCGGCCGACCGCAACGAGACACCGGTCGGCGTCGAACGACGCGATGTCGCCCTCCTCGTCCTCGGCGCGCACGGTCACGCCGTCGCCGGACGCCTCGCACTCCTCGGCGGCGTGCCCGAAGTGGAAGTCGACGCCCAGTTCCTCGGCACGCTCCCGGACGACGCGGGCGACGTCCTCCTCGTAACCCGGGAGGGCGTCGTCGAGCATCTCGACGACCGTCACGTCGCACCCGAGCTTCTGGAACACGGTCGACAGCTCCATCCCGATGTAGCCGGCGCCGACGACGACGAGTCGGTCGGGGACCGTCTCCAGCGCCAGCGCCTCCCGCGAGGTAATGACGCGCTCGCCGTCGAAGGAAAATCCCGGCACTTCGATGGGCCGGGACCCGGTCGCGACGACGGCGTGCTCGAACGCGACGGTCTCGGCGCCCTGGCCCTCGCCGCCGTGGACGACCCTGGCCTCGTGCTCGCCGGCGAACTCGGCCCGGCCGTCGACGACCTCGACCCCGTTGGCCTTGCAGAGCTTCTCGACGCCGCCGGTGAGTTGGTCGACGACGCCGTCCTTCCACTCGACCATCCCCTGCAGGTCGACGGCGGGGTCGGCGTAGACGCCCATCTCCTCGGCGTGGCGCGCCTCGTGGGCCACGTCCGCGGCCGAGAGGAGTGCCTTCGAGGGAATGCAGCCGTAGTTCAGGCAGGTCCCGCCGACGGCGTCGTCCTCGACCACCGTCACGTCGAGGTCCAGCTGCCCGGCGCGGATGGCGGCCACGTACCCGCCCGGGCCGCCGCCGATGACCAGTACGTCCGTCCCGGTTGTGACGTCTCCGACGACCATTGGCGGACCGACGCCCGCCGCGTGCATAAAACGGGGGCCTCGCGGGACCGCCGGGCCGCTCCCGCGGACCGCGGCGCCACCAGATACTTTCCCCGCCGGCTTCGAACCCACAGGCATGTGTCCCCGAACGACTCGTCGGCAGGTCCTGTGGCTCGCCGGCGCCGCCTGCGGCCTCCTCCCCGCCGAAGCCGCGACCGGACTGACGGGCGACGGTCCCGCTTCACCTTCGTCGGAGCTGTCCCGGTCGGTCGCGGCGTCTCGGCGACCGAACGCCCTCCCGGCGTCGCGGGCCGCCACCGATCGCGCCTCCGCCCGCGAACCGCTCGACGTGGCGTGGCGCCGGACCTACGGCGGCGAGGGCGAGACCCTCCTGAACGACGCGACCGCCGGAACCGGCGGGGCGCTGCTCGTCGGCCGGACCGACTCGGCCGGGGTCCGCGAGTGGGGCGCCTGGCTCCGGGCGGTCGACGGCGCCGGCGGGCGCCGCTGGCGGCGGGTCCTCGACGACGGCGAGTTCTCGTCGGCGGCCGCGGCCGTCCCGGCGGCCGACGGCGGCTACCTCGTCGTCGGCAGTCAGCGACGGACCCGCGACGACCAGTACACCGCCTGGGCCCGGACGGTGGGCGCCGACGGGACCGTCGCGTGGAAGCGCACGTACGGCGAGGACGGCGAAGCGGTTTTGACGACGGTCGCCAGGGTCGGCGACGGCTACCGCCTCGCCGGGCGCTTCCGGTCTGGCGGGTCCGACGACGGCTGGCTGCTCGCGGTCGACGCCGGCGGCGCCCCCCTGTGGCAGCGGACCTACGGCGGCGACGGCGACCGGACGTTCCGGGACTGCGTCGCGACGGGTCCGGCGGCGGTCGGGGACGGTGACGGAACTCCGACTTCGGAGCCGACCGACGCGGGGACGGCGATGGCGACCGACACAGGGACGCCGACGGCGACCGACACCGGGACGCCGACCGGCACAGTCTCCGGAGCGCGGTCCGATACCGCGGCCGGGACGGAGGGCGAACCCGACCGCCCCGGCCGCGGACTGCTCCTCGCCGGAACGACCACGGCAGTCAGCGGCGGTCTGGGCGCCCGACTCGTCCGGGTCGACCGCCAGGGGGACGTCCAGTGGGCGCGGACGTACGCCGGCGGGGGATTCAGCCTGGCCGACGCGGTCGTCCGGGTCGGCGACGGGTACGTGTTCGCCGGGCGGACCGTGTCGTCGGGGCCCCAGCGACGGGACGTCTGGCTGGTCGCGGTCGGCCCGGACGGCGGGGTCCGGTGGCGACGAACCCACGGCGGCGAGGCCGACGACTGGGCGACCGACCTCGTCCGGACGCCCGCCGGTTTCCTCGTCGCGGGCACGTCCGCCGCGGGCACCGCCGACTCCGAGGACGCGCTCGTTCTCAGCGTTGACGACGCTGGCGGGTACCGGTGGCACCGGTTCGACGGCGGGCCCGGCCGGGACCGCGGGCGAACCGTGCTCCCCACACCCGACGGCGGCTACCTCGTCGCCGGCCGCTACGGATCGGCGGCTCCGGACCGGACGGAGGCCTGGCTGACGAAACTCGTCGAGCCGACGCCCACCCCGACGCCCGCGCGGACGCCGACCGACCCGCCGACGCCCGACCCGACGCCACCGCCCGCTGACGGGACGGAGACGCCGACTCTGGACCGGATCGACATGAGTGAGGCGCGCGGGACGCAGACGACGAGCGGCGGCGGCCCGGGGTTGGGCGTCCCGGCCGCGCTCGCGGCCCTCGGGGCCGGCACGTGGGCGTGGCTCCGGGGACGCGACGGCGACGAGGAGTCCTGAACAGTGCCAGAGGCGACAGGGGGTCCTGAGCCAGTCTCGCGGACTGGAGGGCGCCGGGAGCCACTGAGCCGTTCCGGAGGCGGCCCCGGGGACCCCTCGATCGGGGGCCCAGCGTACTACTCCAGTAACAGCAGCGTCGGCTCTTCGAGGTACTCGACGAGCGTGTTGACGAAGCGGGCGGCGTCGGCGCCGTCGATCACCCGGTGGTCGATCGACAGCGAGAGCGGGAGCGTCTCCCGGGCGACGACCTCGCCGTCGACGACGGCCGGCCGCTTCTCGATGGCCCCGAGACCGAGGATTGCCGTCTCGGGGTAGTTGATGATCGGCGTGGCGTACTCGCCGCCGACGACGCCGAAGTTCGTCACCGAGAAGGTGCTCCCCCGGAGGTCCTCGAGGTCGATCGAGCGGTCGCGCGCCTTCGCCGTGAGTTCGGTCACGTCCGAGGCGAGTTCCACCAGCCCCTTCCCGTCGACGTCCTCGACGACGGGGACCATCAGCCCCGCGTCGGTGGCCGTCGCGACGCCGATGTCGTAGTAGTTCTTGTAGACGATCTCGTCGCTTTCCTCGTCGAGCGACGTGTTCAGGACCGGGTGTTCTCTCAGCGCGGCGACGACCGCCTTCAGCACGAACGGGAGGTAGGTGAGGTTCACGCCCGCCCGCTCGGCGCGGGGTCTGAGCCGTTCGCGCGCCGCGACCAGCGCCGTCGCGTCCGCCCGGTCGTGGTGGGTGACGTGCGGGGCGGTGAACTTCGAGCGCTCCATCGCCTCGCCGATGGTCTTGCGGACGCCCCGGTACGGTTCGCGGCGCTCGCGCTCGCCGCCCGCGGCCGCCCGTCTCTCCCCGGCCGGCGCGCCACGCTCGCCCTCCCGGACCGGACCGGCCGCCCCGCCCGCACCCTCGTCGCCCGCCTCGACGGCGGCGGCGTCGGCGGCCTGTGCCCGGCGCTGGACTTCGGCGTACTCCCTGACCGCCGTCTCGTCGACGAACGCCTCGCCGTCGCGCCGTTCGACTGCGGGCACCTCGTCGATGTCCACGTCGAGTTCGCGCGCGACCCGCCTGGTCGCGGGCGCGGCGAGCGTCCGGTCGCGGTCGGCCCGCTCGACGGCCGTTCGCGTCCCCGTCGCCGTCCCGCCGGGCGCGCCTCCGCGGGTCCCCGTCGCAGGGCGCTCCTCCACCCCACCGGCCGCCGAGTCGGCGCCGGTTTCCGCACCCGTCGTGTCCGCCGTCCCTGGGGCGTCTTCCGCACCCGTCCCTGGGGCGCTCTCTGCCCCCGCCTCGGCTGCCGAGTCGCGGCTCTCGGGGCGTTCGCCGGCGGTCGACTCGGCCTGTTCCCGTTCCCCGCTCGTGGCGTCCCGTGCGACGGCGCGCACGTCCGCCGCGGTGACCCGGCCGCCGGGGTCCGACCCGTCGACCGCCGCGAGGTCGACACCGAGTTCCCGGGCGAGCCGCCGGACGCTGGGCGGGGCGAACGCCCGCCCGTCGCCATGGCCGTTCTCGGAGCCGGGTCCCCCGGCCGCCTCGTCGGGCTGTTCGGCTTCACCGGGTGTCGTCGACTGCTCGGCGGCCGGTTTCCCGGACGTCGCCGGCTGCTCGTCGGGCGGCGACGCCGACCCCGCTCCGGCGTCCCCTGCGTCGGCGCGGTCGTCCGCGGCTTCCCCGTCGACGTCGAAGGTGACGATCACGTCGCCGACGGGGACCACGTCGCCGGGCTCGGCGTGGAGTTCGCGGACGACGCCGTCGACCGGCGACGGCACGTCGACGACCGCCTTGTCGGTCTCGACCTCGGCGACCGGCTGGTCCTCGGCGACGCGCTCGCCGGGCTCGACCCGCCAGGCCAGCAGTTCCCCCTCGGCGACCCCCTCACCCACGTCGGGCAGTGCGAACTCGCGGGCCATGGTCAGAAGTCCGCGGCCTCCCTGAGGCCGTCCTCGATCCGGGCCGGTTCGGGCAGGTAGTAGTCCTCCAGCGCGTACAGCGGGTAGGGCACGTCGAAGCCGGTGATCCGCTCGACCGGCGCCTCCTGGTAGAGCAGCGACTCCGCCTGGAGGGTGGCGATTATCTCGCCGCCCAGCCCGCCGGTCTTGGGCGCCTCGTGGACCACGGCGGCCCGGCCGGTCTTCTCGAAGGACGAGACTATCGTCTCCTCGTCCAGCGGCGAGAGGGTCCGCAGGTCGACCACCTCGACGTCGACTTCGCCGGCGAGGTTCTCCGCGGCCTCCAGCGTCGGGCGGGTCATCGCGCCCCAGGTGAACGCGGAGACGTCGGACCCCTCGCGGCGGACGGCCGCCTCGCCCAGCGGCACGGTGTAGGGATCGGTCGGGACGTCCTCCCGGAACGCGCGGTAGATCAGCTTGGGTTCGAGGAAGATAACGGGGTCTGGGTCTCGGATCGCGGCGGCGAGCAGCCCCTTCGCGTCGGCGGGGGTCGACGGGATCGCGACCTTCAGGCCGGGCTCGTGGGCGAAGAAGGCCTCCTTGGACTCGGAGTGGTGTTCGGGCGCGCGGATGCCGCCGCCGTAGGGCGCGCGCACGACGAGCGGGCAGGTGAACTCGCCGCGGCTCCGCGTCCGCAGGCGCGCGGCGTGGGAGACGATCTGGTCGAAGCCCGGGTAGATGAACCCCATGAACTGGATCTCGGCGACCGGGCGGAGGCCGTAGGCGGCCATGCCGACTGCGGTGCCGACGATGCCCGACTCCGCGAGCGGCGTGTCGATGACCCGCTCGTCGCCGAACTCGTCGATCAGGCCCTGCGTGGCCCGGAAGACGCCGCCGTTCTCGCCGACGTCCTCGCCCATGACGACGACGCCCTCATCGCGCGCCATCTCGTCGTGGAGCCCCTCGCGGACGGCCTGGACGAGCGTGAGGCTCTCGGCCTCTACGTCGCTGGCGTCGACGGCCTGGCTCATCGTTGACCCCCCGCGTCGGATACCTGGCTCGCGGTCATTCCAGGATCACCTCGTCGCCGTGGCGCTCGCGGAGCCGCCGGAGGTACGCCCGCTGGCGTTCGAGGCGGCGGGGCAGCCCCTCGTAGACGTGGGCGAACATCTCCGCTGGATCCGGCCGCTTGACGCTCTCGGCGGCGTCGATGGCGTCGGCCACCTCGTCCTCGACGGACTGCTCGATGGCGTCGACCCGCTCGTCGTCCAGCACCCCTCGCTCCCGCAGGAACGCGTCCATACGGGGGATGGGGTCTTTCGCCCGCCAGCGCTCGACCTCCTCCTCGTCGCGGTACACGGAGGGGTCGTCGGCGGTGGTGTGGGCCCCGAAGCGGTACTGGACGGCTTCGATCAGCGTGGGCCGCAGCTCGTCCGGGTTGGGGTGTTTGGCCTTCTCGACGGCGGCTTTCGTCACCTGGTAGGTCGCCAGCGGGTCCATCCCGTCGACCTGGACGCCCTCGAAGCCGTAGGCGGTCGCCTTCTGGGCGAGCGTCTCGCTCGCCGTCTGGCGCTCGCGGGGGACGGAGATCGCCCACTGGTTGTTGTTGCAGAAGAAGACCGCGGGGGCGTCGAACACGCCCGCGAAGTTCATGCCCTCGTGGAAATCGCCCTCGGAGGTCGCGCCGTCCCCGAAGTAACAGAGGAACGCCCGCCGCTCGCCCTGGAGTTTCGAGGCCCACGCCGCACCGACGGCGTGGGGGATCTGCGTCGCGATGGGGACCGCGACCGAGAAGACCCGCTCGCCGTCGCGGACGTTGCCCTCCTCGTGACCCATCCAGTAGAGGAGGGCCTGCTTCAGGCCGATCCCCTTGTGGTACATGGCGGCGTGTTCGCGGTAACTGGGGAACAGCCAGTCCTCGTCGGCCAGCGCGTGGACGCTGCCGACCTGGGCCCCCTCCTGGCCCGACATCGGGGGGTAGGTCCCCATCCGGCCCTGGCGCTGGAGGCTCACCGCCCGCTCGTCGAAGTGCCGGCCCAGTTTCATCTCCCGGTACATCTCCACGAACGTCTCGTCGTCGAGGTCCGGCACCGTCGCGCCGTCCCGTACCCGCCCGTCCTCGTCGAGTACCTGTACCGTGTCGTCCGGCTCACGCTGTAACGTACTCATAGAAACCTCCATGGCATATCATTAACAACCCTCGCTGTCGTCTTAGGACTTTCCCAAATAGGTTTCGTTCGGCTCCAGTATTGCCGACGAGAGCGAGTCGTCTGTCCACATTCCGTCGCGAGAGTGGCCGGTTCCGTCCGGCGAACCGTCTCGAAACTGGCCGACCGTCCACTGGTCATCGCGATACCTTCGAAGGAAACAACGGGCCGACCGGCGCGGCGGTGCCGGCCGACGTCGGGAGTCGTCAGGTGTCGGCAGCCGCGCGCCCGGACCCGCCGTGACGAGCGAGAGTCGACCCGGCGCCGGCCCGGATCCGCCTCAGGCCACGTCGTAGAGCTTCTGCCCGTCGAGGCGCGGCACGACCGAGCGCTCGTTGAACGCCAGGTCGTACTCCTCCAGGTCGGTCACGCGGACCTCCGACTGGCGGCGGTACTTCGGCGCTTTCGCGTTGTAGACGACCTGCCGGTAGACCTCCCGCTCGGTCGGGGTCGGCGGCTCCCCGAACAGGCGACGCCCGATGACGAGCGCGCCGACGACGTCCTCCGGGGAGGCCGTCCCGTCCGAGCCGGCGCCCACGAGGTAGGTCGGCCGAGGCGCCTCGGCGAGGTGGTCGGCCACCGCCGCCGCGTTGGTCAGCCCGCCGACGTACACGTCGACGTCGTCGCCGGCCTTCCGGAGGTCGGTCACCGACGCGCCCCCGTTCGTCGACGTCATCGCCACCGGCCGCCCGGCGACGTCGGTCCGGTGGACGGAACTCGGCGAGTTGAAGAAGTCGTACCCCTCCTCGGGCCGGCGCTCGCCGACGCTCCCGCCGCCGATCTTCGCCCGCGGGTGGTCCGCTTTGAAGGCGTGCTCGTCGCCGCGCTCCTCGGTGACGTGGACGTACTCCGCCCCCTCGACGAACAGCTCCACGACGGTCGTCGAGAAGTGCGTCACGTCGATGACCACGTAGTTGCCGGCCGGCGGATCCTCGGGGATCAGCGGCCGCGCCGGGACGATGTGCTCCGTGAGCGTTTCTTCGACGTGCGGGTCCGCGAGGTCTGCGAGCACGCTCATGCCCTATGTACTCTCGCCGAAGCCTATGACGGTGACTAAGAGGGGTATTACGCTCTCAGGTCGTCTCTATACCGCTATGTACCGGATCGGAGCCGCGATCAGACCACTGCCGTTCGCCATCGCGTCGCGCTCCCGTCGTCGTCCACCAGGCACCCGTGCTCGTCGGGTCACGCGTCCGACCGCGCCCGCTCCCGTGCCCGCTCGACGGACGCGCCCTCGCGGGCGACGGCGTCGACGAACAGTTCGCCGGCGCGGTACGAGGAGCGGACCATCGGCCCCGACGCGCAGTACAGGAAGCCCAGTTCCTCCTCGGCGACGCGGCGCCAGGTGTCGAACGCCTCCGGGTGGACGTACTCCGCCACTTCGAGGTGCGAGCGCGAGGGCTGGAGGTACTGCCCCAGCGTCACGACGTCGACGCCGACGCTTCGGAGGTCCGCGAGCGTCTGGTAGACCTCGCCCGCGTACTCTCCGACGCCGAGCATGAGGCTCGTCTTCACGTAGGCGTCGGACTCCCGGTCGGCCTGCCGGAGGACCGACAGCGACTGCTCGTAGCCGGCCCGCCGGTCGCGGACGGGCCACTGGAGGCGCTCGACGGTCTCGACGTTGTGCGCGAACACGTCCGGTTCCGCCGCCAGCACCGTCCGGACGAGTTCGGAGTCGCCCCGGAAGTCGGGGACCAGCGCCTCGACGAGGACGCCGGGGCATCGGTCTTTGATCGCCCGGATCGTCTCGGCGAAGTGCGCGGCGCCCTGGTCGGGCAGGTCGTCGCGGTCGACGCTCGTCAGGACCACGTAGTCGAGGCCGATCTCGGCGACCGCGTCGGCGACCTGTTCGGGTTCGTCGGGGTCGAGGGGCTCCATCCCGCCCGTCTCGACGTCGCAGAAGTTGCACCCGCGCGAGCAGCGCTCGCCCATCAGCATGAACGTCGCCGTGCCGGGGCCGCTCTCGCCTACGCCGCCCGGAATGGCGTCGGTCGCCGCGTCGCCGGCGGTGTCCGCACCTTCGGGCGCCCCTGCCGGAGCGCCGGCGTTCGGCTCCTCGGACGTTCGGGCGGCGCCGCTCCCGCCGTTCCCGCTCCAGCACTCACCCATGTTCGGGCAGTTGGCCGCCTCACAGACGGTGGTGAGGTTCCGGTCCCGGAGCGTCTCCCTGATCTCGGTGAAGCGCTCGCCCGTCGGCGGCCGGCTCTTCAGCCACTCGGGCTTGCGGGCGCGGCTCATCGACGGTCCTTGGTGGCGCGCGGACAAAAGGATGGGCGACTCCGCCACGGAGCGCACGGTCCGCCCTTCGTCATCCGGCCGGGGGCTTCACCCGGCGACCCGACAGACTGGCTCACTCGCCGGCCCGACAGGCGCTCACTCGCCGGCCCGACAGACCGCGAGCACGTGCGCCGAGACGTCCGCCGTCGCCCGGTCGTCGCGGAGTTCCTCGACGAGCGCGCGGACGCCGTCGCGCTCCCCGTCGGAGAGCCCCTCGGCCCGTTCGCGCAGTCGGCCGGCGGTGAACACGGACGCCAGCCCCTCCAGGCCGACGAGTTCCTCGACGGTCAGTCCGGCTCCGGCGAGCAGCGCCTCGAACTCGTCGGCGCGGAAGAAGTGCGTCTCCGTGAACATCGAGTCGTGGTCGAGGCGCTCGACGAAGTCGGCGTCGTAGTCGCCCGTCCGGGCGAGGAGGTCCAGCGCGGACAGGTGTTTCCCGTCGACGAGCAGGAGCACGAGCAGGTTCAGCCGCCCCATCACGGAGGCGAAGACCGGACCGCCGGAGGCGGTCACGCGGTCCAGTTCCGCGGCGGCCCTCGCCCGCTCGTCCGCGTCGAGCACGTGCGAGAGCGGGCCGCCGAGACAGAGCGTCGCGTCGAAGGCGCCGTCGTCGAAGGCGAGGTCGCGCACCTCCCCTTCGCGGACGGCCACGCGGTCCTCGGACCCCCGCTCTGCGACCTTCTCGCGCGCGGTCCGGCGCTGGCCCTCGCTCGGGTCGACCAGCGTCACGTCGTACCCCCGTTCGGCGAGCCACACCGCGTACCGCCCCGCGCCGCCGCCGGCGTCGAGTACCCGTCCCGTCTCCGGGAGGTGCCGGTCGAGGCGCTCGACGGTCCCTTCCCACTCCAGCCGTCCGTGCAGGGTGTCCGTGAGGCGGTCCCACTCCTCGTCGGCGTGTTCGTCGTAGTACGTCTCGGGGTCGTCGATGCCGGTCATGCCCGGGGGGTGTGACCCGCCGGGAGTAACGCTTGCGGTGGCGTGGGACGGGTTCGCGAGGCCCGGTGGCGTCCGGCGAACCTGGGGGCCGGCGGTCGGTCGTCACGTCAGCGGCCCGGTCGGCGTCGACCAGTCGTCACGTCAGCGGCCCGGTCGGCGTCGACCAGTCGTCACGCGGGCGGGCCCGGTCCGCGCCGGAGGTCGGCGGTCCGCTCGGACAGCGGCGGGTGGTACGAGAGGACCCGCAGGAGGCCGGTCGCCTCGATCACGTACCGCCGCTCGACGAGCGTTTCGAGGGCGTCGGCCAGCGCGGGGCCGCCGACCGTCGCCGCGGCGTAGGCGTCGGCGCTCTCCTCCGTCCGGCGGACGACCCACGCGAGCGCGACGGCGGTCGGACCGGCGCCGACCAGGACGGCGCCGAGCGCCAGGTCCGGCGCGAACTCGACGAGCGCGAGCGCGACGGCGGCGGCCGCGGCCAGCAGCGCGAACCGCAGGAGGACGTGGTGGCGCTCGTGGTGGCCGACCTCGTGGGCGACGACCGCGCGGACCTCATCGTCGTCGAGCACGTCGAACAGCGATTCGGTGACGAAGACGTAGCGGGCGCCGGGGAGGACGCCGGCGGCGACGGCGCTCCCGACGCGGGTGCGGTCGTCGACCACGCGGAGGTGGACGCCGCCGAGGACGTCCCCGAGCAGGTCGCGCTCGGCGTCGCTCGGCCAGCGGGTGCGCAGCGCGACCACGAGGGCGAACGGTGCCAGCGCGACGGCGACCAGGCCGAGGCCGGCCGCCACGAGGACCCGCGGCCACCCCCCGGGCGTGAGCGCGATGAGCGCCGCGGCGGTCAGGACCAGCACCACGCCGGCGCCGTCGCGTTCGAGCTCCCAGGCCGCCGCGTCGCGGTACCGGACCCGCAGGTCCCGCGCGGCGCGGCGGTAGGGCACCGTCCCCAGCCGGACCGCGAGCGCCACCGGGAGCGCGGGCACCAGGTACGCGCCGAGCGTGCCGACGGCGGCCGCGACCGGGTCGGCACCGAGCGTCGACGACAGCGCGTCCCGGGCGGCCGCGGCGACGCCGAACCGGGCGGTGACCCCCGTCGTCGCGACCCAACCAGCGAGGGCGCCGCGGCGGCGGAGCCGACGGAGCCGGAAGGCGGTCTCCGGGTCGGACTCGGGGTCGGCGTGGTACCGCCGGGCGCGCCAGCGGACGGCCACGCCGCTCGCGAGCGCGACGAGGAGGTACGCGGCGAGCGCGACTGCCGGGGGCGTCACTGCCGGAGCGACGGGGGGACCGGCCAAAAATCTCGGGGGGAGTCGAGCAGGATGGGGCGCGCGGCCGCGGGCCGCCGGGTCAGGAGGCTACGAGAGGTCCGCCGACCGGAAGCGGAGGTAGCCGACGGCGAGGGGACCGACGAGCCACGCGGCGAACACCAGTAGCGTGACCGCCGGCGAGAGGTACGCGGCGCGGGGCGAGGGCACCGGGGATTCGAGCGTCGGGAGCGCCGCCGTCACCAGGGCGAGGTAGCCGTCGAGCGGGTTGAGCCGCTGGACGAAGAAAAACCAGTCCGGGGGGACCTGGCTGCCGGGGACCGAGCCGTGGAGCAGGAAGTAGATACCGGTCGGAACGAGGTCCCACAGGAACATCCAGACGACGAACAGACCCATCGTCACCGCGACCGTCCGGACCGGCGAGCGCACGAGCGCCGAGAGCCCGACCGCGACGGAGACGAACGTGGCCGCCAGCAGGAGCGACGCGCCGACGACGGCGAGGAAGTGCCAGACCCGGAACGTCGGGTACGCGACGACGACGGCGACCGCTGTCCCGAGAAAGCCCGCCGTCACGGGCAGCAGGACCGCGCCGGTCCGCCCGACGGCCTTGCCGACGATCACGTCCCGCCGGGTGTGTGGCAGGCCGAGGAGGAAGGTGAGCGTCCCCCCGGCCCGCTCGCCGACGACGGCGTTGTACCCCGCGAGCAGCGCGGCGACGGGCACGAGCCACTTCGTCAGCTCGATGAGGTAGACGATCAGGCCGGACGTCCGCGGGTAGGAGGCCACCAGGCGGTGGCCCAGCGTCACCACGACCAGCGCGACCACGAACAGCCCCAGGAGCGTCCCGAGGATCCGCGACCGGATCGCGTCCTGGAAGTCCTTCCGGGCGACGAGCGCCCAGCTCATGTCGGCGCCTCCGCGTCGGCGTCTCCGCTCTCGTCTCCCGCGGGGTCGGCGCCTCCGTCACTGTCCCCTGCGGGGACGCCGTTTCGTCCCGCTGACGCGTCGCCCGGCCGGGCCCCCCCGGTCCCGGGGTCGGCGTACTCGAGGAAGAGGTCCTGGACGGAGCCGCCGTCGGTGAGGTCGGCGACGTCGCGCTCGGCGACGAGTTCGCCGTCCAGCAGGACGCCCACCCGGTCGCCCACGCGCTCGACGGGGCCGAACAGGTGCGTCGAGAGGAATACCGCCGTCCCGCGGTCGTTCTCCGCCTCGATCGTGTCCCGGAGGCGGGCGAACGCGGCGGGGTCCAGCCCGCTGAACGGCTCGTCGAACACCAGCAGGTCCGGGTCGCCGACCAGCGCCGCCCCGAGGATGAGCCGCTTGGCCATCCCCTTCGAGTACTCGCCGGCGCGCTGGTCGGCCGCGTCGGCCAGCCCCACCCGCTCCAGGATGGCGTCCGGGTCGTCGTCGGCGCCCTTCGAATCGGCGGCGAACGCGACGTGCTGGCGCCCCGTCAGCCGGTCGTAGACGCCGTACCCCTCCGGGACGACCCCGATCCGCTCGCGCACCGCGAGCGACTCGGTCCGCGCGTCGTGGCCCAGCACCTCGACGCTGCCCTCGGTCGGCCGCACGAAGTCGAGCAGGACGTTGAGTATCGTCGTCTTCCCCGAGCCGTTGGGCCCCACCAGGCAGTACACCTCTCCCCGGTCGACGGCGAGGTCGACGCCGTCGACCGCGAGGACGTCGCCGTATCGCTTGGTCACGCCGTCGATGTCCACGGCACTCATTGCCGGACAGACGACGAACGCGACAAAAAACCCTGTGGCCCGGTTATCGGGGTGTCTTTCTCCGCTGACCGGGGTTTCACGCTCGTACCAGCCCCGTTTCGCGCCGCCGCTTTCGTGACGGCCGGGCTTCCGGCGGCCGCACCCGTGACGCCCGGGTTCCGCGCGGTCGAACCCGTGACGCCTAAGGCCGTGGCTTTCCCTTGGTCCGGCTATGCTCACGGGGTTCGCTCCGAACGACGGGTCCGAATGCGCCACACGCTCCCGCGTCGCCCGCCGCTGGGGGGCGGTACGGTGACCCCGGACGCGCCGACCCGTCGCGCGTTCCTGCGGGCGGCGGCCGCGGTCGGCGGGGGCGCGACGGTCGGGTGTCTGGGGAACGGCGGGCCCGACCCGGCCACGCAGGTCGAGAACAAGCGCGACGCGCTCTCGAAGTACGAGGACGTGAAGGCGACCCTGGGGGAGGGATACCAGACGACCGCGAAGTACGTCCGGACCGACGGGGGCGCTCTCGGGGAGGTGTTCGTGAACTTCGACGCGCCGTCGCTCGACCCCACGACGCCGAACGCCGTCCTCTACACGCTCACTGAAGACGGCGTGTACGAACCGCTCGGCTGCAAGTGGTTCGTCCCGGCCGAGGAGGCCGACTCGCCGCCGTCGCTGTTCGGCAAGGAGTTCCGCGGCCCGATCGAGAGCGACGTGCCCTTCGTCCCGAAGCACTACGCGCTGCACGTGTGGGTGTACCGGGACAACCCCGAAGGGCTGTTCGCGCGGTACAACCCGGCGGTCGAGCCCCCGTCGTTCGTCGACGACGTCGAACGGGCGCGCGACGCCATCGGGAAGTACCAGACCGGGGCGAAGGCACAGGAGGCGGGCTACGCCAACACCGAGAAGTGCGCGCCCGGGGACGGCGGCGCCTACGGCGTCCCGTTCGTCCGCGAGGGCGCCGTCGACAGCGGCGGGACCGACCTCGGGAACCCGCCGGTGCTCCTCTACCGCGTGACGGAGAACTGGTCGTACGTCCTGCTGGGCGCCGAGTGGTACGTCCCGGCCGAGGAAGCCGACGAACCGCCCACGATGTTCGGCCAGCGGTTCCACGACCCCGCGCCCGCCCACTCCGCGAAGGTCGACCAGCCGAAACACTACGGGCTCCACGCCTGGCTCTTCCGGGCGAACCCGGCGGGGATGTTCGCCCCCTACAACCCGGCGTTCACCTGCTGAGGGGGGTGACTCTCCAGTGACCGACCGAAACACGCGCGTCCGAGAACGGTCGTCCGGCCCTGGTTTCGCCGCCACGCCGACCGCCGAGCACGGCGAGGCCTGACCGCGGAGTTTACGGCGACGAACGCCCAACCCGTCGGTATGTCACTGCTCGTCGCCGGGGCGCTGGTCGCGCTGCTCGTCGGGACGGAGGCCTTCTTCACCCTCCTCTCGGTGCTGAACCGCCGCCACGAGGAGGCCGCCGTCCGGGCGGAACGCGACTGGGTCGAGTCCGAACTGGGCGTCGACGACCCGGAGGAACTGCTCGATTACAACCGCGCGACGACGGGGCTGAGCCTGCTCGAACGGTGGGTCACGCTGGGCGCCCTGTTGCTCGTGCTGTTCTCGGGGCTGTTCGCCGACGCCGTCGCGGCCGTCGAGGCGACGGGCTGGCCGCTGTACGCCCGGGCCGCGCTCTTTTTCGGCGGCGCCGTCCTCGCGAGCAGGCTGCTCGGCGTCCCCTTCGACCTGATGCGGACGTTCGTCGTCGAGGAGATATTCGGGTTCAACGAGCAGTCCGTCCGGCTGTGGGCCCGCGACGCCGCGCTCGGGACGGTCCTCGGGCTGGTCATCACGGTGCCGCTTGTCACCGCCGTCGTCTGGTTCGTCGGGAACGTCCCCTACTGGCCGGTCGCCGCGTGGGCGCTGCTGGTCGGGTTCGTCCTCGCGATGCAGGTGCTGAAACCGCGGGTCATCGACCCCCTGTTCTACGAGTTCACGCGGATCGAGGAGGGCGACCTCCGCGAGGCCGTCGACGAGGTGTTCGACCGGGCGGGCTTCGCCTGCGAGCAGGTCTACGAGATGAACTACAGCACGCGCTCCTCGCACTCCAGCGCGTACTTCGTCGGGTTCGGCCGCGCCAAGCGGGTCGTCCTGTTCGACACCCTGATCGAGGACATGTCGATCCCCGAGATCCAGAGCGTCCTCGCGCACGAACTCGCCCACTGGAAGGAGGGGCACATCTGGAAGTTCGTCGGTCTCGCGGCCGTCCGCTTCGGCGTCGTCTTCGGCGTCCTGGGCTACCTCGTCGGCACCGACTGGATCTACGCCCCCTTCGCGGTGCCCGCCACGCCGTACGTCGGGCTCGCGCTGGCGCTGCTGTGGGTGATGCCGTTCCAGCGGCTCTCCTCGCCGCTCGACAACGCCCTCTCGCTGAAGTACGAGCGCCAGGCGGACGCCTTCGCCGCCGAAACCGTCGACGGCGAGACGATGGCCGACGCGCTCGCGAACCTCGCCGCCGAGAACCTCGCCGGTCTGTTCCCCCACCCCTGGTACGAGACGTTCCACCACGACCACCCGCCGATCCCCGAGCGGATGCGCCGCGTCCGGGAGATCGGGGGCGACGGCGCCGAACCCGCTGACGACGGGCCGCAGCCGGCCTGACTGCCGACGACCGGCCCGCGCGGGTGGCTGATACGGATCGCTGTAAGTCATTACCGGATCGACCGCACGACTGCGTGCGGTCGTCCCGGTAAATCGTTACAGCGCTCCGTATGAGAGTTCGGCGGCCGCCCCGCGACGTGCGGTCTCAGAACCCGGCGGCCGCCCCGGCCGCCGCGGCGCCGTTCCCGTCGCCCGTGTCGTAGTCCTCGCACTCGCCCCACGCGACCGGCGCGACCTCGTCGTCGACGTCGTGGGCCTCGAGCATCGCCGCCTTGAAGTCCTCGACTCGCCAGCCCGCCTCGCGGACGACCCGGTCGGCGATCCCCCGGGAGACGGCCACGCGGCGGCAGGACGCCGAGTCGAACAGGCCGCTCCCGCCGAACGCGAACTGGACGTCGTAGTGGCGGACGAACACCTCCTCGACGGCCGGGTACATCGCCCGGACGCCCTCGTAGGCGAGCCGCCAGACCACGTCGTAGTCGGGCGACTCCCTCTCTTTCCCGAGCGAGAAGCGCGCGACCGGCACGACGACCGGTTCGCCGTCCGGGCCCTCGTTGACGCGGTGGACGCCGGTCACGTCGCAGTCGTCGATGCCGTACGACTCCGGCGAGACGAGCGCGTCCAGGTTCTCGCTCGCTTCGCGCTCGACCGCGTCGAGGTCGACCGATTCGGCACTGTCTCCGAGGAACCTGTCCAGTGGGGAGGGCATCGACCGTCGGTTCGGGAGCCACTGATTTAATCCCAGCGCGGACCGACGCGGTCCGAGCGGCGGGTCGGGCCGTCCGCGGTTTTGCCGACGGCGGGACCGGCCGGGGCCCTGCTCACGGCCGGACGGACCGGGGCCCCGCCGACGACCGGATCGGCCGAGTCAGGTCCCGACGTCGACTTCCTCGACGACGGCGGGCGAGTCGTTCGCGGGGTCGCTGACGGCCGTCGAGACCGGGTACGCGCGCATCTGCTCGGCGGGATAGGGGTCGAGCAGGTCCCGGACCTCGCCGGGGTCGCCCCGCAGCCACGCCTCCTCCTCGTCCGGTTCCAGAACGACGGCCATCCGGTCGTGCAGGTCCCCGACGACGTCGTTCGGTTCGGTCGTGATCACGGTGAACGTCTCGACGGGGTCGGGGTCGGGGTCGACGCCGGGAACCCTCTCGCTCCCGGGTTCGCCGGCCCCGCCGCTCCCGCCCGCGCCGCCGAAGTCGGCGAGGCCGGTCTGGACCCGTGGGGGCTCCCACCGCTCCCAGAGGCCGGCCATCGCGAACAGTTCGTCGTCGCCGACGGTCACGCGGTAAGGCTGGTTACCGCCCGCCCGTTCGGTCCACTCGTAGAACCCGTCCGCCGGGACGAGACACCGACCCGCCGTCGGCGCCTCGCCACCCTCGTCGTCCCGCTCGCGGTGACGCCGCTGCTCGTAGGCGCCGGCGAAACTGCGCTTCTCGGCGACCGTCTCCGCGCGGGCGTTGATGAACTCGAAGTCCGAGCGGTTCTCGGCCCACCCCGGGACAAGCCCCCACTCCATGCGCCGGATGGTGTCGGGCGCCTCGTCCGCGATCACGGGGAGGGCCTGCCCGGGCGCCGCGTTGTACCGCGGCTCGTACTCGAAGGCGAAGTCGGCGTCGAACCGCGCCGTCACGTCGTCCGGCGGGGCGAACAGGCTGAAGCGACCACACATGCCCGACCGTTGGGTCGCCGCCCTCTAAAGCCGCTCGCGTGCCCCCCGTGACTTCTCTCCCGGCGAGTCCGGTGTCGGAATTCTTTTGACTGACCGGTCAGTTAGATCGGTCAATGACTGGAGAGGCGTCGCGGTCCGCCGGGGCCGGGTCCGGGAAGACGGACACGCCCGAGGCGATCATGGAAGCGACCGAGCGGGCGCTGTGCGAGCACGGGTACGCGGACCTGACGATGCAGGACATCGCCGACGAGTCCGACCGCAGCAAGGCGGCGCTGCACTACCACTACGACACGAAGGAGGCGCTCCTGCTCGCCTTCCTCGACCACCTCTACGAGTCGTTCACCGACGAGTACGCGACGGCCGAGGGGGACGACGCCGTCGAGCGCCTCGTCGCGTTCGTCGACGACGTGCTCTGTCACGGTGGCCCGGCCGAGGACGAGCGGTTCCAGACCGCCCTGCTGGAGATCCGCGCGCAGGCGCCCTACCGGGAGGCCTACCGGGAGAAACTCGCCCGGTTCGACGCGTTCCTCCGGGAGCGCGTCCGGGAGATCGTCGCCGACGGGATCGACGAGGGGACGATCCGCCCGGACGTGGACCCCGACGACACCGCTTCGTTCGTCGCGACGCTCGTCGACGGCGTGAACGCCCGCCGGATCGCAGTCGGCGACGCCGACGGCGGCACCCGGCGGACGTTTCTCGCGTACGTCCGGGAGCGCCTGGTCGCGCCCG
>JBDGST010000072.1:0-7114 GCA_042217365.1 Haloarculaceae archaeon
TACGGCTTCCAGGCGGCCTCGTTCGACGCGTACTGGTACTCGCTGTACAACATGAGTACCAACGTCGCGATGAGCGGGAACGGCGTCCTGTTCCCGCACAACGAACAGCAGCGAGAGACGTTCCAGCGCCGTATCCGGGGTATCACGCAGGCCGCGGACGTCGACTCCCCGCCGGTCGCGAACCCGAACCTGAACGTGGCACCGTTCACGGAAGGGGACCCGCATTTCACGGAGAAACCGGTGCTCTCGAACGACGCCGGCAAACCCGGCGCGTCGACGCTTACGTGGGACAGGTCGGAGTCCTCGGGGGTCGTCAGTCCGTCGTCGCTGGCCTGGACCCACCTCAAGGGCGTCACGTGGGCCAAGAACTTCGAGAACCACTTCGACCTGCTGCCGACGGAGTCTATCGCGCCGAAGTTCCGCTCGCAGGTGCTCGCGACGCTCGCCCAGCTCGGCGTGAACGTCTCGCTCGTGCAGGGCAACCTCCGTGTAAACTGCTCGGCGCCGTCGGCTGGTACGGGACCCACGCGGGGAGCGACGAACTGCGATCGGCCGCCGCCGAGTACGCGAACGCGCTCGCGGGCCGGGTCGAAGACAACCTCGCCGGCAACGGGCTGGTCGAAGCGGGTGCCGACAACCAGGCCGCCACGCAGGGCGCCGTCGCGCAGGGGCTGCTGTGGGCGTCCCAGGTCGACGGCGTCGACCACGCCGACACCGCCGACGACGTGGCCGGGTACAAGCTGGACGAACTCTGGGACGCCGACGGGGGAACGTTCACGTCCGCCCCGGACGCCGCCACGTACGCGATCACCGCCCGCGACGCCGGCGACATCACGGGCGGACTGAACGCCGCCGACGCGGTGCTCGGCCGCTCAGCGGCCCGGGAGCGGTTCGCGACGTTCTTCGACCAGACGTTCAACCGCGGGCGGTTGCAGCGGGCCGAACGACCCCCGTCACACAGCGACGACGCGGAGTACCCGCTCCCGCTCCCGCCGGAGGCGGGCGGCGAGTTCGGTCAGGCGGCCGTCTACAACTCGGAAGTCGAGTACGACTCCGAGGCCGACGAGTGGTCGGTCACCGACTCCCGGTTCCGGACTGCCGACGCGCTGTATCTCGCCAACCAGGACGTCTGGGTCGGTAACTGGGGCGGCGATTTCTACCAGGGACGCGGGGTCCCCGGCCGGAGCGACGCTCCCGAATAACAGCAGCGCTTCACACCGGACCGACCTGGAGCCAGGCGCCGAACACGGCGCCGTAGACGAGGTGGAAGAAGAGGAACGTCGCGACCGTCGGCATCTCGGGGTCGAGACCGAGGACGACGTTCATCCAGAAGACGGCGGCCCCGAGAAACAGGACGAACCCGTACGCGAGACCGAGGAGGACCGCAGTCGCCATGGAACCGATGCTGACCCCGATCAGGGGGACGCCGACGGCGAACAGGACGCCTGCGCCGACCCCGTACAACAGGTGCAGGACCATCCCCTGCGGGAGGTACTCGTCCGGTTCGCCGTCGCCGACGTACTTCGACCAGAACAGCGCGGTCGGGGGCGGCGAGTCGTCACCCAGGGCCAGCATGAACGCCGTCATGACGACAGTCGCGACCAGTCCGCCGACGAGTCCGTTGAGTGCAGTGAGTTCTGTCATGTGTGGTCGTACGTAACCGAATGATACCGGGTTACGTATAGTAATCATTGATCGTGACCGGTAATAACTGTACGCTGAGGCCATCGAAATCGAGTTACCGGTGGGTTATCGGTCCCGCGCCGCCGCGCGAATCAACCCGGGTTCGCCTTCGGAGCGAGTCGTCCCGGAGCCGGCCCTCGGCGAAAGTATTGATTCTTACTTCAATACTCCGGACTGCATTAGTACGATCGTCGAAATACCACCGGAGCGGCGTCCCGGGAGACGACCGGTCGGCCGCCTCCGGAGATCGAGGGAGTGAACCGGAAGTAGTCGTCCGGACTCGCGAGTCCGCGTCGGGTCAGACGGGCCGACTGGGGCGCGGGATCGGTCCGGGGCGTGCCTGTTCCGCTGCCTCTCCGGTCCCGGTGCCACCGGGGATTCGCGGTGGGGCGGTAGACCCTCATAGAATTGTAGTAAATCACAATTTCACCTATCCGATGTTCCCACTTTCTGAAAAACAGCCGGTGTGATATACGGTGTCAGGTTGTACTCACACACGACGCGGGACCCGGGTGTACCAGAAATGCGAACGCCAGCACCACGACGCGGCCGACGTGTTCGGGAGGGTCGGAACGGCGACAGGGACGGGCCCGTCGGGCGCGCGCGAACGGAGGGACGACCGGCAAGCCAGCAGGATATACCGGCAGACCGGCAGGACGGGTGCAGCCCCGCAGACAGACTGGAGCGATGCAGCCACGGACGCGAAGGCCGAAGTCGGGACCCCCTCCCGAGGCGGGCAGTGCTCACCTGCGGCGCCTCCGTCGCCGGGGTGACGGCGCTGGCCGGCTGTGGGGCGCTACCCGGGGGCGGATCGGGAGACGAGCCGCCGGACCCGGTGACGCTGACCCGGGAGGACCGGTGTGACGTCTGCGGGATGGTGATCCCCAACCACCCCGGGCCGTCGGCGGAGATATTCTACGGGGGCGAGCGCCCGTCGGGGCACGACAACCCCGCGCGGTTCGACAGCACGTGGGAAGCGTTCAAGTACAACTTCGACCGGCTCGACAGGGGGTGGTCCGTCGAGGCGTTCTACGTGACCGACTACTCCGCAGTGGAGTACGAGATATCGACCGGCGGCGGTGACAAGCTCATCTCCACCCACCCCGACGCGTCGGCGTTCGTCGACGGCGAGACAGTTACGTTCGTCGTGGGGTCCTCGGTCAAGGGAGCGATGGGGAGAGACCTGATCGGGTTCTCGTCGCGGGCCGACGCCGAATCGTTCGCGGAGAACCACGGCGGGAGCCTCGCGGGATTCGACGACGTGACGCGGGAGACCATCGCCGGACTCGGGCAGTCCTGAGATGGACGTCCGTATCGCTGCGAGCCTGGTGTTCGCCGTCCTGCTCGTGGCGAGCGGCGCGTTCCTCGTCGGACCGTCGTCCGGCCGCGTTCACCCGGTCGAGTTCCACGAGACGCTCGCGATGGGGATGACGGGCGTCGACGTCGGGGAGGCGAGAGAGCGCGGCTACGCACTCCCGCGCGCGCAGGTCTTCTACCGGCAGTACCGGTACGTCGTCGGCTACTACGGGGTCGAGCCGCTCGTCACACACCTGCAAAGCGGGGTCGCCAGGCGGCAGTTCGGCGAGCCCCTCGCGGTGTTCGTGCGGGAGTTCTCGGGGAGCGACCCGTCGCTCGTCGACGGCGGCTACCTCGACGTCGGTAACGAACCGGGACTTGGATGGGTCCGGGCCCGAGACGCGTCGTTCGTCGTGGGGAGCCGCGCCCGGACGCCCGCCGGACCGACGGTCGTCCCGTTCGAGACGCGCGACGACGCCCGCGCGTTCGCCGACGAGTACGGGGGGCGGGTCCTGACGTGGTCCCGGCTCCGGTCGTCCGACCTCGCGGGGTCCGGGACCGCCGTGGAGACGTTCCGGGCCGCCGTCGAGAACCGGAGCGAGTGGGCCGACGGGGTAGTCCAGCGGCGGCGCAGCCTCCGGGACAGGCCGGTCTCCGTCGTCGTCGGCGAGGACGCCCCGACGCTGTCGGCGGCCGTCGAGGCAGCGCCGCCGAACACGACGGTCCTCGTCCCCCCGGGGCGCTACGGGACGAACGTCACCGTCGAGAAACCGGTGACCATCCGCGGCTCGGGCCCGGACACGACCCTCGACGGCGGGGGGAACGGGACGGTCGTGACGCTCCGGGCCGACAGGTCGGCGCTCGTGTCGGCGTCAGTCGTCGGCGTGGGGTCGGTCGGTGTCCGCTCGCCCGACGAGGGCAACGCGAGCCGGTGGGCCGACAGGACGATGCTGGTCTACGGCCGGAGCGACGCGGGCGTGTTGCTGGCGGGGGCCAACGAGTCGCTCGTGGCCGACGTGCGGGTCGACACGCCGGCGACCGGGGTCCTGGTGCGCCACAGCGACCGGTCGGTCGTGCGTGACGTGACGGTCGTCGGGACGAACGAGCGCATGGACGGCCTCATGGGGGTCATGCCGATGTACTCGCGGGTAGTGATCGAGGATGCGACTGTGCGGGGCGGCCGCGACGGGGTATACACCCACCGCGCGCACGGGAGCGTCCTCAGGGACAGTCGCCTCTCGGACCAGCGTTACGGCGTCCACGAGATGTTCACCTCGGAGATGCTCGTCAGGAACGTGACAGCCCGGGACAGCGAGGTGGGGATCATGCTGATGACGCGGCCCTCGAACAACCTGGTCGTCGACAACGCGGCCTCGGGCTGTCAGATCGGGATACTGTCGGTCGGGGACGCCTCGTACGTCGCCGGGAACGTCGTCTACGACAACGAGGTGGGGCTCACGGTCGGGACCACGCGGTCGGTCGTGACGCGCAATACGGCCGTCGACAACGGCGTCGGGTTGAAGGCGGCGACGCTCATGCCGACGAATCGGGTCTTCGCGAACGACGTGGTCGGCAACGACGAACCCGTCACCGCGAGCGGCGGGCCGCTCCACGTCTGGACGTCCGACGGGACTGGCAACTACTGGGGGAGCGCGCCGGGACTGGACAGGGACGGCGACGGTCGCCTCGACCGCCCGTTCCGGCCGTCGGCCAGGATCGACGTGGCGACCGGGCGTGTCGCCGGCGGCCCGACGCTCGCGCGCGCCCCGGCGCTCGTGCTCCGGCGGCACGTCGCCGGGACCCTGCCGGGACTGCGCGACCGGGGGCTCGTCGACCTCGGGCCGCTCGCCGACCCGGTTCGACCCGACGTCCTCGAAACAGTGAGAAACACCACCCATGACTGACGGAGAGAAACCGGCGACTGGAGGGACAGACGCCGTCGACGACAGCGGCGAGGACGCGACGGAGCGGGTCGTCGTCGACTCGCTGAGCCGGTCGTTCGGCGACGTGACCGTTCTCGACGACGTGTCGTTCACGGCCGACCCGGGTACCGTCACCTGCGTCGTGGGGCCGAACGGGTCGGGGAAGACGACGCTGTTGCGGATAGTCGCAGGCCTGCTCCCTCCCTCGGAGGGGAACGTCGTGCTCACCGCCGACGGGGAGCGATCGGTCGGCTACCTCCCCCAGACCCCGGCGTTCAGGCAGCAGTTCTCCCTCGCCGAGACCCTGGCGTTCTACGGCGCGCTCGTCGAGGGCGACGTCGACGCCGACGCGGTCCTGGAGCGGGTGGGCCTGGACGAGGTGGGAGGCCGCCGGGTCGAGGCGCTCTCCGGCGGCATGACCCGGCTGTTCGGGATCGCGCTTGCCACGGTCGGTGACCCGCCCGTACTGGTGCTCGACGAACCCGCGAGCGGGCTCGACCCCACGATGACCGACCACGTCGGCACGGCCGTCGGCGACCTCGCGGACGCCGGTCGGACGGTGCTGCTGGCGACCCACGAACTCGGAACCGTCGACCGCGTCGCCGACACGGTCGTCGTCCTCGACGCCGGAGCGGTCGCGGCCGTCGGCTCCCCGGCAAAACTGCGCCGCGAGACGGGTGAGAGTTCGCTCACGAAAGCAGTCACCGCCCTGGTCGCGGGCGAGGGGGCGTTGACGGTTCGCGGCGGGCCCGGGGAGGGATCGCAGTGAGCGACGACCCGCCGGGACGGTCGAGAGACCGCCGACAGTCGGAGTCCGACCGTCGGTCGGCGGCAGAGCCGGTCGAGTCGAGACGACAGGAGCAACTGCTCGCGGTCGCCCGGCGGGAGTTCGTGACGGTCGTCAGGACGCGGTCGTACGTCGCGCTCGCGGTCGCGTTCGCCCTCGCCGTCGTGGGCTTCCCGCTCGCGGCGGGGGTCGGTGGCTACCTGCCGCTCGTGCTCGACCTGCTGTTGCCGGTCGAGGCGTTCGTGCCGGTCCTCGCGTTCGGCTTCGGAACGTGGACGGTGCTCTCCGACGAGCGCACCGGGGAACTCGACGTCGTCCGCACGTTCCCGATCGAGCGGTCGACCTACGTGTTCGGTGCGTACCTGGGCCGCGGGACGGGATTGCTCGCCGCAGTCCTGGTCCCGCTGGCCGTGATCGGGCTCGTCGCCCCCGCGTTCCGGGAGCCGACGACGTCCGTACTGGCCTCCCACGGGACCGTCGACTCGCCGGTGTACTTCGTCCGGTTCGTCGCGCTCGCCGGCTGGTACGCGCTGGTCGCGCTGGCGCTGGCGATGGCCGCCTCGTCGGTCGCCCGGAGCCGCCGGGCCGGCGGGGCACTCGCGGCGCTGGGCGTGCTCGCCCTGGTCGTCGGCCTGGACCTGCTCGTGGTCGCGGGCGTCGGTCGGGGGGTCGTCGGCCCGGACGCTATCTCGCTCCTCCTCGCGATGAGCCCGCCGGGCGCGTTCCGCGGGCTGGTGCTCTCGACGGCGGCAGGCGGACTCGTCGAGACCGGTCCTCCCGCGGCGAACGTCCCGCTCAGCGTGGTCGGCCTCGCCGCGTGGCTCCTCGCCGGCCTCGCTCTCGCGACGGTCGGGGCCTGGACCCCGACCGACCGCGGGCCGACCCGCGACTGACCAACTGGAGAGGGCCCGCGACTGACCAACTGGAGAGGACAGATGACGTGACCTCGCAGGACTGGCGATCAAACTATCCGCGCCGCCAGTCGCCGGGGGGACGGAAACCGCTCCGAACCACAACGATATACGGGAGGGGGCACGTAGGCGACGACATGACAGACATCACGGACGAGGACCGACGGCGGGTCCTCGCACTCGTGGGCGGAGGGCTCGCGGCAGGCCTCGCGGGCTGTAGCAGCGGCGGCGGACAGGAGACGGCCGAGCCCGTCCCGGACGCGTACCGGACGGCGACGAGCATCGGCGGCCAGCAGCGCGACCCCGGCGCCCTCTCGTCACAGAGCGCGGTCAACTACCGCGACGAACCGTCGGGGAACCAGAAGTGCTCGAACTGCACGTACTACATCAAGGGCAAGAACGACGACGGGATGGGCGCCTGCGCCCTCGTCCGGGGGAAGATAGACCCGAACGGCTGGTGTGCGAGTTACGTCCGCCACCAGGGGTAGGACGGACGTCCGCGGACGCGTGGCTCC
>JBDGST010000072.1:7214-26408 GCA_042217365.1 Haloarculaceae archaeon
TGCGAGTTACGTCCGCCACCAGGGGTAGGACGGACGTCCGCGGACGCGTGGCTCCGGCACGTCGACTCGTTCGACGGATCAGGGAATCAGTCGGGGGAGTCGCCCTCGCGGCCGCTGAGCCCGTCGTCGACGAGACGGGTGAAGCGGTCGACGAGGCGGTCGGACAGCGACGGCTGGACCGCTCTGAGCACGCGCTGGGTCTCGTCCGGACGGACGAGCGACAGTTCGACCCGGCCGTCCTCGACGTAGGACTTCTCGACGACGGCGGCGTCGACGAGCGAGGAGACGTGCCATGAGACGGTGCTCCGGGCGACGTCCAGCCGGTCGGTGATCTCGGCTGCGGTCAGCGGCCCGTCGTCGAGCAGGTGAATCAGGAGCGCGCGCGTCGTTTCGCGGCGGGCCAGCGCGACCGCGCGGCGCTGCCAGGGGTCGAACCCCGGCTCGAAGTAGTGGGTCCGGCCCCGGACGTCTTCCGCGACCACTTCACCGTCGCCCGTGAGTTTCCTGAGATGGTGCTGGGCCTGCCCCGTCGCGATGTCGAGTTCTCGACGGAGTTCGCTGAAGTGCACCCCCGGGTTGGCCACGACGTAGTCGTGGAGGCGACCCCGTACCTCGGACATACTCGGCGGGTCACAGCGCGAGGTTAAGATCCCATCGATAGTTCCCAGATGGCGGGAACAGACCGGCCCGGAGTCCGGGTCCAGTTACGACGATCGCTATCGGTCGGGAACCGCGTCGGCGACCGCGTAGATCGCGCCGAGGACCAACAGCGCGATCAGCAGGTCGACGCCGGCCCCGATGAGGTGGTGGGCCGGCATCGGGACTCGGCCGAGGACGGTCCCCACCCCGACGACCGAGCGAACTACGAGGAGCCCGATAGCGACGGTCAGGAGGACGTACGACCGGGACCGGCGCTGGCGCGCGGCGGTGAACGCCACGAGAAACAGCGCGAGCGTCCCGAGCATCGCCAGCGCGAGCAACACGAGCAGTACCGTGGCCTCGACCGAGCCCAGCCAGTCGGCGACGCCCCCTTGCATCGGTCACCGGTTGGACCACCAGGGAGGAAGGCGTTTCGGCCGTCGTCACCCCGTTAGCTGAATTTGGGGGGGAGGCCCCGCCAGCGCTACCGGACGGCGACCGAACAGTAGCCGACGACCCGGTCGCGCCGCCCCTCCGTCTGCCCGCTCGTCGCGTACTGGAGGAGTTCCCCGTCGGTCGCGCCGAGTTCGCCGGCGGTGGTCAACCCCGCGACGGTCGCCCAGGGCCCGCACATCGTATGGCCGTCCGAGACTGCCCGGGCGATACCCTCGACGTCGAGCGAGCGGATGGCGTCGACGACGGGTTCGTCGGCTGCCTCGGCCCGTCCGTGGGGCTCGTAGTGGGTCAGATCGGTCGAACTCACCACGACGGCGTCACGGGCGGTCCGTTCGACCGCGGCGGCGACGTCGCGGCCGAGTTGGACCGCCCGCTCCCGGCCGAGTCGCGTCAGACAGACCGGAACGACCGACAGGTCGTCCATGCAGTACTGCAGGAAGGGCAACTGGACCTCGACGGAGTGCTCGCCGGCGTGGGTCCCCGCGTCGAACGTCGCGACGGCGGACTCTTCGACCAGCGCGGCGGCGAAGTCGCCGTCGACCGGGAGTTCCCCCAGCGGCGTGCGCCAGGCTTCGTGGGGAGCGACCGCCGCCGCTTCGCCGGCACCCTGGTGGTTGGGCCCGAGGACGACGGCGACGTCGGGGTCGGGGTCGGCGCCGGCCAGCGCCGCGAACCCGTGGGCGGCGACCGGCCCGGAGAACGGATAGCCGGCGTGCGGTGACACGAGCGCAGTCGGCGGTTCCCCGCCGGGTTGCTCGTCGAGCGGTCCCGGACCGTACTCGTGGGCGAAGCACTCGTCGATCTGCCGGCGGAGCCCCGCTTCGGTCCCGGCGTAGAACTCCCCGGCGACGGACGGCTGACGCACCCCGGTTCCCGCCGGTCGGCCGCCGTCCGTCGCCCGCTCGTCGGTGCCGGTCGACCCGTCCCCGGTCCGGGCCCCCTCGTCGGCGTTGTCGTCGGCCGACCGGGCCCCGTCGTCAGTCCGGGGTCCGTCCGACCGGGCCCCGTCGTCAGTCCGGGGTCCGTCCGACCGGGTCCCGTCGTCAGTCCGGGCCGCTTCGAATCGCCGCACTCCCACGTCGCCGCCGGGGCGGCGTTCGGCGAACTTCCGGGCGGTGAACCGCTCGACTTCGACGTCTCCGCGCCGCCAGGCGTCTCCCGGGAGGTTGGCCTTCTGGCAGGTCGCCGTGAGGAACGCTGGGGCGTCCCAGTCGCGGTCGACAGCGACCTGGGGGAGGAGAAGCCCTTCGTACCGTCCCTGTGAGACGATCAGGCCGTCGCGGCCGACCTCGACCGCGTCGGGATAGGCCGTCGGGTCGTCCACGTCGACCGCGGCCGGCGTCGACAGGACGGTCACCGTCACCGTGATCTCGTCGAGTTCGGCCGACTCGACGGGCGGACAGCGAGGGTCCCGCCGCGCGGCGCCGGCCGCGACCCGCCTGACGACTTCCCACAGTTCGTCGCCGGGATCGGGTTCGACGTTCCCGATGCACCCGCGGAGGCGTTCGCCCCGCTCCAGGGTGACGAACGCGCCGTAGTTCGCCCTCAGCGCGTCGTACTCGGCGTCCGGCGTCGGCCGCGGGTCGCCGTCGGTGCACGCACAGCGCGTCACGGTGTCCCTTGCGAGCGATACGAGCTCCCGACCGACGTCGCGGTCGAGGTCGTCCCTGAACGAGGCGTCGTCTGTCATCTGTGTCGTGGATCGTCGGCAAGTCGTCGAGTGATTCGGTCAGTCGTCGAGCGATACGGTCGGCCAGTCACCGGAACGGGCGTCGGCGCCGGCCGGTCGACCGCTCGCGCGGCGTGCCCAGGATCGGTATCCCGCGCCCGCAGTCGGGGCAGGCGCCGTCGTCGAGGTCGACCGACTGGACCGCGAACCCCTCGCGGCGGACCGCGATCCGGCCACAGTCCGGACAGTACGTGGACTCGCTCTCGTGGCCCGGCACGTTCCCGCAGTAGACGTACCGGAGCCCCTCCTCGCGGGCGATCTCCGTCGCCCGCTCCAGCGTCTCGATGGGCGTCGGCGGGACGTCCTGGAGCTGGTAGTCCGGGTGGAACCGGGAGACGTGGACGGGGACGTCGCGGCCGACGTCCTCGGCGAGCCAGCGCATCCGCTCGCGGAGGGACTCGTCGTCGTCGTTCTCCCCGGGGATGATCAGGTTCGTCACCTCGACGTGGACGTCGCGCTCGGCGTACTGCTCGACGCTCTCGAACACGGGTTCGGGGTCGGGAACGCCCGCGTGCTCCCGGTAGAACTCGCGGTCGCCCTTGATGTCGACGTTGACGGCGTCGAGGTGTGGGGCGAGGGCGTCGATGGTCTCCTCGCGCGTGTACCCGTTGGAGACGAACACCTGGAGCGCGTCGTCCGGCGCGGCCCGCATCGCGTCCAGCGCGTACTCCGCGAAGACCGTGGGCTCGGTGTAGGTGTACGCGAGCCCGTCGACGCCGTCGCGCGCGACCCGGTCGGCGAGTTCCGACGGCGGCCGGTCGGACTCCGGGACGCCGTCGTACTCGATGGCGATCCGGTAGTTCTGACAGAAGTCACACTGCATGTTACAGCCCTTCGTCGCGACCGAGAGGACGCGCGACCCCGGCGCCACGTGGAAGAGGGGCTTTTTCTCGATCGGGTCGATCGACGTCGAGACCGCCCGGCCGTGGGTCGTCAGGACGAGGCGGCCCTCGCGGTTCTCGCGGACCCCGCAGAGTCCCCGCTCGCCCGGCGGAACGACGCAGGTCCGCGGGCAGACGCGACACCGGACGGTCCCGCCCTCCCGGCGGTCGTACGCGACCGTCTCGCGCGACCCGTCGCCGGCGTCAGGTGTGGGACTCGGTGACGGCATACGGGCGGTGATACGTTCCCACAGGGGTTATTCCCACCGCCGAATCCCGGAAACTGGGAGCGGAGCCCGTCGGTCGGCGGGGGTGGACCGGATTGAAGGGGAATATTCTTCAACTCGCCAGACGTGTTGTCTCACTTCGATCGACTCGTGCGATCGGCGACGAAACGTCGGTAACCATCATGATTGAACGGATATATTTTCAGGAGTTGAGAAGTCCGGCCGGGCATTAACTGAGGGACCGCGAATTCCCACCTAGGATGGCTTCGATCGAAGAGATACGTGATCAGGACGACGACGGTGGGGGAGCCGACGAAGCGATACCTCCGAACGTCGGAATCGACGAGGTCTGCGACGAGGAACTCGACGTCGTCGCGGACCGGGTGAGCGACCTCCCCGACACGAAAGAGAGCGTCATCCCGGCGCTCCAGGAGATCCAGGACGAGTACGGGTTCCTCCCGACGTTCGCGATGGAGCACGTCGCCGACAAGTGCGGGACGTCCGTGGCGGACGTGTACGGGACGGCCTCTTTCTACTCGCAGTTCTACCTCGAACCACGCGGCGAACACACCATCAAGATCTGCACCGGGACGGCCTGCCACGTCAAGGGCGCGGACGAGCTGATGGACGAGTTCTGCGAGGAGCTCGACGTCGAGCCCGAGGAAGTGACGGACGACGGCGCCTTCACGGTCACGGACGTCAGGTGTATCGGCGCGTGCAGTCTCGCGCCGGCCGTGATGGTCGGCGACGACGTCCACGGCAACGTGGAGGAATCGGAGGTTCGGGACGTCATCGAGCAGTACCGTGAGTGACCCATGTCTGCAATGACTCAATCAGTCGGACGGGAGCGGATACGCTCGCGAGACGACCTCGAGGACCTCCGCGAGCGCGGCCGGGAGACGCTCTATCCGGACACGACGAAGGTCCTGGTCGGGATGTCGTCGTGCGGTCGCGCCGCGGGCGCCGACGAGACCTACGCGGTGTTCGACGCCCGGTTCGACGGCGAGGACGTCGTCGTCGGGGAGACGGGCTGTCTCGGGTTCTGTGACGCCGAGCCGCTGGTGGAAGTCGTCCGACCGGACGGCCGCTCGGTCATCTACGAGAACGTCACGGTCGAAGAGGCCCGGTCGCTGGCCGAGGACGTCGCGGACGGCGACCTCCCCCAGGAGGGGGCGCTCGCGTCGCGGACGGTCGCCCCGGACGGTGTCGACGTCGAGGACGACCTCGACGTCCCGGGGATGGACGAGGTCCCCTTCTACGCCGCCCAGGAGCGGGTCGTCATGGGCAACGCGGGGCTGGTCGACCCCGAGAGCCTCGACGAGTACGTCGCCCGCGGGGGCTTTTTCGCCCTCCACGAGGCGCTCACCGAGCACGAGCCCGGCGAGGTCATCCAGGCCGTCAAGGACTCCAACCTCCGCGGGCGCGGGGGCGGCGGGTTCCCGACGGGCCTGAAGTGGGAGTTCCTCGCCGGCAACGACGCCGACGAGAAGTACCTCATCTGCAACGCCGACGAGGGTGACCCCGGCGCGTACATGGACCGGACGCTGCTGGAGAGCGACCCGTTCGCGGTGCTGGAGGGGATGCTCATCGGCGGCTACGCGACCGACGCGGACAAGGCCTACATCTACGTCCGCGCGGAGTACCCGCTCGCCATCGACCGGCTCCGCAAGGCCATCGACACGATGCGGGCCGCCGGCCTGCTCGGCGACGACGTCCTCGGCGAGGGTTTCGCCTTCGACGTGGAGATCAAGAAGGGCGCCGGCGCGTTCGTCTGCGGCGAGGAGACGGCGCTGATGGCCTCCATCGAGTCCGAACGCGGCATGCCCCGACCCCGGCCGCCGTTCCCGCCGGACTCCGGGCTGTGGGCCAGGCCGACCAACATCAACAACGTCGAGACGTGGGCGAACATCCCGCAGATCGTCCGCAAGGGCGCCGACTGGTTCGCCGACCTCGGGACCGACGAGAGCGGCGGGACGAAGGTGTTCTCGGTGACCGGCGACGTCGTCAACACCGGCCTCGTCGAGGTGCCGCTGGGCACGAAACTCGAAGACGTCGTCTTCGAGGTCGGCGGCGGCACGACCGGCGGCGAGTTCAAGGCCGTCCAGACGGGCGGCCCCTCGGGCGGGGTCATCCCGCGCGAGCACTGCGACACGCCCATCGACTACGACACCCTCTCGGAACTCGGGTCGATGATGGGCTCGGGCGGGATGATCGTCATGGACGAGTCGACCTGCATGGTCGACCAGTCACGGTTCTTCCTGGACTTCTCGGTCGACGAGTCCTGCGGGAAGTGCCCGCCCTGCCGGTACGGGACGAAGAACGTCCTCGAAGTCCTCGAGGGCATCACGAACGGCGAGGGCGAACCCGAGGACATCGAGCGGCTCGAATCCATGGGCGACACCATGCAGGCGACGTCGCTTTGCGGACTCGGTCAGACGGCGCCCAACCCCGTCGTGAGCACCCTGGAGTACTTCGAGGACGAGTACCGCGCCCACGTCGAGGACGGCGAGTGCCCGGCCGGTGACTGCGAGATGGGCTCGGGCGAACACGCGGGCACGTACAAGATCATTCAGGACGAGTGTATCGGCTGTCACCAGTGCGTCGAAGTGTGCCCGGTCGACTGTATCTCCGGCGAGCCCCAGGAGGTCCACGAGATCGACCCCGAGGTCTGCATCGGCTGCGGGCAGTGTGCAGAGGCCTGTCCTGTCGACGTCATCGAGGTGAGGGGCTGATACCATGAGCAAGACCAGCGACGGATCCGCGAACGCGAAGACCATCGAAGTCAACGGACAGACGGTTCAGGCACAGGACGGCGACACCATACTCGAGGCGGCCGAGCGGGCCGGGATCGACGTCCCGACCCTCTGTCAGTACGAGGGGCTGACCGACGTCGGCGCCTGTCGGATGTGCCTCGTCGAGGTCGACGGCGACCGCCTGGAGACGGCCTGCACGACCGGCGTCCAGGAGGACATGTCGGTCGAGGTCGACACCGACGAGCTGTGGGACCACCGCGAGACGCTGCTGGAGCTGATGTTCTCGGAGGAGAACCACTACTGCATGTACTGCGAGATGGAGGGGGACTGCGAACTCGAGGACCTCTTCAACGAGGCGGGGCTGGACGCCTGCCGGTTCCCCCTGGAGTACGAGGACAAGGACGTCGACGCCTCGAACGAGCACGTCACGCTGGACATGGACCGGTGCATCCTGTGTGGCCGGTGCGTCCGCACCTGCGACGAGGTGGTCGGCAACGACACGCTGACGTTCAGCAACCGGGGCCGCGAGACGGAGATCGTCGCCGACAACGACGTCCCGCTCGGCGAGTCGACCTGCGTGACCTGCGGCGCCTGTGCGCAGGCCTGCCCGACCGGCGCCATCTACACGACCTACAGCGCCTACCGGGGCCGCGAGCGGGAGTGCGAGACCGTCGAGACGACCTGTAGCGAGTGCCCGATGGGGTGTGAACTCGAAGTGTTCACCAACTCGGGCCGGATCGTGAAGATCGAGGGCGTCGAGGGCGGTCCCGACGGCGGCCAGCTCTGCGAGATGGGGCGGTTCGAACTCCTGGGCGACGACCGGGAGCGCGTCACGCAGCCCCGCGTCGACGGCGACGTCGTCGACCTCGCTACGGCCGTCGACCGCGCCGACGAGCTGCTGTCCGGCGCCGAGACGGTCAACGCGCTGGCGTCCGACCGCCTCCCGAGCGAGACGGTCGACGCGCTCGGCGAGGCGATGGCCGCCTACGACGCCGCGGTCACGGTGCCGGGGGCCGACCGCATCGCCCGCGAGGACCGCGCGGCCAGGCAGGTCGCCGACTACCACGGGATCGTCCCCGAACAGCTCCGCGCCACGGGCCCCGAGACCATCCTGAACGCCGACCCGGTCGTCGTGTTCGACACCGGCATCGTGGACAGCCACCCGGTGGCCGCGGCGTACGCCCGCCGCGCCTCGAAGAACGGCGCGACGCTGGCCTCGCTGGACGCGGACGGTAACCGGCTGGAGCGCCACGCCGACCTGACGGTCACCGCGGGCGCCTCGCTCGCCCGGCTCTCGGAGCGGTTGCTCGCCGAGGAGGACGAGTCCCCGATGGCCTCGGAGATCAACCGGATCGGCACCATCCGCGAGGCGCTCAAAGGCGGCGACGGCGTGCTCGTCCTCGGCCCGGGCGTCGAGGACGAGGCGACGCTGCTGACCGCCTACGCGCTCGCGGCCGAGACCGACAGCGAGGTCGTCAGCCTGCCGGGCGCGGTCAACCGCGACGCCGAGATGTACGCGGACGGCAGCCAGGACGGCGCGGACGCGGCGTTCCTGCTGGCGGGCGACGACCGCGAGGCGGACCTCGACCGCTATCTCTCGGTCGCGCGCGACGCGGACACGGTCGTCGTGCAGGCGGCCCGCGAGTCGCTGCTGACGAAGGCCGCCGACGTGGTCCTGCCGGCGCTCGACTGGTACGAGCGCGCCGGGACCCTGGTCGACGCCGGCGGCCGCGAGCGGTCGGTCGAAGCGGTGCTCGACTCGCGCGCCCCGGTCGACAGCGACCGGGACGTGCTCGCGGCGCTGAGTGACGGCGACGGCGACACCGCCGACGCCGCCGAGGAGGTGAAAGCATGAGCGTCCAGACGGCCGACGACGAGCGCGCGAGCGTCGCGACGGTCTGTCTCGGCGGCTGCTCGGGCTGTCACATGGAGTTTCTCAACATCGACCACGGCCTGGCCGACCTCCTCGAGGACGTCGAGATCGTGGCGAGCCACATGATCGTCGACGAGAAGGGCGTCCCGGAGGCCGACATCGGCATCGCCGAGGGCGTCGTCACCAACGAGGAGAACGTCGAGGTCGCCGAGGAGCTCCGGGAGAACTGCGATACGGTCGTGGCCTGGGGCGACTGCGCGGCGCTGCGCGGGATCATGTCGCTGCGCAACTACCAGGATCGCGACGAGATGCTGGAAGAGACCTTCGCGAAGAAAGCTGACGACGAGAGTGAGGTGCCCTTCGGCGACGACGAGGGCGTCCCGCAACTGCTCGAAGACGCCCGGCCCTTGGACGAGTACATCGACGTCGACGTCTACGTGCCCGGCTGTCCGCCCGACGCCGAGGTCATGAAGGAGAGCCTCGAGGCGCTGGCTCGCGGGGAGACCCCCGAGATCGAAGGCGACAAACTACAGTACGACTGAGGAGACAACAATGAGCAAGAAGGAAGTCATCGATCCGGTCACGCGCGTCGAGGGGCACGGCAAGATCACCATCCACCTCGACGACGAGGGCAGCGTCGAGGACGCACAGTTCCACGTCACGGAGTTCCGTGGCTTCGAGGAGTTCGTCGAGGGCCGCCCCATCTGGGAGATGCCCGAGATCACGGCCCGCATCTGTGGCATCTGTCCCGTCAGCCACCAGCTGGCGGCGGCGAAGGCCGCCGACGACGTCATGGACGCCGACGTCCCCGAGAGCGCCCACAAGCTCCGGGAACTGCTGCACATGGGCCAGGTGCTCCAGAGCCACGCGCTGAGCTTCTTCTACCTCTCGAGTCCCGATCTGGTGCTCGGCTACGACGCCGACCCCGAGAAGCGCAACATCGAGGGCGTCCTGGAAGAGAATCCCGAACTCGCCGAGCGCGGGATCGACCTCCGGAGTTTCGGCCAGAACGTCATCGCCGCGCTGGGCGAGAAGAAGGTCCACCCCGACTTCGCCGTGGCGGGCGGCGTCTCGAACACGCTCGATCGCGAGGACGGCGAGGACCTGCTCGAGGAGAGCGAGCCCCTCCCCGAGTACCTCCGGGAGACGATCGACCTCCTCAAGGACATCTTCGCGGAGATGGACGACGACACGCTGGACTACGCCACCTACCCGACGGGCTACATGGGGCTGGTGACCGACGAAGGTGGGCTCGAACACTACGACGGAGCGATTCGGCTGGTCGACGAGCAGGGCGATCTTCTCGAGGAGATCGACGACGGCGATTATCGCGATATCATCGCCGAGCGCTCCAAGGAGTGGAGCTACCTCAAGTTCCCCTACTACAGGGAGCGCGGGTTCGAGGACGGCCAGTACCGGGTCGGCCCGCTCGCGCGGCTGAACGCCGTCGACGACGTGCGCACGCCGAAAGCGCGCGCCGAGTGGAAGACGTTCATGGACGCCGCCGACGGCGACGTCCACGAGCGCTCGACCTACTACCACTGGGCGCGGCTCATCGAGATCCTCTACTGCGTCGAGCGCATCCAGGAACTCCTGCAGGACGACGCGGTCTACGACGGGGTCCCGAACGTGCCCGCCAACCCCGAGAAGAACAACGGCGTCGGCGTCATCGAGGCGCCGCGGGGCACGCTCATGCACGAGTACGACGTCGACGACTCGGGCG
This sequence comes from Haloarculaceae archaeon, assembly GCA_042217365.1. Classification (GTDB taxonomy): domain Archaea; phylum Halobacteriota; class Halobacteria; order Halobacteriales; family Haloarculaceae; genus JBDGST01. Next base: position 17,496 of record JBDGST010000072.1, read on the forward strand.
TCGTCACGAACGCCAACTTCATCGTCGCCACCACCCACAACAACGGCGCGATGAACGAGGGGGTCAAGTCCGTCGCCGAGACGTTCGTCGACGGCCCCGAGATCCCCGAGGGCACCCTCAACAAGGTCGAGAGCGTCATCCGGTGTTACGACCCCTGCCTGTCGTGCTCGACCCACGCCATCGGCGAGATGCCCCTCGAAGTGACGCTCGAACAGGACGGCGAGGTCCTCGACGAGAAAAGCCGCTGACCGGGCGACGCGACGGCGGGAGGCCCGTCCAGCCCCGGTCTGTCCGGGCCCGCCCCGCTCTGTCCGGGCCCGTTCGATCGGACCCCGGTCTGTCCGGTCCCGTTCGATCGGACCCCGCTCTGTCGCGTCTCGCACCGTCCCGGTACGTTCCAGAACACACATCGTCCCGAACCGCCAACCCCGAAACGCACGAATGAGCGACCTCGTACTCGGCATCGGCAACGACATCAAGCGCGACGACGCGGTCGGGCTCCGCCTCACCGAGGACCTCGAAGCCCGCGTCGACGCGCCGGACGTCGACTTCCGGACGATGACCTCGGGGCGGATCATGCTCATCGACGAGATGAGCGGGTACGACCGGGTGTTCATCGTCGACTCGATCAAGACGGAGGGCGGGACGCCCGGCGACTGGTACCGCTTTTGCCCCGACGAGGTCGAACCGGGCGACGAGAGCGGCGGGCTCGCGACCCACAACGTCGGGCTCGGGACGCTCACGACGCTCGGGGAGGCGATGGGGGAGTCGATGCCCGAAGTGACGATCTTCGCGGTCGAGGTCGCCGAACCGTTCGAGTACGGCGAGGAGATGACGGACGCGGTGGCCGAGGCGCTCCCTGGCCTCGTGGAGGCGATCGGCGCCGAACTGGCCGACGAACTCGGCGTCGAGTTCGACTGATCGCGATACCTCCGGTAATTTTCCGCCGAAAACGGCGAAACACCTGCTAACTACGCGTGCCCACTTTTTACTCCTCAGGGTGTCCTCGCTCGGCCTTTGGCCTCGCTGCGGGCACCCCTCGTCGCAAAAACGTGGGGGAAAACTGCCGGACGGCTCGGTCGCTTCGCTCCCTCGCGTCCGGTGAACCGCCTCGCTCCTGTCGGTCGCTCGGCGGACGCTCGTCTGATAACTACTTCGTCTGTACTGAGCGATCCGGGGGTCAGAAGACGGGTGTGCCAACTGTTCGATCTCTGCGATAGCCTGGACTCGTCGAAGTCTGGCGTCGGTTTCAGGGGCCGTCTCCCCGAGAAACGCACGTACCAGCAGCGAGAGCGCCGTCCGTCGGCGTTCGCTCACTTCGGGAGAACCGCGTCGGTCGCCTCGGCGCCGTCCGCGGTCCGGTCGCCCTCGAAGCTCAAAGCGTCTACCACGTCGTCCGGGAGGTCCGGTCGCGGTGCGCCCTCGTGTCGTTCGATCTTCGCAGATTTGCGCGTCTTCTCGTGGACCGCCCTCGCGAACGGCACGCCCTTGAGGTAGTTGAACCGATCGAGGACGCCGATGCCGTACTCGGTGAACCCGTAGAACTTGTACGGGTAGTCCCGGGTGTGCCTGTTCGGCTCGTGCTCGTAAAGTGCCAGGATCCCCTCCTCGACGAGACGCCCGATCGCGTCCTGCACTGCTCCCGTGGACTTGTTGTGAACCAGGTAGTCGATCTCGTCCTCGGACGCCAGGTGGTGCGGGTGGCCCAGGAGCGCCTGCAGGACGTCGTGGCGCGTCTCCTGGGAGAGCAACTGCATCATCTCGCGCTGGCGGTCTAACGGGTTCGGCTCGGCCTCGGACGCGCCGTCTCCGGTGGGGGCTGGCTCGCTCATGTCTCCGCATTCGGGCCCCGAGAATAAATAAGTACAGGTCAACTACAGGTAGTCAAATAGGACCTATTATAACGATAAAGACAAATGTGGTTATAGAGGATAATCATGGAGGGAGTTCCGGAAAACGCCACGGAGGTGTTCAACTACCTGATGGACGATCTACTGGCGGGCATCGAGTTACATCCGAGCGAACGCCAGGACGTGATGGCCTACATGAACGAGCGGCACTCGAGTCTCTACGGCCCGTTTACCACCTACTTCGTCCTCGGGAGCTACGATCCGCCGTTCAAATGGCGGCTGGAAACTGCCGCCGAACAGTTGAACAACCGGATCGAAGCGTATGCGTATCTACTTGCCCCGCAACCGGACCCGAACATCGGGACGGACGACCTCGTGTCCGGCGACGACCCCGACTTCCCTGAGCTCAAACTCAAATACTTCATCCACGCGCTCTACGCCGACCACGTCGTCCTGATCGTGGAACACAACTACGGCGGGGACCTGACGGAACTCGGCCGAGCCGATCTGCGGACGTTTTTCGACCGGACGCGACTGCTCCCCCGAGGGTGGCAGACGACTCTCCCCGACGATATCGAGGACGCCGACGACGTCCGTGCGCTCGCGTTCCAGGCCGTCTACGACTGCCCCGACACGAGTACGCTGAAAGACCGGCTCGACGAGATCGCTGACGACGCGACTGCGGCCGACCTCCCCGTGACCGACTCCGACCTCGAGACCGAGATCGAGCGGGAATTCGGGAACCTCACGACGATTCGCTACAGCGGGGTGGTGTCAGACGAGTTCGTCCACTACGATCGCGCCGATCAGTGCGACACGTGGGTGATCGAATCGCAACTCCGAGCGAAGGTCGAGGATCTCCCCTGAGAGCGATTCCATCGAACGGGGACTGTGACACGTTCATCGCGGTGGGCCGGCCCGCTCGGCCGTCTCCCCGGAGTCACCGAACGACCGTCACGGGGACCGGGGAGTTGCGGAACACCTTCTGGGCGACGTTACCGACGAACACCCGGTCGGCGAGCGTTCCGCCGTGGCTCCCGATCACGACGACGTCTGCGTCTTCGGCGCGTTCGAGGATCGCCCGGACCGGGCTGCCCAGTTCGACGACGGTGTCGACCTCGCCACCCCGCTCCGTGGCGACCTCCCGCGCCCGCTCGAACACGGCCTCGGCGCGCTCCTCGGCGGCCGCTTCGAGATCGTCTTCGAGCGCGAGCCCCGTTGCGGTCCCCCACATCGGCGACGGTTCGCCCACGACGTGCAGGACGGTGATCGAGGCGTCGGGGTGGTTCTCCAGTGCGTATTCGAGCGCTCGCTCGGCCATCTCGGAGTCGTCCATCGGGACGAGAACGCGCGAAACCATGGCAGAGATACGGTCACCGCGTGGATAAATCGACGGGTCGCCGATCCCCGGGGTCGTCTCCCCTGCCGAGACCGTTCCGTGTCCCAAGACCTACGAGGGTCGTCGTCGTCGAACCGATATCCGAGAGGGGTCTTCGACATGGTTTCAGCACTCGTCGCCGTCGGTCTGGTCGTCGCCGTGTTCGTGGGGTTCAACATCGGCGGGTCGTCGACCGGCGTGGCGTTCGGGCCGGCGGTCGGAAGTCGACTCGTGCGGAAAGTAACCGCCGCGGCGCTGTTCACCGGCTTCGCGTTCCTGGGAGCGTGGACCGTCGGGCGCAACGTCATCGACACGATGAGCGACGGGATCGTCCCGGCCGCGCAGTTCACCCCCGCGGCGAGCGTCGGCGTGTTGCTCTTCACGGGGATTGCGCTGTTGATCTCGAACCTCTATGGCGTCCCGGCCTCGACGTCGATGACGGCCGTCGGCGCCATCGTCGGTCTCGGCCTCGCGACGGACACGCTCAACGAGGCGCTGATGTTCACCATCGTCTCGGCGTGGATCGTCGCGCCCCTCGTCGGGTTCGTCTCGGGCGCGGTCATCGGCCGGTACGCCTACCCGCAACTGGAGGCCCGACTGGCGTTCACCCGCCTCGAAAACCAGCTCGTACAGGTCGACGCCTCCGGAACGCTACCGCGTTTCAGTCTCAACACGAACGCGTCGCCCCGCGACCTGGTCGGGTCCGCGCTGGTCCTCGTGATCGCCTGCTACATGGCGTTCTCGGCCGGCGCCTCGAACGCGGCGAACGCGGTCGCACCGCTCGTCGGCAACGAATCGGTCACGATAGACCAGGCCGTGCTCCTCGCGGTCGCCGCTATCGGCCTCGGCGGGTTCACGATCGCCCGCCGGACGCTCGCGACTATCGGGGACGGGATAACGGACCTGCCGATCCTGGCCGCCCTCATCGTCTCCGTCGTCGGCGCGACGATCATCACCGTGCTCTCGTACCTGGGTATCCCGGCGAGCCTCGCGGTGAGCACGACCTGCTGCATCATCGGCCTCGGGTGGGGGCGCGCGAGCCGCGCGGTCACGCTGGCAGAGATGGCGACGCCACCGAGCGAGGCCGAGCCCCAGCCGGGCGCGGGGCTGACCACGGGCGCGCTGGCGGCCTCAGCGGAGTCGACGGACGCCCCGGCGGGCCCGACCGTCGGCGATGTCGCAAGCTCCGAGGCCGAAACGCCCGTCGAACCCGCTGAGGGCCCCGAATCGGTCCCCTCCATCGGCGAGGAGGACGCCGACGAACTCTCGGCCGAAGCGCTGTTCGACCCCGCCGCGACGAGCCGGATCGTCGTCCTCTGGATACTCACACCCTCGCTGGCGGTGGTCGCCTCCTACGTCGTCTTCTCGCTGCTGCTCTGAGGGCGCCGTCTCGTCCGCGGTCCCAGTGCTCCCGGCGGTCCGAGATCACAGGGATCTCCGACCCGTGATTTCTTACGTTCCAAGCGAAATATCCACCCAATGGTCGACCAATCGGACCGGCCGATCAGGGTCCTCTACGCGGACGGCGACGCGCCGGTCGCCGGCCGGACCGCGGCAGCGCTGGAACGCGAGCGCGACCGGTTCGACGTGGTCACCGAGCCGACCGCGGAGGACGCCCTCGACCGCCTCGAACGCGGCGGGATCGACTGCGTCGTCAGCGGCTACCGGCTACCGGGCACGGACGGGATCGAGTTCCTCGAAACCGTCCGGGTTCGGTACCCGGACCTGCCGTTCGTGCTGTTCGTCCGCGAGGGGGACGAATCGGTCGCAGCAGCGGCGGTCTCCGCGGACGCGAGCGCCTACGTCCGGAACGAGCCCGGCGAGGACCGGTGCGAGGAGCTGGCCGATCAGATCGCGTCGGCCGTCGAAGACCGGCGCGGCGGACCACGCGAGCGCGATGCGGACGGGCGACCCTGTGCCCCGGCAGACAGCACCGATTCGCTGGCGGAGCTCAGGGACAAGGCGAACCTCCTCGACCAGCTGTTCGAGCAGCTGCCGGTGTCGCTGTACGTCAAAGACAGCGAGGGTCGACACCTCTACATGAGCGAGTACGACCTCGCGCCCGACGAGGCCATCGGGAAGACCGACCCGGAGATCTACGGGGACGACGAGTTCGCGCGACGGACCTACGCGGACGACATGCGGGTGATCGAGACCGGGGAACCGATCATCAACGAGGAGGAGTACAACGAGGCCAACGACGAGTGGACGCTCACGTCCAAGGTGCCCTGGTACGGCGAGGACGGCGAGATCAAGGGGTTGATCGGCGTCACGCGGTTCATCACCGAGAAGAAGGAGTACGAGCGCGAGGTCGAGCGCAAGAACGAGCGCCTGGAGCGGTTCGCGTCCGTCGTCTCTCACGACCTGCGCAACCCGCTGGACCTCGCGAAGGGCTACGTCGAACTCCTCAAAGAGGACTACGACGACAGCCGGCTCGAACGGGTCGACGCCGCGGTCGACCGGATGGACGCGCTCATCGACGACATCCTCGAACTCGCGCGGAAGGGCCAGGAGGCGTTCGACCCGGAGCGCGTCTCGCTCTCGGAGGTCACCGAGCGCGCCCGTTCGAACGTCGAAACCGGCGGGATGGCCGTCCGGGTCGACGACGACGCCGAGGTGTACGCCGACGAGCCCCGACTCGTCGAACTGCTCGAGAACCTGATCGCAAACGCCCGCGAACACGGCGGGGCCTCGGCAGTGACGGTCGGCGTCCTGTCGGACGGTGACGGGTTCTACGTCGCGGACGACGGGACCGGGATCCCGTCCGACGAACGGGACGACGTGTTCCGGCCGGGTTACACGACTTCCGACGAGGGGACCGGCTTCGGCCTCGGGATCGTCACCGAGATCGCCGAGGGCCACGGCTGGACGGTCGAGGTCACCGACAGCGACGAGGGCGGCGCGCGCTTCGAGGTGACCGGCGCCGCGTTCCCGCCGGAGTGATCTGGCGGAATCAGGCCCTGTCTGCGGAGTGATCTGGCGGAATCAGACCCGCTCGGCGGACGCGAGCGCGAGCATCGTCCACACGGCGTGAGGGAGCCACTGCTCGGTCCAGCGCCAGGCCTCGTCGGGGTCGCTCGACTGGGGTTCGGGGTCGAACGCGACGCCCGACGGGTCGCCGACCGCCGCGGTGATCCCGTTACAGACGCCGCCGGGGACGCCGGGATACTCGTCGAGGTAGTCCGGCAGCGGCGCGCCCACCCCGCGGACCATCGCGGCGCCGAAGGGGTTCACCCCGAGGATCCAGTTCAACTGGTCGCGCGCGAACCGGCGGAGCCACTCGCCGTCCACCCGGTCGAGCGCGTCGGCGGTCCGGTAAGCGGCCGCCGCCAGCGACGCTATCCGGGAGTTCTCGCCGAGCCACCGCTGGGCGGTCACCGAGAACAGCAGGTCCGAGAGCAGTTCCGCCTGGAGCAGGTTCTCGCGGACCTCGAAGCGCCGGGAGGGAACGGACTCGCCCGCGGACCCCTCGATTACGAGGTAGTACTCGCCGGGGCGGGTCAGGTCGTCGAACGCGACCGTCCAGAATGCGCCCCGGTCCCAGTCGGCCACCCCGCCGGCGCGTTCGGGGTCGCGCTCCGCGACGGTCGCGCCCGAGTCCGCGTCGACGACCCGCACCGCCTCCGGCGACGATTCGCCGTCGGCGGCGACGACCGCCCGTTTCGGACCTGTCCGTTCGTATCCGAGCTGATTGACGAATGCGTGCACGGCCGGAAATCTCCTGGCGGCCGTGGGTTCGGGGCCGGGATAAGCGTCGGCGTCCCGGAAAACCGTGTCCCCGACCCGCTCGTCGACCCGGACGGGCGCGGACCTGCCGGAAACCGCGCCCGCCCCGTCGCCGTCAGTCCCGGGGATCGCGGCGGCCCCGAGAGAGCGGCGGCCCCGAGAGAGCGGCGGCCCGAGAGAGCGGCGGCCGGCCGCCGGCCGCGATCACCCCTCGTCCGGCGGGCTCTCACAGGCGACGGTGGCCAGGCCGTCGTACGTGACCGACACCTCGGCGTCGACGTCGTCGCGCCCGAGTTCGAACACGCCGAACGCGGGGGCGACGCCTCGGTCGGACTCGCCGCCGTACTCGTGGTGGAGTGCGCCGGTGTCCCAGGCCGTGTAGCGGTAGGTCACGTCCTCGCGCTCGTCCCGGTTCCAGACGACTGCGCGCTCGTCGCCGTCGTGGTCGAGCAGGTCGACCCCCGCGCCGGTCAGCGTCTCGAACACCGCGCGCCGCTGGGACGCCGTCAGCGCCTGCAGGAAGTCGGTCAGCCAGTCGAACGACTCGGGATCCCAGAGGTTTTCGGCGGACTCCGTCTCGCCCAGGGTCACGCCGCGGAGTCGGTCCTCCGCGACGACCGGCATCTCGAAGTGCCGGAGGAGGTCCTCGGCGCGCTCCTCGGTCCGGTCGCGGGTGTCGGTCAGGGACGCACTGTCGGTCTCGACGATGACGGCGAGGCCGTCAGTCACGTCGACGCCGGTCAGTTCGACGACGGCGGTCTCCGTCTCCTCGCGGTAGCTCACGTCGAGGGCGTCCACGTCGGCGTCGACCGTCACGTCGTCAGGTTCGACGACCCCCCGGAAGCTGATCGCGTAGTCCCGTTCGCCCGGGATTTCCGATAGGTCGCCCTCGGCCGGTTCGACCGCGAACGTGGCGGCGTCGCCGTCGTCTTCGAGCGCCATTCGCGTGGTCGCGTACTCGCCGTCCCGGTGGGCCAGCGTCTCGCCGTCGTCCTCGAAGAGCGTGAACTCGCCGTCCGCGCCCGGGACCGCGACGACCTCCAGTCGGACGGGGTTGTCGATGCCGCCCCAGCCCACCTCGGGGCCCAGCGGGACGACGGCGCCGGCAGGCGCGTACACCGGCAGGTCGTCCAGGTCGCCGTACCTGGCGTGGAACCCGGGGTCGTACCGCTCGCCGGTGAAGAAGTCGACCCACTCGTCGGGCGCCCCGCCGGCCGGTCCGTCCCCGGCGTCGGCCTCGTCGGTCTCCGGGCCGCCCGGTAGCCACACCGACCGCCGAGACAAATTGGTGTCGTCGTCCAGCGGCGACAGGTGGGGCGCGACGAGCAGTTCGCTCCCGAAGTAGTACTGGTGGGGGCAGTGATAGGCCGCTTCGGTCTCGGGGTACCGGAAGTACATCGGCCGGACGAGCGGCCTGCTGTCGGCGTGGTCGCGCCAGGACATCGTGTAGAGGTAGGGGACGAGCCGGTGGCGGAGCCGCAGCGAGTCCGCGATGGCGTCGTACGTCGCGCCGTCGTACTGCCAGGGTCGCTTGTCGATCGAGGGGGTCTTCGTCGTGTGGATCCGGTTGATCGGGCTCAGCGCACCGAACTGCGCCCAGCGGGCGTACAGCTCGCCGAACGCGTCGGGGTCGCCGACCCCGCACATGTGGCCGCCCACGTCGTGGCTCCACCAGCCGAATTCGACGTTCGCGGAGGCGGCGGTCAGGTACGGCTGGAAGCGCAGCGAGTCCCAGGAGACGACGGCGTCGCCCGAGAAGCCGACCTGGTAGCGGTGGCCGCCGAGTTCGCTCCACCGCGAGAGGATGAACGGCCGGCGGCCGTCCCTCGTCCGGTCGAGCGCGTGCAGGTGGTTGAGCGCCCACAGCGGGTCCAGCCCGTCCATCTCGGGGGACTCCTGCCACTGCTGCCAGTCGATCCACCAGAAGTCGATCCCCTCCTCGTCCTCCATCGGGTCGAT
>JBDGST010000134.1:0-14242 GCA_042217365.1 Haloarculaceae archaeon
GCGATGCTTCCCCGGCGGCGGCTTCGCCCGCCGGGTGAGCGCGGCGCACAGCCGGGTAAATCGATCTATCCGGTGTGCTTCCTCTCCGCTGGTTACTTGTGGGGTGCGTGTCTTGGTTCTCGCAGAATCGGTGGACGACGCGTGATTCCAGTACCGGCATCATCAAGCGCTGCACGAACTTGCCCGGTTCCGGGCCGCGTTCGGATCGGTGATTCCGGCGCTGTCCCGTGGTTTCGCCTGGTTCCTTACGGGGTTTATTTCGCACGGGCGTGGCGGGATTCGAACCCGCGATCGAGAGGTTAGGAACCTCTCGCCCTGTCCACTAGGCCACACGCCCTACCGACAGCGTGGGCGGTCCGGCGAAAAACACTTTCTGTTGCGTGCGACGACGCTGCCGCTCCGGGGTGGAGAAAAAGCGGGAGAGAGAACTCGATTCAGACGTCGTCCGAGCCCGTGCTTGACGTGCTCGTACTGGTTTCGGTCGTCGTCTCGGTGCTCGTGACCGAATCGTCGTCCTCGGTGAGTTCGTCGAGACCGGTCTCTTCCTGCATCTCCTCGAGTTCCTGTTCGACCTGCTGGCGCCCCTTCTGGAACTCGCCCATGGCCTGGCCGGTCGACCGCGCGAGTTTGGGGATCTTGTTCGCGCCGAACAGCAACACGGCGATCAGCAGGATGACGACGAGTTCCGTCCCGCCCGGGACCCCCGCCGGAAACAGGGGTACAATTGCTTCGTACATCGCTACCGGAGGTTACTCGGTGCTAATTATAACCTTTTTGCTCCCGAGAACCGGACCGCGGACGCCTGTCATCAATCTTTCGGGCGTTCGGCGGCCGGGGGGCGCAACCCCCATGCGGGTGCGGTCGATAGCCCCACCATGGTCACAGTCGGCGACACCGCACCGGCGTTCACCGCCCCGCTCGCGAACGGCGACGTCGTGGAGTTTTCCCTCTCCGACCGCCTGGACGACGCGCCGCTCGTGCTCGCGTTCTTCCTCGGCGCGTTCCCGGGCGTCTGTACCCACGAGATGGAGACGTTCGAGGAGCGACTCGACGAGTTCGACGAACTCGGCGCGACCGTGTACGGCGTCAGCGTCGACACCCCGTTCGCGCTCGACGCCTTCCGCGACGACGCGGGCCTCTCCTTTGGCCTCCTGGGCGACACGAACCGGCGGGCAGTGGCGGCGTTCGATGTCCGGATGGACCTGGACTCCACGGGCGTCGAGAACGTCGCCAAGCGGTCGGTGTTCGTCCTCGACGGGGACGGTGTCGTCCGGTACGCCTGGGTGTCCGACGACCCCGGTATCGAACCCGACTACGACGAGGTCGTCGACGCCGTGTCGGACCTGTCCTGACGCGGATCCGCCGGCCTTCTCGCCTTCCGCGCGGTCCGGGACCAACCAGAGGTCTTTTTTTCGCGGTGCTCCTCGGCTCCGGCATGAGTGAGACCGAGGGGTACGATCCCGCGGAAACGCATTCGTTCCCCGACGAGCGACTCAACGAGGTCCTCGCGTTCCTGCAGGACGACGAGGAGGTACAGGCGTACCTCCGGGCCCAGAACGTCAACCCCGTCGCCCGGATGGGGTACAACGACCACGGCGCCAAACACATCAGCATCGTCCGAAACCGCGCGCTCGAACTGTACGGACTCCTGAAAGACGCCGGCATCGAGTTCGACAGCGCCGACCAGCGCGGACTCACCGAGGCCGACGAACCGGTCGTGGTCTGTCTCGCGGCGACGCTCCACGACATCGGGCACGTCGTCCACCGGGAGGACCACCCCTACTACTCGATCCCGCTCGCGGCCGACCTGCTCGACCGGATCCTCGACGAGTTCTACGACACCGCGACGGCCGTCCGCGTCAAGGGGGAAGTCCTCCACGCGATCCTCTGTCACCACACCGAGGAACACCCGCTCACGAACGAGGCGGGGGTCCTCCGCGTCGCTGACGGCCTCGACATGGAGCAGGGCCGGTCGCGCTACCCGTACGAGACAGGGCGGCGCGGGATCAACACCGTCTCCAGCCAGGCTATCGAATCCGTGACGCTCCGACCGGGCGACGGCGTCGCCGTCTCCGTCGAGATCGGGATGCGAAACGCCGCCGGCGTCTACCAGGTCGACGAACTCCTCAGCGCGAAGCTCAGGGGGTCGCGCCTCGAAGACCACGTCCGGATCGTCGCCGTCAACACCTCCAGCGACGACGGCGAAAACATCGTCGAGCGCATCGAGCTGTAGGCGGCCGGCGGCGGAGCGTCGCCACACAGGTGCCAGTCGGGCGCTCCGGTAGCAGTTCGACCGCGGCCGGCCCTCCGTATCGCCGCGAGCGACGGGCGGCTTGCCGGGACGAAAGGGGTTTTTAACGGGGATCGTTCAGATGGGATCGTGTCCAGTGACTCGGGCGGGTCGTTGGCGCTCTTCCGGGATCCGGAGTTTCTGGCGCTGTCGGGCACCGCCTTCGCCCGCGCGCAGGCGTACTCGACTATCGCGATCGCGCTGGCGCTGTACGCCGACCTGTTCGGCACGTCCGGCACGGTCGAGGGGCTGTTCGGGACGGCCTTCGCCGCGATCCAGCTGGTCATCGTCCTGCCGCTGGGGCGGTCGATCGACACCGGGAACGCCAAGCGATACCTCGTCGCCGGGCTCGCCCTGAACGTCGTCGTGTTCGTCGGGTTCGCGCTGGTCGACTCGGTGGCCCACGTCGTCCTCATGCGCGTGCTGCAGGGCGTCGGGGCGAGCCTCCTCTGGCTCACAGGGTCGACCGTCGTCGGCGAGATCAGCCCCGAAGACGAGCGCGGCCAGTGGCTCGGCACCTACAATCAGGTCGGCGCCTTCTCCAGTCTCGCGGGGGACCTCGCCGGCGGCGTCCTCCTCGCGGCGGCCGGGTTCACGTTCACCTACAGCCTCCTCGCGGGCGTGACGATACTCGCGGGGCTGGGCGTGCTCGTCTTCCTCCGGGACAACCCGGGCGGCCAGGCGGACCCCGAGGAGGCGACCGGCGTCGAGACGTTCCGCATGCTCCTGGGACGCTCCGCGATCCGCGCGCTCGTCGTCTTCCGCCTGGGGCTGAGCTTCGGCAAGATGGCGGTCATCCTCTTTCTCCCCATCTACGCGCGGACGGCCTTCGGTATGAGCCCGATCCTCGTCGGAGGCATCCTCGCCGGCGGCAAACTCACGAAGTCGCTCACCCAGGGCGTCGTCGGGGCCTACACGGACGCAGTCGGCCACAGACAGTACTTCGTGTTCGTCGGGGCACTGCTGTACGCGGTCGGCGCCGCGATCATCCCGTTCGCCGAGTACGCGGCCGGCGTCCTCGCGCCGCTCACGCTCCGCCTCGGCGCCAGTGGCGTGACGCTCCCGCCGGCGTTCGGCCCGCTCTTCCTGGCGTTCGCGGTCTGTGGCGTCGCCGACAGCATCCGCCTCCCGGCGAGCATGGCGCTGTTCGTCGAGGAGGGCGAGCACTTCGACGCCGTAGCCGGGAGCTTCTCGCTGCGTTCCATCGCCTGGAAGGTCGGACAGGTAGTCGGCCCGGTGACCGTCGGTGCCCTCTGGGACGCGACCTCGGTGTTCACGGCGTTTTTCACCGCCTCGGGGTTCATCGCCGTCGCGTCGCTCGCGTTCATCGCACTGTACCGGGTCGAACCGGCCCCCGCGACGGTGCCGGCCGCGGGCGACTGACCGGGAGCTATCGCCGGCGATCGCTCCCACAGGTGGCGCCATCGGAACGGCAACGACCTGCGTCCGAGGACCTGACAGCCGCCCGGTAGTACCAGGTCCGTGGGAAACGTTGGCACAATGATTTTGTACTGTCACGCCCCACGTTCACACATGAGCCTCACCCCGCTCGACGAAACCGGCGACGGATCGCGCCAGGGGGAGGGTTCGGAGCGATCGGACCGCCGGTCGTCAGGTATCTCGTGGCTCGCGAGCCGCGGGTCCGAGGTACTCGGCCGCGCGCTCGACGCCTGTCGCAGTCTTTTCACGTCGTCGGAAGGGGCCGAGCCCGACGAACGAGAGAGTCGCGACCGGGACCGGAGCCCTTCCGCGAATACGGGGTCCGGCCGCCCGACCGTCGTCGACGCCCGGGACTCCGCGACGGTGTCGGCCCGGTCCGGCGATTCCGACCTCCTCGACCTGTCGACCTCCAGAGAACGGCCCCGTGACGACGTCCCAGACCTGGTGTCGAACCGGCGTGACGGGCGCCTCACCCTCCGCGAACCCGACAGCCCGGGCGCTCGCATCTCGTCGGACCGCTGGGAAGAAGTCGAGCGGTGACCGACGGCGCGGGCTGGTAGCCAGACGCACTCGAGTTCTCATACGGATCGCTGTAAGTCATTACCGGATCGACCGCACGACTGCGTGAGGTCGTCCCGGTAAATCGTTACAGCGATCCGTATCACTCGTAGCCGTCGACGACTTCGGCCGGGTCGGGGAGCTGAGCCATGCCGCCCTGTCGGGTCGTCGACGCCGCGGCGACCGCGTTCGCCCGGGCGAGGACGCGTTCGAGGTCGCGCTCCCCGTCCGCGAGCGTCGCGACGACGCCCGCGGTGAACGCGTCGCCGGCGCCGGTGTCGTCGACGGCGTCGACGCGGTAGCTGCCGTGCTCGACGGCGTCTTCGCCCCAGGGCGCATCGGCCGTCGAGGAGGCCGTCGACCCCTCCTCGCCCATGGTGAGAAACACGGTGTGTGGACCCGCTTCGTGGACCTGTTCGGCCAGGTCGTCCGCGTCGGCGTCGAACCCGGCGATCCCCAGGTCGCCCGGCGTCGCCTTCACGACGTCGACGGACCCGAGGATCCGGCGAATCTCCGTCTCGAAATCCGCGCCGCCCCAGAGCTCCGGCCGGGCGTTCGGGTCGAACACGACCGTGCAGCCGCGTTCGCCGGCCCGTTCGACGAGGTCGTGGATCGCCTCCCGCGAGGGGGAACTCGCGAGCAAGACGCCGCCGACGACGACCCAGTCGACGCCGTCGAGAACCTCGTCGGGGACGGTCCCCTCCTGGAAGCGCGTGTCGGCCGTGCGGTCGCGGTAGAAGGTGAAGCGCGGACCGGACTCCGGGTCGCCGCTGACGAACGCGAGCGACGTCTTCTTCTCGGGGTCGCGCTCGACGAACCGGTCCGGGAGCCCGCGGTCGTCGAGGACGGAGACGAGGAAGTCGCCGAACGGGCCGTCGCCGACCCGGGTCCAGAACCACGGCGTGTGACCGAGCTGGTCGAGGCGGACCGCCACGTTGGCGGGCGCACCGCCCGCGCGCCGCGAGAACTGTTCGACCTCGGACAGCGCGTCGTCGCTCCCCGGCAGGAAGTCGATGAGCGTCTCTCCGGCAACGAGAACGTTCGGGTCCATGTCCGAACGCGCTCGCCCGACCGGCAAAAATGTGCAGGTTACGCCATCGGGTGGCGGCTATTTCCCGGACGGTCGTCGGGTCAGTCGCCTCACTCGTCGTCGACGCGGAGCACGCGGAGGAGCGGATAGACGGGGACGCCTTCGAGGGACTCGACCCCCCGTTTGTCGGTGAGCGTCGCACAGGCGACCGGGTTGCCGTTCCGTTCCCGGACGGCGCCGACCGTCTCGGTCATCGTCCGCCCGGTCGTGATCGTGTCGTCGACGATGTAGCACTCGCGGCCGCGGATCTTCGCGAAGTTGCGTGAGAACGACCCCGAGAGGTCGACGTCCCCCTGGTCGTTCCAGCGATGCTTGCTCGGCGTGTAGATCGCGAGGTCCGTGTCGAGTTCGCGCGACACGGTCGTGGCGAGCGGGGCGCCGCCCCGGCCGATCCCGACCGTCAGGTCGACGTCCTCGCCCTGCTTCGAGAGGTGGTCCGCCATCGCCATTCCGACGTACGAGAGCCGTGCGCCGTCGCGGCCGACCGCGCTCCAGTCGACGTGGATGTCCTGGGGGCCCGTCCGCTCCTCGGAGCCGGCTTCGGCGTCGCTCCGCTCGACGAGCCAGGCGGCCGTCTCACGCGAGACGTTCAGCTCGTCGCCGATCTCTCCCTTCGAGAGGCCGTCCGCCGCCAGTTCGGCCGCGCTGTCGATGAGGTCGTCGATGTTCTTCATTGGCTCGCCTGGCGCTTCTCCCCGGACCGTGAAAGGTTTGGTCCCGGTCTCCCCCGCGCGGCGTCATCTACCGCCATGCGAGGCGATACGGGCGTCATCTACCGCCACGCGAGTCTTTACCAGGGGCCCCCTCGAACAGCTTCCCGACGGACCTCCGCCATGACAGACGCTTCATCGGTACGACTCGGTATCGTCGGGTGCGGAAACATCGGCCGACACCACGCGGAGCGACTCGGCGACGAGGGCGCGACGCTGGTCGGCGCCGTCGACGTCGACCCGGACGCGCGCGAGGCCTTCGCGGAGCGGTTCGACGTCGACACCTACGAGGACCACGCGCCGCTGTACGACGCGGTCGACGCCGTCGTCGTGGCGACCCCCAACAAGTTCCACGAGCGCTACGCGGTCGACGCGCTCGACGCCGGGCTGGACGTCCTCGTCGAGAAGCCGCTGGCCCACACGGTCGAGTCGGCCGAGCGGATCGCCGACGCGGCGGCCGGGGCCGACGGCTTCTGCATGGTCGGCTTCCACACCCGCTTCGAGAACGCGGTCGAGGTGCTGACGGGCTACCGCGACGCGGGCCGACTCGGCGAGGTCGGCCACGTCGAGGCGACGCTCGTCCGCCGGCGCGGCGTCCCCGGCCGGGGTTCGTGGTTCACGCGGGAGGCGGTCGCCGGCGGCGGCGCGCTGGTCGACATCGGCGTCCACGCGACCGACCTCGCGCTGTATCTGCTCGGATACCCCGACGTCACCGAGGTCAGCGGCGTCACCCGCTCGCAGTTCGGCGGCCGCGAGGATTACACCTACCTCGACATGTGGGGCGAGGACCACGGGCACGAGGCGTTCGACGTCGACGACTCCGCGTCGGCCTTCGTCCGCTGTGCCGACGGGCGGACGATATCCCTGGAGGTCGCCTGGGCGGCCAACCGACCGTCGGCACAGGAGTACGTCCTCCGGGGAACCGAGGGCGGCGCGACCTACGACCAGCGGGAGGGAACGCTGACTATCCACGAGACGAGTAACGCGGGCGCCGCCCACATGTCCGACACGACCGTCGGGGCGAGCGACAACGACGCCCACGCCGACGAAGGGGCGTACTTCCTCGAACACGTCGCGAGCGGGACCGCGCCCGACAGGAACACCGTCGACCAGGCGCTGACGGTCCAGCGCGTGCTCGACGCGGTCTACCGGTCGAGCGAGCGGGGCGAGGCCGTCCGACTCGACTGACCGGCGGTGGCCCGTCGGCCACGGTTCCCCGGCGAAGACCAGTCTCGCTCGCTGTCCAGGCGGAAGGGCGCTGAAAGGGACAAACTGATTGGGGGCGGTGGTCTACTACGTGTATGCCCGACGAGGACCTTCTGGACTCGCTGGAGGGCGTCTCCAAGCGGTTCGACTTCGGCGAGTACGAGGCGAAGGCCTACCTGACGATCCTTGAACACGGCGAACTCACGGCGGCCGAGGTCTCGGAGCAGACGGACATCCCCCAGCCCAGGGTCTACGATACGGTCCGGAGCCTCAGCGACCTCGGACTCGTCGAGATCCGCGAGTCCCGGCCGATGAAGGTCCTCGCTGTCGACCCCTCGGAGGCGTTCGGCGACCTCCAGGACTCGCTGGAGACGCTCGTCGAAGGCCTCGAGGCGACCTACACGGCGCCGGCGCGGGACACCGAGGCCGCGTCGGTCGTCAAGTCGCGCCCGACCATCCTCCGGTATCTCTCCGAGGTCATCGACCGCGCCGAACACGAACTGATGGTCTCGCTCACGCCGGAACTGCTCGACCGGTTCGAGAACAGGATCCGTGACCGCCAGGACGACGGGGTCGCCATCGAACTGCTCATCTCGCCGGCCAGCGAGGCGCCCGACCCGGACGCGTACGACTACCTCTCGCTCGCCAGCCGTGTCAGGGGCCGACGCGGCGTGACGACCCCCGTCGTCGCCGTCGCGGACGGGCAGTACTCGATCTACGCGACCCGACAGAGCCTGCGGGACGACACCGACCGCTACGGCGTCATCTTCGACCGCTCCGAACTCGGTTTCATGGTCGGGATGTACCTCAACCTCGTGCTGTGGACGACGGCCGACACCATCGTGTCCGACCCGACGGCCATCGACTTCCCGCAGCGCTACGGGACGATCCGGCGAGCGGTGACGGACATGCAGGAACTCGACGGCGAGTTCTACGCCACTATCCGCGGCCGGGACATCCTCACGGCCGAGAAGGTCGTCGTCCGGGGACGCGTCGTCGACATCACGTTCAGTCCGAGCCGCGAAGAGGCCTCGTTCGCCCTGGAGACCGACGACGGCCGCGTCACGGTCGGCGGCCAGGTCGCGGCCTACGAGGACGTGGAAGCGCTGGACATCGTCGTCGGTCGCGACGGAGTCCCCCCACTGAACGACTGACCGACTCGACTGACGTCCCCGTCCACTCTACGTCCGAGACCGCCCCGTCAGGAACCGTCACGTCCAGTCGACGTTCCGCGGTCGGTCGAGGCGCGTCTCGACGTCGCAGGGCCAGGATCAACCTTCGGCAGAAACGGGACTTACAGGAGCGGTTCGAGGTCGCCAAGGTATCGAAGCGTTCTGGACGAACGGTCCCAAAAGGTGGTGCGTCGGGGATCTGAAAGGTGGGTGACGGTCCGTGCCGCTTCCCCCAGAGCGGGACGGCGGCCAGCGGGAACCTCGGCGACCCCTCGTCGGACCGCAACCCGTTGTTGACACCGAGATGGTATAAAACCTGAACTTTCTGGTTCAAAAGGATTCCAACAGGGCCGAAACGTTCCGGAAAATCAAAGTAGATCCGATACATTAGGAATCTGGTAATGATGGTGCGATCCGGGCGAGTGGCCCGACGGTTCGCACGGGGGGACCCATGACGAGCGGTCCGGTCGTCGAGTACGTCGTGGGGTCGTCGGTCAGGACGGACTTGCTCCTGGCGCTGGTTCGGGACAGGCGGCCGACGGACGACCTCGTCGATGCAATCGACGCGAGCGAATCGGCGATATACAGCGCGACCAGCGATCTGGAACGCCGCGGCCTGATCCGGTCGGTCGACGGCCGCTGGGCGCCGACCGGGAGCGGACGACTCGTCGCGGACCTGCTCGACCAGCAGTCGACGCTCTCGGAGATGGTCGAGGACGACTACTGGCGGGACCACGACGTCGGGGCACTCCCCCGTCGGTTCCGGCTCCGTCTGACCGAACTCGCCGACGCCGAGGTCTTCCGAGCGCCGGACACCAACCCCCACGCCGTGGTCCGGGAGGTGTGCGAGCGCGTCGAGGCCGCCGGGGAACGCGTCGACATACTCACGCCCATCTACCAGTCCGAGTACGAGGCGGTCATGCCGGATTCGACGGAGGCTCGCCTGCTTATCGACGCGACCGTCGCCGAGGAGGCGATCGAGGCCGCCGGGAGCCGCGAGGAGGCCGCGCCGCCGTTCGACGAAACGGCGGTCCGCACGCTCGGTGTCGACGTCGGGATCGGAGTCACCGACGACGATCTGATGCTCTCGCTCCCCACTATCGACGACCAGTACGACTCCCGAACGGAGGTGTTCGCGTCGGACGAGCGCGCGATCGAGTGGGGCAGGGACCTGTTCGAGCACTACTGGCAGCGTGCGACACCCGCCGAGGAGTTTCTCGACGCCCGCTTCGACTGACCGGCGCAACGTCCGCTGTCCGCGCAAGCGCCGACGGGCGCAGGTTCCGCCAGCGTCGACGGACGTGGATTCCGCCAGCGTCGACGGACGTGGATTCCGCCAGCGTCGACGGGCGCAGGTTCCGCCGGCCGCCGGAACCGGAAGTCGGTCCGGCTGTCCCCGGTCGCCCGATCCGGTGTGCGATGGTTTTGGCGAACCTAGAAACTCAAGGGCCTCCGTGAGTGAGTACGCCCGATGAGTGACACTACGGGGACAGACGCAACGAACGCGCCGGGAACGGCGGCCGAACCGACCGACGGGGACCACCCGGACGCCCGCACCGGTAGCGAACGCGGCCGGGCACCGGATGGTGAGAGCGGTCGTTCCCCGGAAGTCGGGGGTCACAGACCCGGGATATCGGGAAACGGTGTGCCCGATACGAGAGCGAGAGCGGACGCGACGACCGCGGACGCCGAGTACACGTTCGACGACGTTGCAGTCGTGATGGGGACGTACAACGAGGAGGAGGCCGTCGGGTCGGTTCTGTCGGACGTCGACCGGGTCACCGACGGTCGTGCCTCGGTCGTCTGCGTCGACGGATCGGACGACCGGACCGCCGAGATAGCCCGCGAGTGTGGTGCCAGGGTCATCGAACAGGAACCCCAGGGGTACGGCGTCGCGGTCCACGCCGCGCTCGAAGCCGCGAACCGACCGGTCGTCGTCACGACCGACTGCGACGACACCTACCCGATGGAGGCGTTGCCGGAGTTTCTCGCCCTGGTGAACGACGGCGCGGACGTGGTGAGCGGGGACCGTATCAGCGGCGGTGCCGACGCGATGCCCGCGCTCAACCGGGCGGGCAATCGCGCGTTCGCCCTCCTCGCGAGCGCGCTCGTGGGACGGCGCGTCCGGGACACGACGACCGGGATGCGAGCGTACCGCCGGGAAGTCGTGGAGTCGATCACCTGGACGGAGAACACCGGCCTGTCGGCGGAACTCCTCGTGCGACCCATCCTCCGGGGGTGCGACGTCCGCGAGGTCCAGATCCCGTATCGCGAGCGGGCGGGTGAAACGACGCTCGACCCGCTATCCGGCGGGGCCGCCATCGCGGCGTCGATACTCCGGGTCGGTTTCGAGGAACGCGTCCGGTGAGTCCACTGCGGAGCGCGGACGGTCCCGGTCTCTTGTCGCCTGCCGATGATTTTATACCGGTCACCAATCGACAACACGTAATGTCACGATATTCGGACAGTAAGATAGTCCTACTCGGCGTCGTCGTCCTCGTCGCGCTGTCGGGCTGTAGCGCGCTGTCGGGGTCGTCGACCGACGCGCCGACGGCGACGCCCACACCCACGCCCACCGATTACCCGCAGCCGACCGCGACGCCGACGCCAGCGTCTACCCCGACGCCGACACCCACACCGACGCCGACGCCCACACCGACGCCGACGCCCACACCGACGCCGACGCCCACACCGACGGCAACGGCGACTCCCACGCCCACCGCGACGTCCGAATGGGAGAGCCGCGAGCGGTGGGAGTCGCTGTTGGAGAGCCACCGGGACACGCTCATGTCTGCCGATAGCTGGAGCGGGGGATACAGCGTGGTGTACCTCGGGAACGAGTCGGCTCTGGCCGAGGACGAACGGAACTACACCCTGGGCGCCGCCGTCGAGGGTGGCGAACGGAGTCTGTACGTCAGAACCGAGAACGCCACGAACCGGACGTACACGGCCGGCACCGGCGAACCGACGTTCACGAGGACAAACAGGAGCGGGTCGATTTCCTACTCGGTGAACGAATCCGTGTCCAACATCGTCATATTCAGGTGGGCGTTCGGACCCGAGTTCTACACGTCCTGGGACTTCACCGACCAGGGCGTCGTCGAAACCGAGGACGGGCCGCGTCGGAAACTCACCGTCGATAGCGTCGAAGACATGAGCGAGAGTCAGCGCGACAGCCTCCGTGGGAACGTCACTCGCGTCCATCTGGAAGTGCTGATCGACACGGAGCGGGGAGTCATCACGGACATGACCTACGCGGTCGCGCTCGAACGCGACGGCGAGACGGTCGTCGTGAGCGCCGCCTTCTCCATCCAGCAGATCGGCTCGACGACCGTCTCCGAACCCGACTGGCTCGACGAGGCCAGAGAGCGGACCTCCTGAACCAGCCCGACCCGACCCGGCGCTATTCGACTCGGCGCGACTCGACCCGACGCGACTCTACTCAGCGCTACTCCCCCCCAGTCCCGTTTTCCGGGACGGCCGCGACGCTCGACCGGAGTTCGACGCCGCTCGCGTAGTCGCCGCCCCGGAGATACGTTCCCTCCCGTCCGCAGTCAGTCGTCAGTCGACAGACCCGCTCTTCCGGTGGCCAGAGGGCGCGGACGGTCCCGCCGGTCGCGGTGACGGTCAGTTCCTGTCGGTAGGTGATCGTCGACCCGCCGGGCTGGACGTACGTGACCGAGAGCGAGACGGTCGTCGGCCCCTCGACCGGCACGCTCGCCGCGTCGCTGTAGCGGTGGAGCCCCCGGGGGAGAACTCGCGCGCGACCGTCCCCGACGACCCAGGTCACCGTCTCCGACGGTCCCGAGAGGCGCTCGACGCCGTACTGGACCGACTCGCCGCCGGCTTCTAACCTGACGGTCGCGCTCTGGGCGCCCACGACCACGCCGGTCTCCGTCTCGATCCGGAGGCGCTCGCCGCTACGGAGGTCGAGCCGTTCGACGACAGGGGTGAACGCCCCCTCGGGCGGCCAGTCGCCCCGGTACGTGAACCGGTAGGGCGTCCGCTCGGGGAACGCGTCGAGGCTCGCCGCGTCGCCCGAAGCCCCCCGGTCCATGACGTAGACTGCGTCGCCGGAGAGCGCCGGGTCGTTGCGGAGCCACTGGAACGGGTGGTTGAGCCAGCCGCCGTACGGCGTCGGGACGAACACGAGCGCGTCCGCGAACGAGGCGCTCTCGAACGGCGCGTACGCGGCGGCGACGTCGTCAGTGTAGGCGGCGTTGCGCTCGACGGGCGGGCCGAGCGCCCCCGCCTCGACGCCGCCGGCCCCGACGAGCGACGCGACCAGCAGCGCGGCGAGCGCGACCCGGCGAAGTCTGGGGGAGGCGACCCCGCCGAGCGCTCCCCGGACCGCGTCGGCGAGCGTCACGGCCCCCGCCGCGGCAAACACGGACGCTGGCAGGAGCACGTCGAAGTGGTAGAACGGGCCCAGGTGAGCGATCAGGCCGTCGGTCGGGTCGTCCATCGCCGCGAGCAGGTTCAGGTTCCCCCAGAAGAGGACGTTCCCGAAGACGACCGAGACGGCGACGCCCGCGAGCAGGGCTCGAAGCGACAGGTCGGGGAGTTCCCGGGGATCCGGGTCGTCTCCGGGGCGCTCCTGGCCCATCCCGTCGTATTCGTCGTGATCGTCCGGAGACGCGCCCGCGCTATCGGAGTCGCCAGTCGACTCGGCCGCCGTGGGGGCCGTCTTCGTCGACCGGCCGGTGGCAACGGCACGCCGGACGAACGGGGCGACGAGTCCAGCGGCGAGGCCCACGGCGGCGAGCGCGCTCCCGAGCGGGCCGAGCGGGCCCCAGCGGGCGAGGAACTGCCACACGACCCGGCCGTTGGCCCGGAGGGCGAGCGCCGGCGTGTAGACGCGCTCGTAATTCAGGATCCCCCTGTGGCCGAAGCCGATCCCGTCCTCCGGGGCGAACGCCTGGTAGGGGAACACGAGCGGGTCGCCGGTCAGCAACCGGTTGTACGCGAGTGCGAGGACGACGAACGCCGCGCCGACCGCCGCGACCGAACCCAGACGGAGCGTCCGTCCCCAGGGGTCTGGACTCCGTCCCCCGTCCGGGGAGTCGGCCCTCCAGACCGCTCCGGTGACGCGCTCGCGGACTGTTCCGGCGACGCGCTCCCGAACGTTCCAGGCCCCCGCCAGCAGTACGAGCGCGTGAGCGACGAACGGGAGCGCGAACAGCACGGCGGTGAACGGCCGCGAGAAGAACGCCAGCCCGATCGCCGCCCCAGCGAGGAGGGCGGCGCCGCGGCTCTGTTTCCGAACGGCCCGAACGTACGCGACCGCGAACAGCAGGTTCAGCAGCGTCGTCGGGGCGTACGAGAGAAACACCGCGGAGGACAGGAGAAACAGGGGCGCCGTCACGAGCAGGGCTGCGGCGAGGATCCCGGTCCGGTCGTCGAACGCCGCCCGGCCGAGCAGGCCGACGAGCGCGGCGTTCCCGGCCGCCACCGCGCCGAGGACGAGGCGGGGGGCGCCGACCGCCAGGCCCGGCGCGAACATCGCCGGAGCGACGGGCGAGTACTTGGAGTAGAGCCGGCCGCCCTCCCGGACGAAAAACCAGGGTCGTACCGCGCCGGGCACCGGCGGCCGCCACTGCAGTTTGCCCTCCAGGAGGAGCGCGGCCTGCTGGAGGTAGACGCCCTCGTCGTGGTTCAGCGAGTGGTACGGGAACAGGTCGACGGCGAACGCGATGACGGCGACGCCGGCCGCCAGGGAGATCACCGTCAGCGCGAAGTGGAACCGGGAGAGCCCGCGAGCACTCGCCGCGACGGA
>JBDGST010000134.1:14342-26398 GCA_042217365.1 Haloarculaceae archaeon
CCCATTCTCACTCGTCTCGTCGGGACTGCTCGACCGGACCCGTCACTGATTCGTCCCCGGCCCCGTCCGCTTCGATACTACCGTCGTCGGACCTCCTCGTTCGGTCCCGGTCGGCGCGGTCGGCCGGGTCACCGTCGAGGGTCTCCTCGGGGACCGCAGTAGCGTCTTCGGGAAACCACGAGAGTTCGTGGTCGGCGTCGAGTTCGACCCGGACCGGTTCGTCCCGCGGCACCTCGTGCTCGTGGTTGTGCATGCAGCCGACGACGTCGCCCCCGTCGAGTTCGACCCGGTAGAGCACGTTCGGGCCGAGGAACCGCCGGTGGACGACCTCGCCGTTGGCCTCGACGTCCGAGACGGCTTCGACCGCCAGGTCGTCCGGGCGAACGAGTAGATCGACGCCGACGCCGTCGTACACCTCCGAGAGGCCGTGGACCCGGTCGACCGGGACCTTGCCGAGCGCCGTGTCGACGTAGTCCCCCCGGATGACGCCGGCGAGGAAGCTGGCGTGGCCGAGGAAACTCGCCACGAAGCGCGATTCGGGGTGCTGGAAGACGGTTTCCGGTTCGCCGACCTGCTCGATGGCGCCGTCGTGGACGACGGCGACGCGGTCGCTTATCGACATGGCCTCCTCCTGGTCGTGGGTGACCGAGACGGCGGTCACGCCCGCGGCCTTGAGGATCGAGCGGACCTCCTCGCGCATCTCGACGCGGAGGTCGACGTCCAGGTTCGAGAACGGCTCGTCGAGCAGGAGCAGTTGCGGTTCGGGCGCCAGCGACCGAGCGAGCGCGACCCGCTGTTGCTGCCCGCCGGAGAGTTCGTCGGGGTAGCTGTCCCGGTGGGCGGTCAGCCCCACGAGGTCGAGCAGTTCGTCGACGCGGGCCTCGCGTTCGGCTGCGGGCAGGTCGTGGAGGCCGAAGGCGACGTTCTCGGCGGCGGTCTTGTGCGGGAAGAGCGCGAACTCCTGGAAGACGATGCCCACGTCCCGCGTCTCGGGCGCGACGAAGGTGTCCTCGCCCGCGACGGGGTCACCGCGGAGGCGGATGACGCCCGCGTCGGGCTCTTCGAGGCCGGCGATCAGCCGGAGCGTCGTCGTCTTGCCACAGCCCGAGGGCCCCAGAAGCGTCAGGAGCTCGCCCTCCCGGACGGCCAGGTCGAGGTCCTCGACGACCGTCTCGTCTGCGAACCGCTTGGTCACGCCGTCGAGTTCGAGGACGACGTCCCGCTCGGTCTGGCTGTCGGTGTGGCTGTCTGTCCGTCGGTCGCGCGGGGTGGTGTGGCTATTCGACATGGTATCCTTCCATCGAGAGTATCACGAGCATCGAGAGCGCCGAGACCAGCAGGAGCGCGACCGCCGGCAGGGCCGCCGCGCCGTAGGCCGCCTCCCGCTCGGCGCGCCAGATGAACGTCACGAGGGTCTCGAAGCCCCCTGGCCGGAGCATGAGCGTCGCCGGGAGCTCCTTCATCGTGGTCAGGAACACGAGCGCGGCGCCCCCGACCTGGCCGGGGGCGGTCAGCGGCAGTGTGACCGACCGGAACGCGCCCAGCGGCGAGCGGCCCAGCGACCGGGCGGCCTCCGGGAGCGCCGGGCTCACCCGGAGGATCGAGGCCCGCGTCGACCCGACGGCCTGCGGGAGGAAGCGCACGACGTACGCGAACAGCAACAGCGGGAACGCGAGCGCGCCGCTCCGGTACCACCCGCCGCCGTAGCGCGCCCCCAGGAACACGAGCGCCAGGCCGACGACGATGCCGGGGACCGCGTAGCCGACGTAGGAGGCGCGCTCGAAGGCCGCCGCCAGCCGGGAGTCGTCCCGCGCCGAGAGGTGGGCGATCGGGAGGCCGGCGACCGCTGCGAGTAGCGCTGCCCCGGCGGCCACCCCGACCGAGTTGAGGACGACGCCCCACCCGAAGCTGAGACCCGGATCGCCCGTCCGGACGAGCCAGAGGCCGAGGATACCGAGCGGGACGACCAGGGCGAGGCCGGCCACGAGCAGGCACGGGACCACCGCCGGCCAGCGCCAGCGACCGAGGCGCAGTCTGGAGTCGCGCCCGGCGTGTCCCCGCTTCGACTGGACGCGGTCGCCGCCGCTGTAGCGGCGTTCGAGCGCCAGGACCGCGACCGTGATAGCGACGAGGACGACCGAGAGCAGCGCCGCCGTGTTCCGGCCGAACGTCCTGAACTCGACGAAGATAGCGCGGGTGAACACGTCGTACCGGAGTATCGCGGGCGTACCGAAGTCCGAGAGGGCATAGAGGGAGACCAGCAGCGCGCCGGCCGTGACGGCGGGGCGGATCTGCGGGAGCGTGACCCGCCGGAACGCCTCCCAGCGGCCGTGTCGGAGCGTTCGCGCGGCGTCGACGAGCCGGGTGTCCAGCGACTGCAGCGCCGCTCTGGTCGTGATGAACACGTACGGGTAGGTGTACAGCGTGACGACCAGGGCCGTCCCCGGGAGCCCGTAGACCCCGGGGATCGACTCGACGCCCAGCGGTTCGAGCAGCGACTGGACAGTCCCGCGGGGCGCGAACGCCGACGCGAAGGCGAACGCGCCGACGTAGCTGGGGATCACGAGCGGCATCGCGAGCGCGACCGTGAAAAACCGCCGGAACGGCAGGTCGGTCCGCGTCGTCAGGTACGCCAGCGGCACGCCCAGCAGCACCGACGCCGCCGTCACGATCCCCGTCAGCAGAAGGCTGTTGACGACGATCTGTAGCGTCTCCGGCCGGAGGAGGATCTCGGCCGCGCTGCCGAGACCGACGCGGGACCCGGCGATGAACAGCCACAAGAGCGGGAGCAACACGGCGACCGAGACCGCACCGGCCAGGACGGTCAGCCCGCGGGACGCGAGTCCGTCGCGGACGCGCCGACCGGCCGGTGGTGCGGTCTCGGCGTCGGTCATGTCAGAGGACGCCGACGTCGCGGAGCAGTTCGGCGGTCCTGTCCAGGTTCGAGAGCTTCGAGAGGTCGACGTCGGGCACGTCGAGTTCGTCGATCGGGGGGAGGCGACCGACCGGAGCCACGCCGGAGACGAGCGGGTACTCGAAGGTCCGGACCGCGAAGTACTCCTGGGCCTCCGAGGAGAGCAGGTGGCGCACGAACAGGTCGGCGGTCTCGGCCCGGTCGCTCGCGTCGATGCGGGCCGCGCCGGCGACGTTGAACACGCTGCCGGCGTCGCCCTGCGTGAACGCCGTCTCGATGGGCGCGTCCGGCCGGGCGGCCAGCACCCGCTGGACGTAGTAGTGGTTCGTGAACCCCATCGCGAGGTCGCCGTCGGCGACGGCCTGCGCGATGGCGAACTCGTCCGAGTACTCCCTGACGCCGAGGTCTTGCATCCCGTTGAGCCACTGCTTCGTGGCCTCTTCGCCCTCCAGGACCACCATCGCGGTGACGAACCCCTGGAACGAGGAGTAGGTGGGGGCCCAGCCGATCTCTCCCTCGAACCCCGTCAGGTCGGGGAACGCCATGATGTCCGACGGGACCTCGTCGGCGCTGGCGGCGTTCGTGTTGAACGGCACCGTCCGGGCGCGGCCGGAGGTCCCGGTCCAGGCGCCGTCGTCCGCGCGGAACTCCGCCGGGACGAGCGACGTCGTCGCCTCCCGGAGCGGGTCCGTCCGGTCGTTCTCCGCGAGGAACCCGAGCGCGCCGGCGTTCACCGAGTAGAAGACGTCCGCCGGGGTGTTCCCCCCTTCGACCTGTATCTTGTTGGCGAGCGTCGACGCCGTGTTGTACGTGGGTTTGGGCTCGAAGTCCGGGTACCGGTCGTCGAGGTACTCGAGCAGGTCGCCGACGAGTCCCTCGCCCCGGCCGGAGTAGATGCGGAGCGTCCCCGAGAGGTCGGGCATCTCGTCCATCGACGTCCCGCCCGGGTCCGGGCGCTGTGCGAAGGCGCCGGGTCCCGACCCGTACCACGCCGGTTCCCCCGTCACGGGACCGCCGTCGTCACCGGTCTCCGTCCCGCCGTCGTCGGTCTCGTCGACCGTCGTCTCGCCGTTGCCGGTCCCGCCCCCGAGACAGCCAGCGAGCGCGGTCGCACCGCTCGCCAGACACGCGGCCAGGAGGCCGCGTCGCGTCCGTTCGCCGTTCCAGTCCGTCGCGTCCATCGGTGTGTCGTCCGTCATTGTTTTAGGTCAGCCTAAGGCGTTTATATCTGCCGGTTCAGTCGTCAGCGGCCGCCGGCTCGGCGGTGGGGGCAAGCGGTTCGAGGGCATCGAGGCAGTCCAGCCACTCGTGCATGTGCTCGCCGACGTACGGGAGGAAGTCGGCGTTCTCGTAGTCTGCGTCCGCCGCGAGAAGCGCGTCCGCCATGGCGCGGTAGACCGCCGCGAACGACGCGGCGTCCCCATCGGCGAACGGCTCACCGTCCCTACCGGCGAACGTCTCACCGGCGCCGTCTGCGAGCGCCCGACCGTCCCCGTCGGCGAACGTGTGGCTCTCCCTGGCGACGTCCGGTTCCGTCCGGACACTGGGCTCCGCCGCAGGGACCGCGTCGTCGACGATCTCCCAGAGGTGTTCGTTGAGCTCCAGTCCGGGCACCTCGTTCGCGAGGTCCCCGAACGTCGAGCGCGGCGCCTTGTCGTGCTCGCACAGCGGCGCGCCGTTGTAGACCTGCTTGCCGAGAACGTCGCAGGCGCGCTTGAGGAAGACGCCGCTCCAGATGTCGTCGAACCGGCCGACGTCCCAGGGGTTGTCGTCCATCGGGAGCTGGTAGAACGCGGGGATCACCTCGCGGCGGAAGGCGAGGTTCATCGAGCAGACCGTCAGGAACTGGCCCGGCGCGGCGACGAAGTCCTCGCCGTAGTCGTCGGCCGTCGTGCGCGTCTCCGCCTGTCCCTGCAGGTCCCCGTCCGTCAGGATGCGGACGGCGTCCAGGTCCGGCACGTTCGTCCACAGCCCCTGCGAGGCGACCACGTCTTCGACGTACTCGGGCGTCGTCTCGACGGACTCGCCCATCGCGCCGTAGGGGTACCCTCGCGGGTAGAGGCCGTGTTCGTCGGCGTTCTGGTAGAGCACGTTCACCCACTGCTCGTCGGACCGGACGCCGGTCACCTCGCCCTCGAACGCGAGGTTCGACAGGTGCGTCCCGAAGAAGTCGTAATCGGGATGGGGCCGCGTGTCGTCGTCGACGAACACGCCGTACTCGAAGCCGTTGGCCCACATGTACAGCAGGCCGAAGCTCGTCTCGGCATGGCTCGCTTCGGGCACGAGGTGGGCGAACGAGTCGACGCCGCGCTCGCGGTACCACTGTTCGCGGCGCGTCCCGTCGAACACCTCGCCGTCGATCCCCTCCTCGTCGAGCATCGCCCGCATCGCGTCGGTGTCACAGAAGTCTTCGGTGACCAGCAGGACGTGCAACCGGTCGAGGTCGAACCCGTGCTCGCGGGCGTTCTCGGCGTACGCCCGGAGGCAGTCGTACTCGCGTATCGTCGGGACGACGACGCAGATGTCTCGTGTCATTCTCGGCCTGGGGACTAGTCTTTAGGTTAGCCTAAAATAACTGTCGCTGTCGGGACGAGGGCCGAAGTCGATTCCTTCGAAGGAAGGGGACAATTCGATCGATTCCGGATTTCGGCGGGAAAATTCGATCGATTCAATTTCGGCGCCGAACGACCGGCGCATATTTTGGGATGCGACGGGAATCGTCCAAGGCCGGCTCTGACAGAACTGTTAGGGGAACTATTATTTTACGCGCCCGACCAGAAGCACGCACGATGCGACAGCCAACTAACCGGAGGGGAATCGCCGCATGAATCTGGAGAACCAGACCTGTCTGGTGACCGGAAGTTCACGCGGGATCGGCCGCGGGATCGCCACGGAACTGGCCGAACAGGGCGCGGACGTGGTCGTCAACTACCGGTCGTCGGCCGACATGGCCGAGGAGACCGTCGCCGAGATACGGGACGCTGGCGGGAACGCGATCGCCGTACAGGCCGACGTCTCGGAGCTAGACGACGTCCGCGAGATGCGCGACGAGGTCCACGACGGTTTCGGCAGCATCGACGTCCTGGTCAACAACGCGGGCATCACCGTCGACAAGAAGTTCGCGAACATGACCCGGGAGGACTGGGACGCCGTGATGGACGTCAACCTGGGGGGCGTGTACAACTGCACGAAGACGTTCTTCGACGACGTCACCGCGAGCGAGGAGGGGCGGCTCATCAACATCTCGTCGGTCGTCGGCCAGCAGGGGAACTACGGCCAGGCCAACTACGCGGCGACGAAGTCCGGGCTGTTCGGGTTCACGCGGACGCTCGCCCTGGAGATGGCCTCTACCGGGTCGACGGCCAACTGCGTCGCGCCGGGGTTCGTCCAGACGGCGATGCTGGAGGACGTCCCCGAACGCGTCCAGGAGAAGATCCTCCGGAACATCCCGCTGGACCGGTTCGCGACGGTCGAGGACATCAGCGGCATCGTCGCGTTCGTCGCCAGCGAGCAGGCGAGCTACATGACCGGTCAGGTCATCGGCGTCAACGGCGGCATGGAGTGGTGAGATGGCCCCCGAGCGGCCCGGGACGGAAGACGAGTCAGTCGCCGCCGTCGGGCCCGAACGCCGGCTCCACCTGCCGGACGACGCCGACGCCGACGAGGCGGCGGCCATCGCGACAGCCGTCGGCGCCCACGTCAGCGACCGGGCCGTGACAGCCGAGGTCGCCGGAGACGAACCCGACGCCGAACCGGTCGACCCGTGGAAACTCGCGGGTCGTACTGGGTCGACCGGTCGCCGTCCCTGGTCGGGCCCCGTGCGGCCGGGTGACGAGTGGAAGGCGGCCGGCAGGACGTTCGACTGAGCGCGATTCTCGATCCCGCGTACAGGGCCTGACCTCGGTCCGGCCGACCGGCCGTCGTGTTCGAGCTGCCCCTGGAACAGACCTGGCGGACTGGAGCCACCTTCCTCCGATCGGCCCCGGGCCGGCACCGCAACTGACAGGGACCGGGGCCCCGTGTGCGGAGACATGACAGTCGCAGTCATCGGGGCCGCGATGACGCAGTTCGGCGAGCGCGACGCCTGGATACGGGACCTGCTCGCCGAGGCTGGCGGGGCGGCCCTCGACGACGCCGGGGTGGCACCGGACGCGGTGGACCACCTCTACGTCTCGAACATGGCCAGCGGCGAGTTCGAGGGGCAAGGGGGCACGATGAACGCGGTCGCGCACGATCTGGGGGTCCTGCCGGCCTACAGCGAACGGATCGACGGGACGTCGGCGTCCGGCGGCGCCGGGATCTACGAGGCCTGGCAGTCGGTCGCCTCGGGCGCCAGCGACCTGACGCTCCTGGTGGGCGGCGAGAAGATGACCCACCGGACCACCGCCGAGGCGACCGACGTCATCGCGTCGATCACACACCCCGCCGAGTACAAACACGGCGTGACGCTGCCGACGTTCGCGGGCCTGACCGCGCGGCGCTACCTCGAACGCCACGGCGCGCCCCGCGAGTCGCTGGCGAGGGTTGCCGTCAAGAACCACCGCAACGGCGTCGACAACCCCCACGCCCACTTCCGGACCGAGATCGACGTCGAGACGGCGCTCTCCAGCCCGGTCGTCGCGGACCCGCTCCGCCTGTACGACTTCTGTCCAATCTCGGACGGGAGCGCCGCGATGGTGTTCACCACCGAAGAGCGCGCACTCGACGTGGCCGACGAGTACGCCGTCGTTTCCGGCGTCGCGGGGGCCACGGACACCCACGTCGTCCACGAGCGCGACGACCTGACCCGCATGGACGCGGTCGAAGAGTCCGGCCGGCGCGCGTTCGAGATGGCCGATATCGGCCCCGGGGACGTCGACGTCGCGGAACTGCATGACATGTTCACCATCCTCGAACTCCTGCAGCTGGAGGGGCTGGGGCTCGCCGACGCGGGTACGGGCTGGCAGCTGGCCGCAGAGGGGGTCACGGCGCGGGACGGTGTGCTCCCAGTCAACACCTCCGGCGGCCTCAAGGCGAAGGGGCACCCCCTGGGGGCCAGCGGCGTGGCACAGGGCTACGAGCTGTACCGCCAGCTCGTCGGCGACGCCGGTCCCCGGCAGGTCGAGGCGGGCGTCGGACTGGCGTGTAACGTCGGGGGGTTCGGCAACTGCGTGACGACGGCCGTCATGGAGGCCGGTCGATGAGTCCGACGGCCACGAGAGAGCGACGGCCTGCGGCCTTCGCCGCGGAGGCCGGACGATGAGTCTCGACGCTCACGTCTGTCCGAACGGCCACGTCACCTGTCCCGGACATCCACGCTGCCCCGAGTGCGGCCGGGAACAGACGGCCGCGGTCGACCTCGCCGACCGCACCGGAACGGTCGTGACCTGGACACACAGCACCCGGACGCCCCCGGGCGTCCGCGAACCCAACACGGTCGCGGTCGTCGAGTTCGAGGTGGGCGACGCGGTCGCCCGAGCGGTCGTTCCCGGCGACGGAAGCGACTCGGCCGGCCACCCTCACCGACCCAAAGACCGGAGCGTCCGGGTCGTCGGCGGGGTGACGACCGCCGACGTCGAGACTGGCGACACCGTCGAACCCGTCTACGTCGAGCAGTTACGAGACCCCGAGGCCGGGATCCGCGAGGCCGACAGCCAGGACTGGGACGGCTACCGGTTCGACCCGGTGTGAACTCGGAACTTCCGCGGCGCCGGACTCTGCCAGCGCGTCAGTCGGCCAGTCCACCGGGAACCGGCTCGACCGGTTTCGCCGGGCTGTCGCCCGGTTCCGAGAGTGCCGCGATGCCGTCCCCCACCGAGCGGTGGGTTTCGCCGTCGGTGTGGGGGTAGACCGCGACGAGTTCGTCCCCCTCGTAGACGGCGAGACAGAGGACCGGAAACACGATCCAGTCGCCGCGGTCGCCCGTCTCCACGGAGTAACACTCCCGCGTCCCGAACGACGGCGTCAGCCGGACGCCCCGCTCTCTCGCCCACCGGGCGAACGCAAGATAGCGGTCCCGGGCGTCGCGGCAGGCGGCCCCGTCACGCGGGACGCGCTTGGGCCAGGACGACGCTACGAACTCGTCGACGGTCCCCGAGGCTTCGAGCGCCGCGAGAACGTCGCTCAGTCGCTCGCGCCGGGCGCTGGCCGGCGCCGGCAGTGTCTCCCTGCCGCAGAGT
The DNA here is from genome assembly GCA_042217365.1 of Haloarculaceae archaeon. Taxonomy (GTDB): domain Archaea; phylum Halobacteriota; class Halobacteria; order Halobacteriales; family Haloarculaceae; genus JBDGST01. The sequence goes on from JBDGST010000134.1 coordinate 23,415, forward strand.
TCGACTCGCGTCGGTCCCATCCGCTCGGTCGGCGTCATGGGTACTCTCTCTAACTACGTGGTGGATAATAAATCATTATGTTTGTTAGATTATTACTCTCCGTCGTCGTCCGTCTCGTCAGGAGCGTCGGTCGAACCGTCCGTTGAGTCCGGTTCGTCGTCCGACCCGTTACCCGGGTCCGGCGCGTCTCCTGCCCCGTCCGCGTCGCCGTGCTTGCCGCCGGCCGGCCCGCCGTCGTCCCGGTCGGGGTTTATCTCGTCCTTTATCGATTCGAGTTCGGCGTCCACGTCGATGGCCACGGCGTCTTCCCCCAGGTCCGGGTCACCGTCCGGGTCCTGTGACTCCCCGTCGGCGGGGCCGCTGTCAGCCGGTCGGGACCCGTCGGACTCGGCCGACGACGCTTCGGGCCCGTCGGTGCGGTCGTCCCGGTCCTCGGCGAACTCGCTGAGCCGCCGCTGGACCTCGTCCCGGAGGTCCCGGGCGTCGTCGAGGAGCCGGGCGGCGTCGTCGTTGCTGGGCCGGCCCTCGATGGCACCTTCCAGGTCGGCGAGCGCGTCGTCGAGTTTGTCGAGCGTCGTCTCGCTGGCCTCCCTGGCGCGGCGGGCGGCGTCGTCGACCCCGTCGCGGGTGCGGTCGGCCCCCTCGGCGAGCCGGAGCGCGCGCTGCAACAGCCTGAGCGCTCGGATGTTCGTCTCCAGCACCAGCACGATGCCGGGGATCGCCACCTCGCTGGTGAACCGCCTGAGTTCTCGCGGCGTCGGCGGCCGAAACCGCCGGTCGCGCGGCGGGTCGAGTTCGCCTTCCAGGTCCTCGAGCGTCGTGACGAGGTCCGATATCAACTCCGTCAGGTCCTCTTCCGAATCCGGGCCGGACATGTTCTGCCCCTCGACCGGCGACGGGATAAACGACTCCCTCCGGGGTGCGCCGGACACTGCCCCACCGCCAACCGACAGCCCCGGACGGGCGCTGACCCACCGCTAACCGACGGCGCCTACCGCGTTCGACCCGGAGCGGGCGAACCGTTCCCGGAGTCGTGCAACGACCGCAACCCTTATTCATTTAGGCTCGCCTAAAACTGCGTATGGAAGCGACGGACAGGACGCAGACGGCCGCCTCGCCACGCGACGACGCCGGGGGTCCGGTGATCTCGGCTTACGCGACGTCGGAGAAGCGAACCGTGTTCACCGAGTCCGGAAACGACGACGGCTGGATAGCGACGGACCACACCGTCGAGCCGATGCGGTGAGGGGTTGGGCTGGGGGAATCTGAACGTCGATCGATTCCGTTCAGCAACCGCTCCCGGCGCTCGCCGGCTGCTCCCGGCGCTCCGCGGGCGTCTCGTCGGGAAAACGTTCTGCGGGCCGTCCCCGATTGTCGCTACGGGTCACGAGACCCGGCGGACAGTCGGTCTCAGTGAGTCGCCTCGTCGGTGACCAGCGTGTCGTCTTCGAGGTAGTGCTCGATGTGGTGGGCGTCTTCCTCGGTCTCGACGAGGATCTCGCGGATGATCTGGGCCGTCGCGTGGTCGCCCAGGTCGGTCGCGAGTTCGACGTGGTCGCGCAGCGACTCGATGATGTCGCCGTACATCTCCAGGTCGTTCTCCAGCGACGTCCGGATGTCGTAGACGTCCTCGTCCTCGGAAGCGACCGGCGAGCGCTCGGCGATGGCCTCCGGTCCGGCGACCGGCGTCCCACCCAGCGCCTGGAGCCGCTCGGCGAGTTCGTCCGCGGCCTCCTCGGCGTTCATCGCGGCGTCACCGAGGAACAGGTGCAGGTCGCGGAACTCGGCGCCCTCGACGTTCCAGTGGTGCTTCTTGAGCTGGTGGTAGAGGACGTACGTCGCAGCCAGGTCGGTGTTCAGCGCGTCGATGATCTGTTCTGCCTTCCCCGTTTCGAGGCGGAGCTCGTTTTCTTCCACTGTGCCGGCTTCCTGGAGGACCTCCTTCTGGGTGCTCATTGCGTCCGCTGTTACGGACGCCCGGGTGATAAAGATTGCCTTCTGCAAATAAAATTTCTCATATTAGAAAATATTCTTCGTGTAATCGCCAAACATCGGTCGGCGCTGGCGACGAGCGGGAGGACGTCCACGTGGTCGTTGCAGGGGCGCGAGAACGGCTCTCGGGGTGAACGCGGCAAAGTTCGTCTGACCGTGACGGTGCCTGCCCCCTTCGGCGAGCCGTCTCCCCGCCGGCGACGATCCAGACGGGACGGTGTTGGGACTCACCGGGACGGCCGCACGACGGAGTGCGGTCGGCCCGGGAATGAGTCGCACCGGTCCGGTGATGAGTTGGGGCAGTCCGGTGATGAGTTGGGGCGGTCCGTATCACGGACGGGTGAGAACGACCGCCTGCCCGCCGTCGAGCCGGTCGACCTCCGCACCCACGTCGTCGGCGTCCCGTCGGAGTTGCGCCTCGTGGAGAGCGCGTACCGCCCCCCAGGTCTCGGAGTCTGCGTCCGCGTCGTCGGCGAATTCGTCCCAGACGTGGGCGGGCAGCGCGAGGTAGTACGCCCCGGTCGTCCGGGCGAGCAGGGGGTCCCGGTGGAACTGGGTGCGCCACTCGTGAACCGCCTCGGGGTCAAGCCCCGAGGCTTCCCGTGGGTTAGTCGGATACTCCCACTCGACCATCGGCCTGATAGCCTCGAACGGTCGGGTGGGTCACGGTCGGGGCGTCCACGGCCCCCGATGCCTGCCGTCGCACCTTCCGAACAACGGGAAGGCTGTTGAGAGCAGGCACATTCCAATCGAGTTTCTTGATGCCTTTCACGGCGATATTGACGCTTGCACCACGGTCGCTGTGGTCTTGATGCCCGCACGAGCGACATTTGAACCGCTTTTTGTTGCGGTTCGCACGCTCCGTGTGTCCGCACATCGGACACCGTTGGCTCGTGTACTCGGGGTTAATCCACGCAGTCGGGATACCCTCGAACGACGCCTTGTACGACGTATAGAACTGGAGGGCGCGGAACGGGAGGTGGTGCAAGCGT
>JBDGST010000048.1:0-25806 GCA_042217365.1 Haloarculaceae archaeon
TCCCGCTGTCCCGTCGCCGGCCGCGCCGGCGCCGTTCGGCCGTTCGGCGGTGCCGCCGGCCGATGCGGCCCCCGCGTCGCCCCGGTCGACCGCGCGAGCGGCGTTCTCCGGCAGTTCGGGCTCGGCGGGCGGTCCCTCGCCGGCGTCGACCGACGCCGCGTCGGGTCCGGGCCGGTTCATCCCCGGGGCGACGCCGGTCGCGCCATCGCCGAGCGAGCTGTCGGCCCGAAGCGAGGCGTCGCGGCGGGTGATCCAGTCCCGGAGCGCGGCCATGTCGGCCACGTCCGCGCCGGGCGTCGCCGAGAACTGCCCGCCCTCCGGGTCGGCCTGGCCGGCCATCCGGTGGTCGGCCGGGTCGTAGTCGACGCCGTCGGGGACCGCCGTCGGCCGCGGGTTGCGGACGCGGTCCCCCGGTTCGTCCTTCGCCCGCTCGAAGCGCGCACCCGCCCCGTAGTCGGCCGCCGCGAACGGCTCGCGGCTGAACGGGGCCGGATCGCAGGCGATCGGGAACCGCTCGGCCGGGTCGGCGGGCGGCACCGACGGCCCGACCGCCTCTCGATCGAACGCCCGGTAGAGGGCCGCGCTCGGGCGCTGCCCGGCCGCGCGGACGAACGCCTCCGCCCGCTCGCGGTCGTCGAGACCCAGCAGGTGCGCGACGCTGGTCGCGTCGAACCCGACCGCGGCGAAAAAGCGCCCGCCCGTCGCGCGGAGGACCTGCGGTGTGAGCCCCTCGGGGTCGATCCCCTCGGCGTCCGCGGCCGCCTCCCGGACCAGTCCCGCGAGCTCCGTCCGGCCGCAGTCCAGCACCTCGACGTAGTCGAAGAAGGTCGCCAGCAGCGCCGTGATGCGCTCGGACCAGCCGAACGCTATCGTCCGGGCGCCCGCGTCGGTCCCCGGCGACCACATCTCCCCGGTGAGTATCTCGTCGAGCGGGCGCTCGTCGCCGCCGGCCTGCCGGGCCCGGGCCCGCGCCCAGCACTCGCGGCAGGCACACGGCTCCAGCGCCGGCACCTGTAGCTCCCCCCGTCCCCAGTCGACCCACCCCTCGTGGCAGTGGAGTATCTCGTCGGGTCGCAGCCCCAGCCGCCCCGCGAGGACGACGGCGTAACACCGTTCGAGCCGCCGCTGGACGCTCTCGGCCGCCAGCGCGCCCCGGTACAGGGGGTAGAACGCCGCCGGGTCGAGCGTCCGGTCGAGCGGCGGCCCGTCGGCCATGTTCGGCCACGTGCGCCCCCCTGATTGAAATCCGTTGCCGCCGCAGTCTCACGGGTGAGAACGACGACCGCGGCCGAACCGGGCGTTCCGGGCGACCGGGGCGGGGCTGGCCACCTCGGGACCGGTCGCACCGAGTCCCGCCGCCGGCGACGCGGCACCGAGTCCCGCCGCCGGCGACGAGGAACCCTTTTGCCCGTCGAGTCGGAGCGGTGTCCATGGACGAGTCGGTCGCGAACCTCGACGGGACACCCCGGGTCCTGTTGACGAACGACGACGGCATCGACGCCCCCGGGATCGCGGCGCTGTACGAGGAACTGACGGCTGTCGCCGACGTGACGGTCGTGGCGCCGGTCGAGAACCAGAGCGGCGTCGGCCGCACCCGGTCGGACCGAGCGCGCCGCGAGGACCACCCCTGGGGCACCGCCGTCGCGGGGACGCCCGCCGACTGCGTCGCCTACGGCGCCGGCAACTACCCCGCGTTCGACCTCGTGGTCTCGGGGTGCAACCACGGCCCGAACGTCGGCAACTACGTCGTCGGCCGGTCGGGGACCGTCGGCGCGTGCATCGAGGCGTCGTTTCTGGGGATCCCCGCGGTCGCCGTCTCGGCGTACCACTGCGAGGACTTCTTCCTGGAACCGCCGGCGGCGTACGACTTCGGCCGCCCGGCCCGGGTCGCCCGCGAACTGGTCGTCCGCGCGCTCTCGGCGGACGCCTTCGCCTCGGCGGACATCCTGAACGCGAACGTTCCCGTCGACGTGGCGGACCTGCGGATGCGGGTGACCGAGCCCTACCACGACTACGACGTCCACGTCGAACACGACCCCGACGGGGACGCCGCGGACGCCACGCCGGACTGGAAGGCCGAGCGCGACGGGCCGAACGCCGGCCCGGGCGACGACGGCGCCGCGGGTGGCGACGGCGATGGTTCTGACGCCGCGGACGGCGAGAGCGCGGGCGGCGCCGCGGACGGCGAGAGCGCGGGCGGCGCCGCGAGCGAGGAGGTGGCCCTCCAGGACGCCGTCTGGCCGGGAACGGTCGGTTGGGAGAACCCCTTCCCGGCCGGCGACGACCTCCGGGAGCGCTACCCCGTCGGCAGCGACCGCCGGGCGCTCGTCGACGGCGAGGTGAGCGTCTCCCCGCTCACCGCGCCCGCCACCGCCACGGACACGCCGGAACTCGACGCGGTCGTGGCCGGGTTCAACGAGAGCGCCACCCGGCGCGAGCAGGCCGGCGGCGACTGACGGCGGCGGGCGCGTGCCCGACGGTCTCGGGGAACGGACCCGACGGCGGCGGGCGCGTGCCAGCCGGTCCCGGGGAGCGGAACGGACGGCACCGGAACGGGAGCCGGCGGTCCCGGGAAGCGGAACGGACGGTGTCGGAGAGGAGAGACGCGGTTCGATTCAGTCGCCGAACGGGCCGCCACCGCCGCCGAGGCCGCCCATGCCGCCCATGCCGCCCTCGCCCTGTTGCATCTTCTGCATCATGCGCTCCATGTCGCCGTCGCCCATGCCCTGGAACTGGTCGAGCATCCGTCGCATGGCGTTGTACTGCTCCAGCAGTTCCTGGACGCGCTCCTCGGGCTTGCCGGACCCGCGGGCGATGCGCTCGGTGCGGGACTTCCCGACGACGCGGGGGTTCTCCAGTTCCTCGTCGGTCATCGAGTCCATGATCACCTCGAAGTCCTGCAGGCGCTCCCGGGTGACGTCCATCGCGTCGTCGGGCAACTGGTCCATCAGTTCGCCCCCCATCCCGGGGATCATGTCCATCACCTGGTCGAGGGGCCCCATCTTGTTCATCGTCTGCATCTGCTTGCGCATGTCCCGGAGGGTGAACTCCCCCTTCATCATGTCCTCGGGGTCCCAGTCCTCCTCCTCGGCCTCGGTCTCCTCCATCGCGCGCTCGACCCGCTCGGTCAGCTGCTTCAGGTCGCCCATCCCGAGCAGCCGCGAGATGAACCCGGAGGCCTCGAACCGCTCGATGTCCTGGACCGTCTCGCCGGTCCCGAGGAAGGCGATCGAGGAGCCCGTCTCGTTGACGGCCGCGAGCGCCCCGCCGCCCTTTGCCGTCCCGTCCAGTTTGGTGATGACGACGCCGTCGATGCCGATTGACTCCTCGAACTCCTGGGCCTGGTCCTTCGCGGACTGGCCCATCGCCGCGTCGAGCACGAGCAGGTTCCGGTCGGGGTCGGCCGCGGCCTCGATATCCTCGATCTGGTCGACGAGCTCCTCGTTCAGCGCGTCCCGGCCCGCGGTGTCGACGATGCGAACGTCGGCGTCCTCCGTCGCCGCCAGCCCCTCCTCGGCTATCCGGACCGGGTCGTCGGCGTCGGGGTCGCCGTAGAAGTCCACCTCGGCGCGCTCGGCCATCTGTTCGGCCTGGTCGTAGGCGCCCGGGCGGTCGGTGTCGGTCTGGATGACGGCGGGGCGGAGCCCCTTCTTCGAGAACCACCACGCCATCTTCGCCGCGGTCGTCGTCTTCCCCGACCCGTAGAGGCCCGCGAGCAGGATGGTCTGGGATTCCAGCGGGAGCTCCGTCGACTCGCCGACCAGGCCGACGAGTTCGTCGTAGACGACGCGCAGCACCCAGTCGTGGGCCGACGTGCCCGCCGGCGGCTCCTCCTCGAGGGCGCGGGTCTCGATGCTGTCCGACAGCTCCATCACCAGGTCGACGTCGACGTCGGCCTGCAACAGCGACCGCTGGATCTCCTTGACGATCTCCTCGACGTCCTCCTCCGAGATGCGCGACTGTCCCCGGAGGTCGTTCAGCGTGCTCCGGAGGGACTCCCCCAGATCATCGAGTACCATTTGTCCCCGGTAGGCTACGCCGCCGGTAAAGCCTTTTTGTCGGGCGCTCCCGGTCGCGACCGCCCCGGAGCGGGCCGGCCTCGACCCCGACCCGTCCGGTCGAGGAGCCGGCGACACGGTCGGTTCCGGCCCGCAAGGGGCTCCGTGAGCCGCCGCGCCGTATCCGAGCGTTCATACGCGAGGGCACCCGAACGCGTGACACGACGCATGAGTGGCGACGACACCGGCGGCCGCGACGCCGGCGGCGGCCCGGACCGCGCGGCGGACGCCGCCTCCGCCGGCACCGGCGACCCGGCGTCGGCCTGGCGGGACTTCTTCGCCTTCGAGGAGGCCTACGAGAGCCAGGCCGACGCGGTCGAGACGGCCATCGAGGTCGGCCAGCGACAGGGCTACCTCGCGATGGAGGGCCCCTGCGGAACGGGCAAGACCATGGCCGCGCTGACGGCGGGCGCGGCGCTCGTCGAGCATACCCGCCAGTTCGACCGCGTGGTCGTCGTCACCCCGGTCAAACAGCAGCGCCTCCAGTTCGTCGAGGACCTGCGCGCGATGAACGCCCGCCTCGTCGAGGGGACCGACGGCGACGGAGCAGGCGCCGATGACGGAGGGGACGCCGACGCGGCTGACGGCGACGCGGCTAACGACGACGGCCCCAGCGGTACCGGCTCCGACCCACTCGACGCCGACCCCGGGCCGGCCCCGCTCCGCGGGGTTGCCCTCGTGGGCAAGCGCGACCTGTGCCCGTACGGCCGCGAGGGGTCCTTCCCCGAGGACGCGTCCACGCACGACAGGTGCGAGGACCTCCGCGAGCACACCGCCAACCTGGTCGAGGCCGACGGCCGGTCCGACGACGCGCCCGTCGCCGAGGCGGCGATCCCCGCCGACCCCGACGACGTGTGGTGGGACCCCCAGCGCGCCAGCGAACTCGTCCGGGAGGCCCGCCTGGACGCCGAGACCTACCGGACGCTCGATTCGGCGCTCTCGACGGCCGGCGCCGAGTCGCCGTACCCACGGAGCCAGCCCCAGGCGCCCGAGGCGCTCGCCGAGGGCGAGGACCCGCCGCTGTACTGCCCGTTCGAGGCCGACTGGTTCGCCCGCAACAGGGGCTCGCCGGTGGACTTCTCGGCGGGCGAGAACTTCGTCGTCACCGCCGATGACTACCTCCCGGCCGCGACCGAGCGGGGGACCTGTCCCCACCGGGTGATGAGCGTCCTCCTGGAGAACGCGGACGTGATCGTCGGCAACTACAACCACCTGTTCGACCCGGCGACGCGGCCGCTGGTCGCCTCCGTCCTCGATTCGAGCACGTTCCTCGTCGTCGACGAGGCCCACCGGCTCGAAGAGCGGGTCCGGGACCTGCTCTCGGACCGGGTGGGGCGGGACACGCTCGTCCGGGCGCGCAACGACTGCAACCACCTCCTCTCCCGGGCGCGCGAGGGCGAGGACCGCAAGGCCGCGGTCCGGGAGCACCTCGCGAGTCACGAGGTGCCGCTGGAAGCGGTCGAGCGCGCCCGCGAGTTCTACGACGACCTGCTCGGGTGGCTCGACGAGCGGGTCGAGCGCCACCTCGACGAGGCGTTCGAGCGCGACTGGCGGGTGGGCGACCCGCGCGAGACCCTCCCCGAGCGCGACGTGGAGGTCCCGTTGCGCGACCCGGAGACGGCCGAGCCCGACGAGCTGACCCGGTGGGCCGAGCGCCGTGGGTACGGCGGCGACCTGTGGCGGTCGCTCGCGACGGTCGGCGCCGCCGTCGAGGACGCCATCGACGGCCTCGGCCTGTCGCGCTCGCCGGTCTGTGCGGCGACCGGGGTCGTCCTCGGCCGGTGGTGGGAACGCGACCACGCCCGCTACCTCCGGGAGGTCGAACTCGAACGCGCCCCGAAAGACGAGACCGCCGCCGGCCCGGCCTACGAGCGGGCGTACACCGCCGGGCTGGTCCTGTTCGACTGCATGCCCGGCGAGACGCTCGCGGAGGTGTTCGACGCGCTGGGCGGGGGCGTCCTGATGAGCGCGACGCTCTCGCCGCTGGACGTCTTCACCGAGGTGTCGGGGCTGGACGAACTGTCGGGCGGCTCCGGGCCGGGCGGGGACGGCGGCGCGGAGCGTTCCGCCGACGGTCGGCCGGTCGTGACCGAGAGCTACCCGCTCCGGTTCCCCGCCGAGAACCGGGCGAGCTGGGTCGTCGACGCCGAGCCGTTCACGGCGCGCAACCGCGGCGATCCCGGGGAGATGGAGCCGCTGGGCGAGGGCTGGAACCGAACCCGCGACGAGTACGCCCACGTCCTGCGGACCGTCGCGCGCTCGCCGGGGAACGTCCTCGTGGCCATGCCCAGTTACCGGGAGGCCGCGTGGGCCGGCGCCTACCTCGACGAGGCGGTCGAGAAGCCGGTGCTGGTCGACGAGAGTTCCAGCAACGAGGCGACCGAGGCGCTCAAACAGCAGTTCTTCCGCGGCCGCGGGAAGGTGCTGGTCACGAGCACCCGCGGGACCCTCACCGAGGGCGTCGACTACGACGGGGAGAAGCTGGCGGCGGCCCTCGTGGTGGGGGTCCCGCTGGTCAACGTCGGCTCGCCGCGCGTCCGCGCGGTCAGGCGGGCCTACGCCGACGCGTTCGGCGAGGACAACGCCTTCGAGTACGCGCTGACGGTCCCCGCGGTCCGGCGCGCCCGCCAGGCCATCGGCCGGGTGATCCGCGGGACCGAGGAGCGGGGCGTGCGCGTCCTCGCCGACCGGCGCTACACCGCCGGCGTGCGCCACTCGGTCCACGAGTACCTCTCGCCGGCCGAGCGCGAGGAGTTCGTCCGCCTCTCCGGGGAGTTCCTCGACCCGCAACTCGACGCGTTCTGGGACGACCGCCGACCGGGGTGAGCCGGCCGACCGGCGCGCGCCTGCCGGTCCAGTCCAGACCGCTCGCGTCCCGGGATCGTGACCGCGCCGGAGTAGCCTCGACCGCACGCCTCCGCGCGTCCCGTTCCCCGGAGTCCAGCGCCGATCGGGCCGAAACCGGCCGCCCAGGGACCGTCCGGAAAGAATATGACGGATGATTCGAGTTGTTTACGGGATGCCGGAGTGCCAGAACTGCGGGTCGTTCGTGACCGAGGCGTACATGCGCGTGTTCACGCCGGACGGATACAACGGCCCCCGCGTCTGCCCGTTCTGCGAGGACAAACTCCGTGACGGCGCCGAGGTGCGCGAGGCGCGGTCGTCGCGGTCGTAGGCGTCACTTCTCCAGTACCGGCCGTCCCGGGGGGACGGTCGGCTCCCACGGTCCCGGGGCGCGCGAGCGACCGCGTCGCTCCCCGTTCCCGGACCGACGGGTACATCCGTCGCCGGTCGCCACTGTCGCGCATGAGCGACATCGACGTCGAGGCGGTCGAGGAGATCGACGACGCGGCCGTCCCCTCGGGCGTCGACGCGCCCGAGTACGTCCTCTACGGCGGGAAGGGCGGCGTCGGCAAGACGACGATGGCCGCGGCGACCGCGCTCGCCAGCGCCCGCGACGGCACGGCCACGCTCGTCGTCTCGACCGACCCCGCCCACTCGCTGTCGGACACGCTCGAAGCGGACATCCCGCCCGAACCGGCCGAGATCCGCGAGGACGTCCCGCTCTACGCCGCGGAGATCGACCCCGAGGACGCGCTCGAGGAGGGCCCGTTCGCCGGCGAGGGCGACGACGCGCCCCTCGGCGGGATGCTCGGGGGCCTCGGCGACGCGCTGGGCGGCGACGGGGCCGGGATGGTCGACCCGCTGGGCGGGTCGATGCCCGGCGCCGACGAGGCCGCGGCGGTCCGCCTCCTCATCGAGTACATGGACGACCCCCGGTTCGACCGCGTGGTCGTCGACACCGCCCCGACCGGGCACACGCTCCGCCTGCTCGAACTCCCGGAGGTGATGGACTCGATGCTCGGGCGCGTCCTCTCGCTGCGGGAGCGCCTCAGCGGGATGATGGACAGCGTCACGGGGATGTTCGGCGACGAGGACGAGGACGCCGAGATGGACCTGGAGGACCTGCGCGTCCTCCGGGAGCGGGTCGAGCGCCTGCGCGACGTCCTCCAGGACCCCGCACAGACGGACTTCCGGGTGGTGCTCGTCCCCGAGGAGCTGTCGGTCAGCGAGTCAGAGCGCCTGCTCGCGCGCCTGGACGAGTTCGGCGTCCCCGTCGGGACCGTCGTGGTCAACCGCGTGATGCAGGACCTGACCGACGTCGCCGACGTCGAGGCCGACTGGTTCGTCGCGCCCGACCTGGACGGCTGCGAGTTCTGCCAGCGCCGGTGGGACGTGCAGCGGCGCGCGCTCGAACGCTCCCAGGACGTGTTCCGCGGCCACGACGTACGCCGCGTGCCGCTGTTCGCCGACGAGGTGCGCGGGGAGAAGCTGCTCCGGGTCGTGGCGGCGTGTCTGGCGGAGTGACCCGACTTCCGACGGGCTGACGGCGGTCCCGCCGACGAACCGATCGGTCGCCGGCAGTCGGGAGCGGTCGGCCACCACCGCGAACTGACCCGCTACTCGCCGTCGAGGCGGGCCAGACACTCGTCGAGCGTCTCCGGGACCGTCACGTCGGCGCCGGGACCGAGCCAGACGAAGATCCCTTCCCGGTCGCTCGGGAACAGGTAGAGCCCGGTCCCGTCCTCCGTGACCGTCACCTCCCCGTACACGTTCGTTTCGTACAGGTCTCCGGCGAGAGCCGTCTGCTGGAGTCGGCTGACGGCGTCCCGGTGCATCTGCTCGTCTGACCGGAGATCGACCCCATCGGCGTACTGTTCGAGGTGGTCCTGTCCGTGGAGAACCGTCGATTCCGACTCGATGTACCGGACCACTGCGCCCAGTTCGTCGCCGAACTCGTCGCGGAGGAACGAGACGAGCGCGTCGTGGGACTGTTCGGACACGGCGGGTACATGTCCGACCTGGGAAATAGCTGTTTCGCCGCGCTCACCGGACGACCAGCGCGCGCAGGTCGTTGACGTTCGTCCCCGTCCGCCCCGTGACGACGAGCGCGTCCCGGGCGCCGAGGAACGACCCGGCGTCGTTGGCGGCCAGCGCGTCGCGGGCGGCGGGCGCCTCGCCGTCGCCGACCGTCTCCCCGTCGACCAGGGCGCCCGCGGCGTCGCTGGCGCCGTCGCGCCCGTCGGTGTCGACCGCACAGAGAACCGCTTCCGGGGGGAGGTCCATCGCCGCCCGGAGCGCGAACTCCTGGTTGGGGCCGCCGTCGCCGTCGCCCGTGACCGTGACGGTCGTCTCGCCGCCCGAGAGGACGACCGCGGGCGGGTCGACCGGGTTGCCGGTCGCCGCGACCTCCTCGGCGACCGCGGCGTGGGCGAGCCCCTGCTCGCGCGCCTCGCCGCGCACCCGCGAGGAGAGCACGAGCGTCCCGTACCCGCGCTCCTCGGCCGCCTCGCGGGCCGCCTCGATGGCCGTCCAGGCGTCCGCCAGCAGGTGGTACCGGACGTGCGAGAGGTCGGCGTCCGGCCCGGGCGTCTCCGGGCGGTCGCCCGCCGCCCCCGCCGCCAGGTGGTCGCGGACCGCCGCCGGGACGTCGAGGTCGTACCGCGCCAGCACCGCGCGGGCGTCGTCGTAGGTCGTGGGGTCGGGGACCGTGGGCCCGCTCGCGACGACGCCCGGGTCGTCGCCGACCACGTCGCTGAACGCGAGCGTCGCGACCGTCGCCGGCGCGGCGGTCCTTGCGAGGCGGCCGCCCTTGACCGCCGAGCAGTGTTTCCTGACGGCGTTGATCTCGTCGACGCTCGCGCCCGCGTCCAGCAGCGCCTCGGTCGTCGCCCGCAGGTCTGCCAGCGAGAGGTCGCCGGCGGGGGCCGGCAGGAGCGCGCTCCCGCCGCCGGTGACGACCGCGAGGACGAGCGTCCCCTGCCCGGCGGCCGCGGCGGCCTCGCGCACCCGCCGGGCGCCCTCGACGCCCCGCTCGCTCGGTACCGGGTGGTCGCCCTCGACGACGTCGACGCGTCCGGCGTCGACCGGGTCGTCCGTGACGACGACGCCCCCGTCGAGGGCGTCCCCGAACAGGTCGTCGAGGACCGCGGCGACCTGTCCGGCGGCCTTCCCGCAGCCCAGCACCGCGACCTCGTCGTACGCGTCGAGGTCGTAGACCGCGCCCTCGATGCGTAACTGGCCGCCGGACAGTTCCAGCGCGTCCCGGAGCACGCGCTCGGGGCGGGCGGCCTCGACGCCCGCCAGGACGCAGTCGAGGGCGGTCTCGTGGGCGGCGGTCCGTGCCAGCGCGTCGCGGTTCTCGACGGTGGTCATGGTCGTGGGCCCGGGTACCGCCGGCTCACGTCAGGACCCACCGGACGAGGCGGTAGGCGGCGTCGCGCCAGCGGTCCGGGAGGTGCCGCGCCGCGAGGGTCAGGCGGGCGGTCCGCCCGACGGGGTAGCGCGGGTCGGGGTCGGACGTGCAGGCGGCGTCGGCGACCACCGCCGCGACCGCCGAGGGGTGGACGCCGGTGTCGCCCCCGCTCGCGAGGACGCTCGTGTCCTCGATGAGCGCGTACAGCGACTCGTAGGCGCCCGACCGCTCCAGGCGGGCGAGCTGGTCGTCGGCGCGGTCGCCGAAGGCCGTCCGGACCGGCCCTGGCTCGACGAGGACGACGTCGACGCCGTGCTCGTCGACCTCGTTCCGGAGCGCGTCGCTCATCGCCTCCAGGGCGTGCTTCGACCCGGCGTATGCGCCGCCGCCCGCCGTCGCGATCCGGCCCTGGACGCTGGAGACGTTCACGACCGTTCCGGTCCCCCGCTCGCGCATGCTGGGCAGGACCGCCCGCGTCAGCCGGTGCGGGCCGTAGACGTTCACGTCGAACTGGTCTCCGAGCGCGTCTACCGGGATGTCCTCTATCGCGCCGTACTGGGCGTAGCCGGCGTTGTTGACCAGGCAGTCGATCCGACCCGTCTCGTCGAGGACGCGGTCGACGACCCGCTCGACGGCGTCGCCGTCGGTCACGTCGAGTTCGGCCGTCTTACAGCCCGCGTCGGCCAGGTCGGCCACGTCGTCGGCGTCGCGGGCCGTCGCGTAGACCGTCCACTCGCGCCGGAGGAACTCGGCCGCCGTCGCGCGACCGACGCCCGACGAGGTGCCGGTTATCAGCGCCGTCTTCGTCATGCCCGGCCGGACGTGCGCCGGGCAGTTAAGTCTCGACCCTCGCCCGCGTCTCCGCCGTCAGGTCGTGTCGCGCCCGTTGCAGCCACTCGGCCGCGCCGGTCTGCCCTTCAGTCGCGCACGTCGGCCTTCACGTCAGTCGCGCACGTCGGCCTTCACGTCGTCGGCGTAGCTGTCGGCCAGCCGCGTCGGTTCCGGGAGCTTGTAGCCCGCACAGCACTGCTCGACGAGGTCGGCGGCGGTCGCCGCGCTCACGCGGTGGCCGGGACTGACGTAGAGCGGGTTGACGTGGCGGTTCTCCCCCTCGAACTGGCGGGTCTGGAGCGCGTGGCCGATAACCGTCCCCGGGTCGGCCGTCTCGACGTCGGCGTCGGCCTCGACGGGGACGCGGCGCCCGGCGGGGTGTTTCCGGTCGAGCGACTCGGCCGGCGTCCCACAGAGGAGGCTCTTGGCGACGCCGACCGTCGGGCAGTCCAGCGTCACGCCGACGTGGGTCGCCAGCCCCGCCTCGCGGAAGTGGATCCGCCCGCTCCCGTCGACGAGCGCGAGGTCCGGGTCGCTGTCGAGCGCGCCGAACGCCGACAGGACCGCCCGTCCCTCCCGGAAGCTCAGCAGACCGGGAACGTACGGGATCTCGGTCGGTTCGACGGCGCGTGTCCGCTCGACGACGGCGCCGTCCCGCAGGACGACGGCGACGCTCACCGCGCGGTCGTCGACGAACGCCTGGTCGACCCCCGCGACCAGCGGCGCGTCGCCGCCGTCGGCAGGCCCGTCGCCGTCGAGCGTCGCCTGCTCGGGTCCGGATCCGGACGCCCCGCGGTCCGCCGGCCGGCTACCGTCGGGGACGCGCACCGCCGCGGGGTCGACCGGCAGGTCGTCGGCGAACGTCGCCGCCGCGGCGATGTCGCGCTGGAGCTGTTCCATCTCCTCGCGCGACAGCGACGCGTCGGGGACGAACTCGGGGCGGGCGACGCGCATTAGAACGGGCCGCGGCCGCCGGGGCCGCCCGGCCCGCCGGGACCGCCCGGACCGCGCCCCCCGGCGCCGAACTGGAGCTGGTTCGGCAGCCGATAGCGACCCTTGACGCGCTGGCCGTACAGCAGGCCGAGCCCGAGCCCGAGCAGGTGGGCGATCTGCGCGGTGCCGCCGGCGCCGATCCCGGCCGAAAAGATCTGGAAGACGGTCCAGCCGGTGTACCCGATCGTGAGCAGCCACAGCGGCACCGGGAGCAGGAAGTACAGGTACACGCGGAGGTTCGGGTTGAGGACGGTCAGCACGCCCATGATGGCGAGGCCGGCGCCGCTGGCACCGACGACGCCCCCGGCGGGCGCGGGCGGGATCCCGCCGGCCCGGAGGATCTGGATGCCGATCTGCCCGAGCCCGGCCAGCGCGCCGCTCCCGAGAAACAGCAGCGTGAAGTTCCGCGACCCGACGTAGTCCTCGACCAGGCGGCCGAAGAAGTAGATGACGATGCTGTTGATGGCGATGTGGCCGAAGCCGCCGTGGGCGAAGACCGACGTGAACCACGTCCAGACGTACTCGGGGTGGGCCGGCGAGAGCACGAACAGCGCCCGGTGCAGGCCGTACAGTTCCAGCAGCTGCAGGCCGAGCTGGACCGCGAAGGTGATCCACATCGCCCCCAGGAAGACGAAGGTCATGTTCCCGCGGAAGTACCCCATCGGCCCGCCCGGACGGGTCAGTCCCAGACGGTCGGCCAGGCCCGGCGAACTCCCCTCGGCCGTGACGCTGTCGTCGAACCCGCTGTCGAAGACGCCGCCGGGGTCGTTCCAGTTGTCCAGCCCGGGACAGCCGTGGTTCTCCGGGAGGCGGTGGTCCGCACAGAAGGTGCCGCCGCAGTGGCGACACTGGTACGGCATGTTCTCCTCCTTGCCGCACTCGTCGCACCTCGACATTACCCGCAGTTCGGACGGCGTTGGCATAGGGGTTGTGATGGTCGGGTCGCTCCCCGGTTCGGCGACCCCGGTTCGATCGCTGCCGGGTGCTCGCCGTCATTCGCTTCCGGCGGGGGACGACCTCGCGTTTCTCGCGTCGCAAACCGCCGGACTGCGCACGGTCGTACAAATACGCCCGCCGTTCCCACACTTACAAATAGTCCGGCGTCAACTCACTACCGTGAACGAGTCGAGCAACGGCACCGACCCCACCGTCCTGATCGTGGACGACGAGGCGGAGGTCGCCGACGTGTACGAACTCAGACTCCGGGGATACTACGACACGGAGACCGCCTACGGGGGCGAGGAGGCGCTCGAACGGGTCGACGACGACATCGACGTGGTCCTGCTGGACAGGCGGATGCCCGGCGTGTCCGGGGACGAGGTCCTCGAGGAGATCAGCGACCGGGACCTCGACTGCCGGGTCATAATGATCACTGCGGTCGACCCCGATTTCGACATCGTCGAGATGTCCTTCGACCAGTACATCTGCAAGCCGGTCGAGAAGGCCGACCTGGTCGACGCCATCGAGCAGCAGCTGGCGGCGCGCGAGTACGACGCGCGGCTCACCGAGTACCTCGAAGTCACGTCGAAACTAGCTCTCCTCGAATCGGAGAAGAGCGAGGGCGAACTCGCTCGCAACGACGAGGTCGTCGCCCTCCGCGAGCGGGCGTCCGAGTTGCGCGCCGGTCTCGACGACGTCCTCGACGAGTTCGACGACGTCGGCGAGGCGTTCAAGGAGATCGACCGCGACGCCGGGTGACGCGCCGGAGGTCCTACCCCGTCACTGACCGCTCCCGGTCAGCTATCAGCCACAGAGGTTGACGGTCGCGTATACTTCTCCGGACTGTGTGATCTCGACCCCGACGCCGACGAGGTCGGCGTTCGGCCGGGCGACCCTGTCGTGGTAGACGGTGCTGTTCCACCAGGTCGAGACGAGCGCCTTCGCGACCGCCCGCTCGTCGCCGTTGAACTCGGTTTCGCCGCCCTCCTCGTACTCGTGGCCGGCGATCGTTTTCCCGACGGCCTCGAGCTTGGTGTCCTCGGCCGTCATGACGTAGTCTCCGTCACTGGCCTCGAACTGGCAGCGCGTGTACAGCTCGTACTCCTTGTAGCGGTCGAGACTGGACTTCCCGTCGATGACGTGGATGGCCTTGCCCACGTCCGCCATCGATTCGCTGTGCGAACGCGCCATCCGTCGTAGCTTCACCGCCCGGGACCCGTTGTATCCGAGCCGCTGGAGGCCCGCTGCCAGCCGTCGCTGGTTGATGAACTCCCTGACGAGTTCCTCGATGCGTGGCTCGTCGAACTCCCGGGGCAGTACCGTCGTCCTGGGGAGTGCCGTCGCGGTCGCGGTCGCCGTCGCCGTCGCGGTCGCCGTCGCGGTCGGCGCAACCGTCGCGGTCGCAGTCGCTGTCGTGATCGCCGTCGCCGTCGCCGTCCCGGGCGCGCTGGTCGTCGGCACGCCTCCCCGTGGCAGCGGCGTGGCGGCGATGGCCGTCGGCGTGCCCTGTCCGCCCGCGCTCCCCCCACCGCCGCCGAGCACCAGTGCGGCGATTCCCCCGACGGCCACGACTATCACCAGTGCGATCCCCCCGATGAGGATAACCGCAGCCCTGTTTACCATAGTCGAACGTCAGTGTCTCCCCCCATAATTGTTGTGTGCACGGCATCCGTGACCACGGGCGGGCCCCCGAACTGCCGCCTTTCGGCGCCGCAGACCGCACATTCGACCGCCGTCAGCTATCCCTTCACGGGTCGTCACTCGGAGGGTTCGGGCGCCGTCCGACGGACCGTCCGAACGGTTTCGACGACCGACGACGGGTCCGCCACGGCGTCGGCGACCCCGTCCTCGTTCCGGTCGCCGTTCGGGTCGACGGGTCGGCTCCCGTCCGCGCCGTCGGCGCTCCCGTCCGCGGCCGTCGGACCGGCCTGACGGATCGCGGCCCCGGTTCCGCCCCCGTCGACCCTGACCACCCTGTCGTGGTCTCGCACGAGCGCGGCGACCGCGGGCGGGTCCCGGCCGGCGAGCACCGCCACGTCGGCCGCGGCGAGCAGGTCGCGGGCCGCCGCCTCGGTCCGGGCGTCGACCGGGGCGAACGCCGGCGCGGTCACGGTCTCGACGCCCAGTTCGGCGGCGGTCGCCGCGGCGAGGTCGCCCTCGGGCAGCACGCCGGCGGTCACCGTGGCGCCGGCGCCCACGAGCGCGCCGATAGCCCGCGCGGCGGGGCGTCCGCTCCCGGCGACGTGGACCGTCCCGTCGAGCGTCTCCCGCCCGGACAGGGGGGTCACCGTCGGCGTCCCGGTGACGGGGTCGGCGTGGACGGCCGCCGCGGTGTCGAACGCGGCCCTGAGGTGCTCGTCGGTCAGCACCTCTCCCGGCGGACCGGCGGCCAGCAGGTCGCCGTCGACGAGGACGGCCACCCGGTCGCAGAAGCGCGCGGCGAGGTCGAGGTCGTGGATCGCGGCCAGCGCCGCCTTGCCGTCGTCCGCGAGGTCCCGGACGAGTTCCAGCGTCCGGATCTGGTGGTTGATGTCCAGGCTGGCGGTCGGTTCGTCCAGCAGGAGCGCCGGGGTCTCCTGTGCCAGCGCCCGGGCGAGGACGACCCGCTGGCGCTCGCCCCCGCTGAGCGACCCGACGCTCCGGTCGCGGAACCGCGCCGTGTCCGTCCGCTTCAGGGCGCGCTCGACCGCGTCGGCGGCGCCGGGGTCCGTCGAGAACCGGCCGCGGTAGGGCGTCCGCCCCATCTCCACGACGTGCTCGACCGAGAAGTCGAAGGCGACCGTCGTGTCCTGGGGGACGGTCGCGACGCGCCTGCTCGCCGCCCGCGAGGAGAGGTCGCCGATGGCGTCGCCGTCGACGCTGACTGTCCCTCCGTCCGGGTCGAGGACGCCGTTTATCGCCTTCAGGAGCGTCGTCTTGCCGGCGCCGTTGGGCCCGACGAGACCCACGAGTTCGCCCGACGCGACGCCCAGCGAGACGCCGTTCAGGACCGTGAGGTCGCCGTAGCCGACGGTCACGTCCCTGACGTCGACGAGCGGGGTCTCGGCCGACCGGGAGGCGTCGCCGTCGTCCGGGCCCAAGCGGGTCACAGCGAGTGCACCTCCCGGGTCCGGAGCAGGTACAGGAAGAAGGGCGCGCCGAGCGCCGCGGTGACGATGCCCACCGGGAGCGCCGTCGGGCCCGTCCGGGCGATCGTGTCGGTCGCGACGAGGAAGGCGGCCCCCGCGACCGCGCTCGTCGGGAGCAGGACGCGGTGGTCCGGCCCGACGACCAGTCGCATCATGTGCGGGACGACGAGGCCGACGAAGCCGATGACCCCCGCGACAGCGACCGCCGCGGCGGTGGCGACGCTCGCGACCGCGAGCAGGACCCGCTTGGTCCGCTCGACCTCGATCCCGAGCGTGTGGGCGTCCTCCTCGCCGAGCATGAGGGCGTTCAGGTCCCGCGCGTACGCGAGCAGGACGGCGAAACAGCAAAGCGTCACGGGCAGGGTCACCTCTACCTCGCTCCACGAGGCGTAGCGGAGGTTCCCCATCAGCCAGTAGATGGCCTGTTCGAGGCTCTCGCCGGCCTGCAACAGCAGGTACGAGACGACCGCGCCGAGGAACGTCTGGACGGCGACGCCGGCCAGTAGCAGCGTCGCGACGGGGGTTCGCCCGCCCTCGGTCGCGACGAGATACACCGCGAACGCGGCCAGCAGCGCGCCGACGAACGCCGCTCCCTGCAGGCCGAACGGCCCCGACACCGAGAGCGCTATCGTCGCGACCGCGCCGACCGCCGCGCCCGAGGAGACGCCGATTATCGACGGGTCGGCCATCGGGTTCCTGAAAAACCCCTGCATGACCGTCCCGGCGGTCGCCAGCGCGAACCCGACGACCGCGGCGAGCGCGATTC
Source organism: Haloarculaceae archaeon (assembly GCA_042217365.1). GTDB lineage: Archaea > Halobacteriota > Halobacteria > Halobacteriales > Haloarculaceae > JBDGST01. The sequence continues at coordinate 16,972 of JBDGST010000048.1, forward strand.
GCGGCAGGCGGATCTCCCGGACGATCGTCTCGGCCGTGTCGTCGACCCCGAACGAGAAGGGGTACGCGTAGGTCACGTCGACGACGGGGGCCGGAAGCGAGACGCCGAACGCCGCGAGCCGGCCGACCGAGGCGCTCGCGCCCGCCGGCACGCCGACGGCGTTGAGCGCGGCCCGCGCCACGACCGGCAGCGACAGCGACACGGGCCCGACGGTCGCGCTCGCGAGGCTCACGGCCGCGAGCACGGCCGTCAGCGCGACCGTCCACAGCGCCGCTTTGGGCCCCGTCCGCATCTCGAACACAATTCTATTTGCAATAGGTAAATATTTATTGCAAAAACTCGCACTCCACGGACGCCATGAGAGGCGGAACAGCAGTCGGTGTGATGGTCGCGCTCGCGGTCGCGCTCGCCGGACTCGGCCCGGGAGCGGCGGTCGCGGGCGCGAGCCCTGACGTAGCGAGTACAGACAGCGTCGGCACAGCCGTCGGGTCCGCGGCCACGGGGCCGTTGGCGGGCGCTACGAGCGCGGCCACGGGGCCGGTGGCGGGCGCCGCGAGCGCGGCCACGGGGCCAGTGGCGGACGCCGCGAGCGCGGAGGCGGCCGCCGCGTCGTGCTCGTTCCCGTACACGGCCACCGACGCCACGGGGACGAACGTGACGCTCGACGCGGAGCCAGAGCGGATCGTGACGCTCTCACCGAGCGCCGCGCAGACGCTCTGGGAACTCGGCGCATCGGAGAAGGTCGTCGGCGTGTCCGACAACGCCGGCTACCTCGACGGCGCGAGCGAACTACCGAACGTCACCAGCGGGCGGACGATCCTGACCGAGAAGATCGTCTCGCTCGGACCGGATCTGGTGCTCGCTCCGAACATCATCCCGGACGAGGCCGTCACCAGCCTCCGGCAGAAGGGACTGACGGTCTACAACGCCGGCCCGACGGCGAACTTCTCTGAGCTGTACGACAAGACGGAGCGGATCGGGCGCCTCGCCGGCGAGTGCGGCGCCGCGAACGCGACTGTCGCGGACATGCGCGAGCGCGTGACGGCGATCCGGACGGCGGTGAGCGACGAGCCCCATCCCGGCGCGATGTACGTCTTCTACGGGTACGCCGCCGGCGACGGGACGTTCGTCGACTCGGTCCTCACCGCGGCCGGGACGACGAACGTCGCCGCGGAGATGGGCTACTCCGGGTTCAAACCGGTCCAGACCGAGCGCGTCGCGAACCGGACCGGCGCGATCGAGTGGCTCGTGCTCAACTCGAACCCCGCGAGCCACCCCTCGGGGCCGGTGTACAACGAGACGACGGCTCTCCGGGAGAACCAGACCGTCGTCGTGAACGAGGACTACCTCAACCAGCCCGCACCCCGGATCGTGTGGGTGCTGGAGAACGTGACGCGGGCGATCCACCCGGACGCCTACGAGGAGGCCCAGGCCGCGCTGTCGGCGACGCCGACGCCCACGGTCACGGCGACGCCGACGCCCACGGTCGCGGCGACCGACGCGGCCGTCACGGAGTCGGGCGCGACGGCCACGACGGCGGCTCCCGGGACTGGAACTGCGGAGTTGGGCCCGTCGACCGCTGAGCCCGGGTCGGCGACTGTGACTGTCACCGCGACCCAGACGACGGGGGGCGGCGGCCCCGGGTTCACGACCGTTACGGCACTGCTCGCAGTCCTCGGGACCGCGCTGCTCGGCCGCCGGCTGTGAGCCGCCCGGAGTTCGATCAGGGAACCGACACGGGGCGGGCCAGAAACAGCGCCGGTAGCCACCGCCCGGTCGGCCCGCCGGGAACCGGAAAGACCCTTACGTGACGGGCGTCCAGGGACGGACATGGTGGAGAACGTCATCTGGCCGGCCGCGCTGGACGCCGAGTGCACGCGCAGCGAGGGCAGGCGCGTCCCGGCGGACCTGGCGGTGCCGGAGCCGACGGTCGACGAGATCGCCCAGGCCGTCCAGCAGGTCGGCTACGACGCGGTGATCGAGCGCGACAAGACCTACCCACGCGAGTACGAGCCCCGCGGACGCGTCCTCGTCAAGGACGCCGACGACGCGACCAAGAGCGACCTCCTCGGCGGGGTCGCCGCCTACCTCGGGGCGCTCCGGGAGTGACGATGCGACGGGTCGGCGAGGTCGTCCGGGTCGCACAGAACGTCGCCGTCGTCCGCGCGCCGGGCGAGGACCACCCCGACATCGGGACCCAGGTCGTCGACGAGGACCTCGACGACGTCGGGCGCGTGGTCGACGTGTTCGGGCCGGTCGACCGCCCCTACCTCGCGGTCACGCCGGCGGCGGACGTCCACCTTCCGGCGCTCGTCGGGTCGCGGCTGTACGCGCGGTGAGCGTCCCGCCGCCGTCCGTTTCTTCTCCGTCGCGGCTGCCGCCGCTGACGATCCGTATCACTCCCACCCGGGCGTCCCGGGCGCGCCGCGCCCGTCCTCGACCTCGCGAGCGAGCGACGGGTCCGGTCGCGCTTCGCCGTCGACACCCGGCGTCTCCGGGACGCTCCGCGCCTCGCTGTCACCGTCGACGCCGGTCCGGCCGCCGGGGAGCGCCGCCGAGTCGGGCGCGCGCTCGGCCCACTCGTCGACGGCCCCGTCGACCCACGAGGTCGCGTCGAGCGCGCGCGCCTTCGCCGCCTCGTAGCGGTCCTCGTTGACCGCGAGCGTGCCGGGGCTGGCGGCCGCCGCGACGGCGACGAACTCGGCGCGGTCGGCCCGGGTCGGCGCTCCGTCGGCGAGTCGCCCGACCGCGTCGGCGATGCGCTCCGCGTCGGGGTGGGCGAACACGCGCGTCCCGACGGCCGCCGGGCCGAACAGCGGCGCGGCGTCGTCGGGCGGGTCGTCGTCGAGCAGGCGGTCGCCGCCGCCGGCGCGCTCGACGCGCTCGCACTCGGTCTCGGCGCCCACCGCCAGGTTCGACCCGGGGTAGGTCGCGCAGGTCTCCGGGTAGTGGTCGGCGTCGTGGACGCGACACTGCAGCGTCGTCGGGTCGAGGAAGACGCAGGTCGGGAGCCACGCCGGGTCGGCGCCCAGCGGCGCGACCGGTTTCGGCACCTTCCGGAGACCGACCACGAACGCCGGCCGGCCGTCCAGCGCCGCGAGGTCGACCCCGTCGACGGTGACGTGCGGTCCCTCCGCGGTCCGGAACAGCCGCGGGGTCAGCGCGCCGGCCAGTCCGCGGTCCAGGAACGCGCTCACCTCGTCGCGGGACACGGGTGCGAGGTTGTACGTGTCGTCCAGCGGCCGGTAGCGACCGCCGCGGCCGCCCGGTCGGTCGTCGTCAGTGTGACCCTCGCCCGCGAGCGGCCGCCAGTCCAGACAGCACCCGGCACACCCCTCGCAGTTGACCTCCATGCTCCCGATCGGACGGCGACGGACAAAAGAGACGGGCCCGGTCGACGGGGCAGTCACCTACCCGTCGTCCATCGACGGCGACCCGGTGTCGACCTCCGACCGATTGATGACGCTGTCGTCGACGGTCGTCTCGTCGGTTATCTCGCGGGCGTCGGTGTGCTCCTCGTGCCTGTCGATCACCACGTCCCCGTTGATGACGATGGACTGGCCGGACTGTGGCTCCACCTCGTCGAACTCCGCTTCCAGGTGGTCTACGAGCGACGCGTGGTCGATAGACTCGCGCCGGTCACGGAGGTCGTCGAGGTGGTCTTCGACCTCGTTTAGCCGGGTCTCTATCGACTCGGGATCGCCCGCGTGGTCGACGCTGAACGACCCGTGCCCCGACCCGGCGTCGTCCCCGAACGTGCCGTCGACTGGTCCGTTGTCGCCGAACGAGTCGTCGACTGGTCCGTTGTCGCCGAACGAGTCTTCCCCGAACGTGCCGTCGTCGGAACCGCCGGAGCTGCCGTCGGCTCCGGTACCGATTCCGTCGGCCCCCGAACCGATGCCGTCGTCGAAGGAGTCGTCATCGAAGGCGCCGTCGTCGAAGGAGTCGTCATCGAAGGCGGAGTCTCCGGAAGAGAGCGCCGAGTCGTTTCCGGAACTGCCGCTCGGTCGCGGCGCTGTGACGTTCGAGGCGGCCGCGTCGGCGGTCCCGGTGCTGTTCGTCGCGCGGTGGACCTGCCACAGTTTCGTCCCGTCGACGACGGCTTCGAAGACGGCCATCGCCCCGATCCCGGCGAGGACGCCGAACCAGCCCAGGAACCGGCTCACCGAGAGAGACGCGAGCGACTGGGCCATCCCGAACACCACGACCACGACGGTGAGTACCTTCAGTCCGGCGCTGACGGTCGGGGTCAGCACGCCCGGCTTCCGCTCGCTGGGATACCCGGCCACGACGGAGACTGCGTACAGGAGGAGCGCGGCGCTTTGTGCGGCCGTCATTACGGGATACGTGCGGGTCCCGGGAAATAAAAATTCGGCACGCCCGCATTCGACCGGTTTCCCGACTCGGCCACACCCTCGGGCTGTTTCCCGACGATATCGGTGAACCAAATTTACTTCCCTGTCGGTTACACAGTGGTTTCCAATGGGTGACGGCACCGGAGAACCGAGAGTGAGTGGTCATCGGCGTACCGAGGAGGCGTTCGAGGCGATCGGCGACCGGTCCGAACTGCTGATGGATGTCCTCGAACTCGCGACGGCGTTCATCATGATCATCCTGTTCGCGATCGGCGTGTACGACCTCGGGTTGAAACTCTACCAGATGGTGGCGTCCGGGTCGCACACGGACCCCGACAACGTCATCCACCTCATAGACACCGCGTTACTGCTGCTGATCGTCGTCGAGATCTACCGGACCGTCATCGCGTACGTCGAGGACAAGAACATCCTCCCGATCGTCATGAACGTCGGGGTCGTCGCGATGGCCCGGAAGATCATCAGTTTCCGAACGACGAAGTACGCCACCAAGAACGACGCGCTGCTCAGCGCGCTCTCCTACGGGCTGTTGATGCTCGTCCTCATCGTCTCCTTCTACCTCCTCCACCGCATCCAGAAGGAGACGGAGTTCAACATCTACGCCGCCGGCGAGGGCACCGACGATACCAGTGCCTGACATCGCCGGCCGGTCCGGCGGTTTCGGGCTGGCGCGACGCCGTTCACCACGCCATCCGGCGGCCGATGACGAACACGACGAGGGCGACCAGGAGCGCGCCGACGAACGATTCGAGTCCGGCCAGCGTCCGCGCGAGCGGGCCGATCGGCTGGACGTCGCCGTACCCGAGCGTCGTGAACGTGACGAGGCTGAAATACAGGGTCCGGCCGAGCGTGGTGACGCCCTCGGGACTGAACAGTTCCGCGGGACTGGAGAGGGCCTCGGTCCTGACGCTCCCCGGTCCGCGGGTCCCCTCCGCGACCGTCGCGTAGAGGAGCGCCCACACGGCGACGACGACCCCGGACATGTACACCACGCGCCAGAGCCGCTCCCCGTACCCGCAGGTCTCGTACAGGAGCGCGTTGCCGAACCACTTGCCGCCGGCCTTCAGCCGCCCGGTCAGCGACGCGGTCCCGTCCCGGAGGATCGCCCAGTTCTTCTTGCGGCGATAGAGGAACTCCTTGATGTAGAACTCCGAGGCGGCCTTCCGCTGGCCGAACGCGTCGGCGCTGTTTTTGGCCTTCAGGTAGGTGCTCTCGAGCCGGTCCGGCGGGACGTCCTCGGCGCCGACGGCGTCGGGGTCCCCCGTCGCGTCGGCGTACCTGAACGCGTGGATCGTCCAGTCGTTGCGCGCGAGCAGGTCGATGTGGCCGGAGAAGTCGAACCCGTCGAAGTCCGTGTCGAGAAACCGGAAGTAGTCGAACAGTTCGTACTCGCTGTCGTTGGCCTCGAACTTCACCTCCCTGACGGTCGCCTCCGTCAGGTCGTAGAAGGTCCCGCCCCCGGGGGGCTGGACGATAGTCCCGTCGTTGATCGTCGCCCGCGTCATGTCCACGAGCACGGCGTCGCCCGCCGGGGCGGCCGCGAACGCGATCTCGTCCTCGAACCGGCACCCGACGAACGAGGCCCGCTCGCCGAGCACCGTCCCGTCGCAACTGACCGACTGGAACTCGCCGCCCTCGAAGGTCGTCGGCCCGCGGAACGCCACGTCGTCGAAGCTGACGTCCTGGAACTCGACGCGTTCGAAGGCGGCGGTCCCGTCGAACGCCGCGCCGTCGAACGAGATGTCGTCTTCCTTGACGGTCGACCCGCCGTAGAACTCGGTCCCGTAGAACCGCGCCTCGCTCTCGAACTGCGCCCCGTGGAACGTCGTGTCGCCGTCGAACGCCGCGTCCTGCATCCGGAACTCCCCGGCGGTCCGGCTGTCGTCGAAGCTGGCGCCCTCGTCGAACCGGCCCCGGTCGAAGCACGCGTCGGCCGCGAACGACGCCCCCTCGAAGTTTGCGTACCTGAACTCCGCCTTCGAGAAGTCGGCCGCCGCCTCGAACTCGGCGTCGCTGAAGTCGGCGTCGTCCTCGAGGACGGTCGCGCTCCCTTCGAGCGCGGCGCCGCGGAACTGCGCCGGGCCGCCGAACGTCGTTCCGACGAAGGAAACGTTGCTCTCGAACTGGGCCTCGTCGAAGCGCGTCCTGCCCTCGACGGAGACCGACCCGAAGTCCGCCCGCCTGGCGAACGTCGCCATGTCGAAGTCGACGTCGCCGCCGACGGTCGCCGAGTCGAAGACGGCCCGGTCGGTGAACGCGCAGTCGACGAACGCCGCGTCGCCCTCGAACGTCGCGTCGGCGAAGTCCGCGTACCCGAACTCCCCGCGCTCGAAGGTGACCGCGACGTCGAACGTCGCGTCGGCGAACGACGCGTCCTCGCGCTCGACGTTGGCGCCGCCGTGGAACTCCGCGCCCCGGAAACACACCCGGTCGCCGCCCTCGAAGACGGCGTCCGAGAAGTCGGCGTCCGCGCGGAAGCGCGCCTCGTTGAACCGCGTCTCCCCCGCGAACGACGACGCCGCGAACAGCGCCGCCTCCTCGAAGGTCGCGTACGAGAGGTTCACCCCCTCGGCGAACGCCACGTCGGAGAAGTCACAGAACCCGAACTCGCCGCCCTCGAAGTCGCCCCGGACCTCCAACCGCGCGCCCTCGAACGTGACGTCTTTCCGTTCGACGTTGTCGCCGCCGTGGAACTCGACCCCCCGGAAGCAGACGGCCGCCTCGCCGCGGAACTGCGCCGCCTCGAAGTCGGCGTCCCCCCGGAAGCGCGTCTCGTTGAAGTTCGTCTCCCGGTCGAACTCGGCGGCCCGGAACCGGGCGGTGTCGTCGAACGAGGCGTTCTGGAAGTTCGCCCCGCCCTCGAACGCCGCCCCCGTGAAGTCGGCGTACCGGAACTCGCCCCCCTCGAAGTCGGCCGGTGACTCGAACGTCGCGCCGACGAACCGGGCGTCGTCGGCCTCGACGTTGGCGCCGCCGTGGAACTCGACCCCCCGGAAGCACGTTTCCCCCCCGAACGCCGCGTCCTCGAACGTCGCGTCGCCACCGAACCGGCTCTCGTTGCAGCCGACCGCCCCGTCGAACGTGACCCCCTCGAACGACGCGTTCTCGGCGAACCGGGCGGCCTCGAAGCCGGCGTCGCCCTCGAAGACCGCGCCGGCGAACTCGGTCGTCTCGAACTCCCCGCGCTCGAAGTCGGCGTCGCCCTCGAACGTCGCGTTCCGGAACGTCACGTCCTCGTCGTCGACGTTGTCGCCGCCGTGGAACTCGACCCCGCGGAAGTCCGCCGCCGCGAACGTCACGCCCGCGAAGGCCGTGTCGTCCTCGAACCGTCCCTCCAGGAAGACCGCCTCGCCGTCGAAGACTGCCCGGGCGAACGTCGTCTCGCCCGCGAACCGCCCGTCGGTGAAGTTCCCGCCCTCGGCGAAGCGCGCCCCTTCGAACACCGTGTCCTCGAACCGGGCGTTCTGGAAGTCGGCGAACGCCTCGAACGACGCGTCCCGGAAGTTCACGTCGTCCTCGAGGACGTTGGCGCCGCCGTGGAACTCGACGCCGCGAAACGAGGCGTCGTCGCTGAGGACGGTCCCCTCGAAGCACGCGTCGCCCTCGAAGGTCGCCTCGTCGAAGTCGGCGGCCCCCTCGAAGGCCGCGTCCTCGAAGGCCGCGTACCGGAAGACTGCGTTCGTGAACGCGGCGTTCTCCTCGAAGACCGCGTCCGCGAAGGTCGCGTCGTCCTCGGAGAAGTTCGCGTCGCCCTGGAACTCGGCGCCCCTGAACCCGACCTGCCCGGCGAAGCGGACCGCGCGAAAGCTCGTGTCGCCCCGGAACCGCGCCTCGTCGAAGTTCACGCTCCCCTCGAACGACGCCCGGGCGAAGTCGGCGTCGCCGTCGACCGCGACCGAGGCGGCGTCGACGACGCCGACGGCGGCGTCCCCGAGGTCGACGCCCGCCTCGAACTCCGTCCCGGTCCAGTCGAGCCGGTCGATCTCGCTCCCCCCGAGGAGGAGCGGCTGTCGGACGGTCGCGTTCGAGAGGTCGAGCGTCCCGACGTCCGCGTACCGGAGGTCTATCGGGTACCGGTCCGCCGACTCGACGATCGCGTACGAGAGGTCGCAGTCGCCGAGCGTCGCGCCGACGAACTGCTTCGTCTCGACGCCGGTCCCGCCGACCGCGTCCCGCAACGCCGTGGCGACCTCGTCGTTCCCGACGCCCAGGTCGGCCCGCTCCCCGGGCGTGAGGTGGAAGAGACACCGGTCCGCGCCGTCGTGGGCGTCGTGCGGGCACGCCCAGGGATCCTCGAACCCTCCGCCCGCCTGTGCTTCCGGGACAAATTCGAACGAACACGACCCGGTCATGACATCTCTGCAGTCCATCTGTCCGGAACTGGCAAAAAAGTGGCTCAATCCCGAGAAATGACATCCTCCGCGCCGTGAACGGCGCGGTTTCCTCCGTGGGAGTCTCAGCC